>NZ_CM009578.1:1513250-1830750 GCF_002993885.1 Sphingopyxis lindanitolerans
AGGCGCTGGCGTTCAACACCCCGCGCGCGCAGGCCTTTGGCGTGATCGCCTGCGCCCCGGGAATCCACCGGGCCGTCGTCGGCCGCTTGCACGATCGCGCCGTCGCGCTTACCTCGCAGTCCTGATCGCCGATCACTCCGCGCGAACCACCGCAGTTCGCTTGACTTTCAGGCCGACTCACCTTAGTTGCGCCTCCATTCCGACAGCCTGACCGGACGGCGAAACGCGGCAAGCGTATTCGTGGTCCGTTTTTTGCGTTGGGAATCAGACGCTTTGAGATAGGACTCGTCTGCCAGCGAGCCCTGTGGAGCAGGAGAAAGAACAGTATGGCACGTATTGCGGGCGTCAACCTGCCCACCAACAAGCGCGTTATCATCGCGCTCACCTATATCCACGGCATCGGCCGCAAGACCGCCGTCGGCATCGCCGACAAGCTGGGCATCGACCATGCGCGCCGCATCCAGGATCTTTCGGACGCCGAAATCCTGCAGATCCGCGAAACGCTGGACGCCGACCACACGGTCGAGGGCGACCTGCGCCGCAACACGGCGATGAACATCAAGCGCCTGATGGACCTTGCCTGCTATCGCGGCCTGCGTCATCGCAAGGGCCTTCCCGTTCGCGGCCAGCGCACGCACACCAATGCGCGCACCCGCAAGGGCAAGGCGAAGCCGATCGCCGGCAAGAAGAAGTAAGCCGGTTTTCCGCGCCGGCGGCCGCCCTCGCGGCTGCGCCCCGGCCCGCTTTACGGATTTAGGTAGGATACAGCATAATGGCTCGTGAACCGCAGCGTCTTCGTCGGCGCGAACGCAAGAACATCTCGTCGGGTGTGGCCCACGTCAACGCGACCTTCAACAACACGATGATCACCATCACCGATGCGCAGGGCAATGCGATTGCCTGGTCGAGCGCCGGCATGATGGGATTCAAGGGCAGCCGCAAGTCGACCCCCTATGCGGCGCAGGTCTGCGCCGAGGACGCGGGCAAAAAGGCCGCCGAACATGGCGTCCGCACGCTCGAGGTCGAGGTCAAGGGCCCCGGCGCCGGTCGTGAATCGGCGCTCCGTGCGCTGCAGGCGGTCGGTTTTCACATCACCTCGATCCGCGATGTGACGCCGATCCCGCATAATGGGGTCCGCCCGGCCAAGCGCCGCCGCGTCTGACGCCTTTTCGGGCGCACCCCGTCGGGGCCCGCCCGTACCAAATCTCTCGCCGGACCGGCCGCCGACCCCTGCCTGTCCCGCCACTAGCAAAGGGAAGTCCATGACTGTCAATATCCGGAACTGGCAGGAATTGAAGAAGCCCAGCAACCTGGAAATCAAGGCCGGCGGCGACGGCAAGCGCAAGGCGACCTTCGTCGCCGAACCGCTTGAGCGTGGTTTCGGCCTGACGCTTGGCAACGCGCTGCGCCGCGTTCTGCTGTCGTCGCTCCAGGGTGCGGCCATCACGTCGATCAAGATCGAGAACGTCCTGCACGAATTCTCGAGCCTGGCCGGTGTGCGCGAAGATGTCACCGACATCGTCCTCAACGTCAAGCAGATCGCCCTCAAGATGGAAGGCGAAGGTCCGAAGCGGCTCCAGCTTTCGGCTACCGGTCCCGCGACCGTCAAGGCCGGCGACATCATGGTGTCGGGCGACATCAAGGTGATGAACCCGAACCACGTCATCTGTCACCTCGACGACGGCGCGACGCTGAACATGGAACTCGTCGCCGACAGCGGCAAGGGCTATGTCCCCGCGACCGCCAACCGCCCGGCCGACGCGCCGATCGGCCTGATCCCGGTCGACTCGCTCTTCTCGCCCGTCCGCCAGGTCGCCTACAAGGTCGACAATGCGCGTATCGGCCAGGAGCTCGATTTCGACAAGTTGAGCCTGACCGTCGAGACCGACGGCACGGTGACCCCGGAAGACGCCGTCGCTTACGCCGCGCGCATCCTCCAGGACCAACTCCAGGTGTTCGTCCACTTCGAAGAAGCGATGAACGACAGCGGCCTCATTGGCATGGCGGCCTCGCCGACCACCGCCGACGAGTCGGACGTCAACCAGCTCAACCGCTTCCTGCTCAAGAAGGTCGACGAGCTCGAACTGTCGGTTCGCAGCGCCAACTGCCTCAAGAACGACAACATCATCTACATCGGCGATCTGGTCCAGAAGACCGAAGCCGAAATGCTCCGCACCCCGAACTTCGGCCGCAAGTCCTTGAACGAAATCAAGGAAGTGCTGTCGTCGATGGGCCTGCGCCTCGGCATGGATATCCCCGGCTGGCCGCCGGAAAATATCGAGGAAATGGCCAAGAAGCTCGAACAGGAGCTGCTTGGGTAAAGCACGTCGCCCCCGCCCTTCGACGCCGCCTGCGGCGGCGTCGAAGGGCGGGGGCGACGGGGCGGGAAATGGGTCGGCCCGCAAATCGACCTGGCTTGGGGTACCTCGAACGGCCCCTCTGACAAACGAAGGAATGGATTATGCGTCATAAATCGGGTGGCCGGAAGCTGCAGCGCACGAGCGCGCATCGCACGGCCCTGTTCCGCAACATGTCGGCGGCGCTCATCAAGCATGAGCAGATCACGACGACCGTCGCCAAGGCGAAGGAATTGCGTCCCTATATCGAAAAGCTGATCACGCTGGCGAAGCGTGGCGGGCTTGCCAATCGCCGCCTCGCGATGAGCCGCCTGATGGACGACACCCAGCTCGTGAAGCTGTTCGACGTCCTCGCCGAGCGCTACAAGGACCGCAACGGCGGCTACACCCGCGTCATCAAGGCCGGCATCCGCGCCTCCGACGCCGCGCCGATCGCGATCATCGAATTCGTCGATCGCGACGTCGATGCCAAGGGCCAGGATTCGGGTCCGGTGATGACCGACGAGGAACTGGAAGACGCGTAAGCCGCGGCGTTCAGCGACAAAGGATCAAGGGCGGCGTCCGTTAGGATGGCCGCCCTTTTCTTTTTGAGCGGGCGCGAATGGCTGGATCGGGGGGCTGGTCGGCACAAGGAGCGCGTGGCCATGTCCAAAGTTCAGGAAAGTTCAGCCTCTTGCATCCCCGATCCGGGCCCCGCGGCGTGCTGAACGCGCCGAGCCCGCCTCGCCGTGGCCGCACCCGCAAGCTGGACCGGCATCGCCTTTATCCACCAAATGAAAGAGCCGGATCAAAGCTGGCACAGCCGGATAATGTAGGAAAGGCCCATTTGAAGCCGATGTCTGTATTGGGGTGGGAAGCGGACGTTGCCAGTTCCTCCCCGGAACGGGGAGGTGGCAGCCCGCAGGGCTGACGGAGGGGTCGAAACCTCTCGTCAGGACGCACCGCTGCGACCCCTCCACCACCCTTCGGGCGGTCCCCCTCCCCGTTCCGGGGAGGAATTGGCAACGCCAGCTTCCGGTCGAAACCGGCCATCCCCGACCTTTGTCATCGCGGCCTCCCTTCGTCATCCCGGGCTTGACCCGGGATGACGCTTTTTTGGCGCGTCGGCAGCTTTCTCCCCCGCAGCGGGACTCAGGATCAAATCCGGGGTGACGAGGAATGGATGGGTTAGCTATCAGTCGAAACCGGCCGCCGGACCGGCGCCAAACTCCTTGCCCCGCCCTTTTCTATCCTTACAGTGCGGCGTACGAATATTACCCTGACGATGAGGATCGCCTTGCCATGCCCCGTACCCATTTTCGCGCGCCGCTGGCGCTGGCCCTGCTGATGACCGCGCCGACCGCCGCGCACGCGGCCGACGCGGCGGCGACCGCCGCACCGGCTCCGACCCTCGCCTATCCGGCGACGACACGCGGTGATGTCGTCGACCCGCAGTTCGGCGTCGATGTCGCCGACCCCTATCGCTGGCTGGAGGATGATGTCCGCGTGGACCCCAAGGTCGCGGCGTGGGTCGCGGCCGAGAACAAGGTCACCGACGCCTATCTCGCGACGCTGCCGGGGCGCGAGAGCTTTCAGAAGCGGATGACCGAGCTTTATAATTACGAGCGCTTTGGCCTGCCGCGCAAGGCGGGCGCCCGCTATTTCTACAGCCGCAACGACGGGTTGCAGCCGCAATCGGTGCTGTTCGTGCGCGACGGGATCAAGGGTGAAGGCCGGGTGCTGATCGACCCCAATGGCTGGGCGAAGGACGGCGCCACCGCGCTCGCCGAATGGGAACCGTCGGAGGACGGCAAGCATCTCCTCTATTCGGTGCAGGACGGCGGCACCGACTGGCGCATCGTCCGCGTCAAGGATGTCGCGACCGGCGAGGACACCGGCGACGAGATTCGCTGGGTGAAATTCTCGGGGCTGTCCTGGGCAAAGGACGGCAGCGGCTTTTACTATTCGCGCTTCCCCGAGCCGAAGGAAGGCGAGGCCTTTCAATCGCTCAACGAAAATCACACGGTCTATTTCCACCGGCTCGGCACCCCGCAGAGCGCCGACACGCTGATCCACGCGACCCCCGACAAGCCGAAGCTGAACAACAGCGCGCAAGTGACCGACGACGGCAAATATCTGATCGTCACCGGGTCCGAAGGCACCGACGAACGCTATGCGCTGACCCTTTATCCAATCGGCGCCAAGGGCGCGGGCAAACCGATCGATCTGGTCGATGATTATGCGAACAACTGGGAATATGTCGCCAACGAGGGCCCGCGCTTCACCTTCCTGACCAACAAGGACGCGCCGCGCCAGCGGCTGGTGTCGCTCGACATCCGCAAACCCGGCGCGCTGACCGAACTGGTCGCGGAGAATGAAGCGACGCTGGTCGGCGCATCGCGTGTCGGCAATCGCATCATCCTTTCCTACCTCGGCGACGCCAAGTCGGAGGCCGAGATGGTCGGGCTCGACGGCAAGCCGATCTCGACCATCCACCTTGCCGATATCGGGTCGGCATCGGGCTTTGGCGGCAATCCCAAAGACCCCGAAACCTTCTATGCCTTTTCCAGCTTCGCGACCCCGACGACGATCTACCGGCTCGATACGGTCACCGGGAAGAGCGAGGTTTTCGCGGCGCCCAAGCTGACCTTCGACCCCAGGCAATTCTCGGTCGAGCAGCGCTTCTACAAGTCGAAGGACGGCACCGAAGTGCCGATGTTCGTCGTCATGAAAAAGGGCCTCGACCGGTCGAAGGGGTCGCCGACCCTGCTCTATGGCTATGGCGGCTTCAACGTGTCGATGACCCCCGGCTTTTCGCCGACCAAGCTCGCGTGGATGGATGCCGGCGGCGTCTATGTCGTCGCGAACCTGCGCGGCGGCGGCGAATATGGCAAGGCATGGCACGACGCCGGCCGGCTCGACAAGAAACAGAATGTCTTCGACGATTTCATCGCCGCGGGCGAATATCTGATCGGCCAGGGGATCACCGGCAAGGGCCAGCTCGCGATCGAGGGCGGCTCGAACGGCGGCCTGCTGATCGGCGCGGTCACCAACCAGCGCCCCGACCTGTTCGCCGCCGCGCTGCCCGCGGTCGGCGTGATGGACATGCTGCGCTTCGACCGCTTCACCGCCGGGCGCTATTGGGTCGATGATTATGGCTATCCGTCGAAGGAGGCCGATTTCCGGACCCTGCTCGCCTATTCGCCCTATCATAATATCAAGGGCGGCACGGCCTATCCGGCGATCCTCGTCACCACGGCCGACACCGACGACCGCGTCGTGCCGGGCCACAGCTTCAAATATACCGCCGCGTTACAGCATGCGGACATCGGCCCCAAGCCGCACCTGATCCGTATCGAGACGCGCGCGGGACACGGGTCGGGCAAGCCGACCGACAAGATCATTGCCGAAGCCGCCGACAAATACGCCTTTGCCGCGAAATGGACCGGGTTGACCGTCGAATAGGCCGCTGGAGAGTCTTCGGTTGGAAAAGGCTGTGTCCCCGCGAAGGCGGGGACACATCTCCTGCCGGTTCCATCTTGCGCCCACCGGAGATGGGCTCCCGCCTTCGCGGGAGCACACGGCTATTTTATTTTACGCCCACGAGGAGTGGCGTCGCTCCGCTTATTTGGGAGGCAGGCGGTCGCGGATCTCGCCCAGCCGGTCGTTGATGCTGAAGATCACCATGTAGATTTCGATGATGATGCGCCACACCAGCGTGCCGAAGGCAAGGGCGATGATCGCGACCAGCAGCGTGCCGAGACCGGTCGTCGCCGAATAGGACATCATCTGGATCGCGCCGAAGATCGACATGAGGCAGGCGAGCACGATGCCGATCAACCCGAGCCAATAAACGACCCTGAGGACGGTCGGCGCGACCATCTTGTCGAACTTGAAGAGATCACCGATTTCAAAACCGTTCATTATCTTCCCCCTTGTTGCGATACTCCGACACTCGCATCGCGGCCCCTGCCCCGACGCCGTAGAGGAAGGTTGCATGTTTTCGGCCGAATAGGAAGCCCAGGCCCGAATCGGGGGAAGAGCGTTGCAAAAACCCGCCCCGACACCGACATAGGCGGCATCATGTCCCATGCCCTTTCCTTTACCGCCACCGACCCCGCCGCCCTCTGGGCCGAGGCCGCCGACGCCGCCGCCGCGCTCGTCGACGGCGAGCCCGATGGCATCGCGAACATGGCGAATGTCGCGGCGCTGATCTGGCAGGCGATCCCCGACCTCAACTGGGCGGGCTTCTATCGCTTCGACGGCACCGAACTCGTCCTCGGTCCGTTTCAGGGCAAGGCCGCGTGCATCCGCATCGCGCTCGACAAGGGCGTTTGCGGCGCCGCGGCGCGGCTTCGCGAAACCCAGCGGGTGGCGGACGTCTTCGCCTTTCCCGGCCATATCGCCTGCGACGCCGACAGCCGCAGCGAACTCGTCGTGCCGATCGTCGCGGATGGCCGGCTGATCGGCGTGCTCGACCTCGACAGCCCGCACCCATCGCGTTTCACCGACGAGGATCAAGCCGGCGCCGAGGCGCTGATCGCCCGGATCGCCGCGGCGCTGATGCCCTGACCGCCACGCCCTTCCCTCTTGGCGGGGAAGAAGTGATGGCCCAAATTGGGACGCTAAACTCACGGTTAACGGATTCGCGAAAATCGGCCTGATTTGCTAACAAGCTGTTAACCAATCGCTTGTCGCCGCGCGGCGCGGACGACTGGGCGGGGTAGCAGGGAGCTTGGCATGCGGACGATTTTGCTTCTGGGCATAGCGGCGGGAACCCTCCTGCTGGCAAGCCACGCGAACAGCGCCGAACCCGCCGCGCCCCCAACGACGCTCGACTACGGCAGCCCGTCGGCGCCCGACGCGCGCGTCTATACCGGCTATCCCGACCGCATCCCGAGCGAGGTCGACTATCGCGAAGTCGGCGGCACCTATGATGCCGAGGGTCGCTGGACCGGCACCTGGAACGGCTCCTATGAAGCGCCCGACGGCCGCCGCTACGACGGCACCTACGAAGGAACGGTCGAGGGCCGCCCGGGCGCGGACTATCCGCCGCCGCCCGAATATGATCCTTATTATGACGGCGCCTATCGCGGGGGATATGATGGGCAGGACGCACAGATGGCGCGGCGCTGTGGCCGGGGGGGCACGGTGACCGGAGCGGTTGTCGGCGGAGTCGTGGGGGGCCTCGTCGGCAACCGCGTCGCCGGGCACGGCGACCGCACCGCGGGGACGCTGATCGGCGGCGGCGCCGGCGCTCTCGCCGGCGCCGCGGTCGGCAACGGGGCCGACAGAAAGGCATGCGACGAATGGTGGGCCGGCCGCGAGCGCTATCGGCATGGCGGCTATCCGGGTGGCCCTTATCAGGGCGGCTATGCCCAGAGCTACAGCTATGGCGGCTACGGTTACGGCTATGGCTATTACACTCCGGGCGTCGTCGTCACGACGATCATCTCCGGCGCGCCGGTCGTGACCGAAAGGGTCGTGACCAGCACCCGCACCTATTATGAAAATGTTCCGGTGCGCAAACGCACCGTCGCCAAGCGCAAATGGAAGCCGAAACCCAAGCCGCGCTGTGGCTGCTGATCGTCCCGGACAGGTCTGGTCGCCTTCATCTGGTTCCGAACGGGCTCGTCATCTCCGGGGTGGCGGGCCCTTTCGCTTCATCGCGCCCCGAAGCCGGTTCAGCGCCGCGAAAGCATGATGCGCCTAGCACGGCGTCATTGCGGGCCGGATCATCCTTGGCCCTGCGGGTGGGAGTGCCCCTCGATGCGTAAATTCACCAGTCTTGCGACCGCCACGGCGATCGTTCTGTCTTCGGTGGCCGCCGTTCCCGCCGAAGCACGCAGTCGCCACGGCCACGGCGGCTGGGGCTATCGCGACCGCGATCATATCAGCGCCGGCGAAGTCGTCGGCGGGCTGCTGATCCTCGGCACCATCGCCGCGGTGATCGGCGCCGCGAGCAAGGACAAGGCAGATCGCCGCGACCGCGACTATCCCTATGAGCCGCCCTATCGCGAGCCGCGCCAGGATGCGCCGAACTATGAACCGCGCGGCGATGATGATGGGGGAGCCTATGGCAGCGGCACCACCGAAGTCCGTCCCTATGGCAATGACGATGCCGAAACCCGCGCCTCCGATGCCTGTAGCTGGGCAGTCGAAGGCGAGATGGGCGACGACGCCCGCGTCGACAATATCACCGGCACCGAACCCAACAATGGCGGCTGGTATGTGACCGGCACCGCCTCCCGGCTCGGCGGCGAGGTGAAGAGCTTTGGTTGCAGTTATCGGAACGGGCGCGTCGTCGACGTCAATTTCAACTGACGAGGCGCGCGTCCCGCGCACTGATGAGGCGCGCGTCCCGCGCAAGGCCCTTCGCTTCGCGGCGAGGGGCCTTTTCTTTATGAACGCCAGCAAAACCAAGGCTGAACGCCAGATAAGCGGCGGGTTCAGGGCCGCGTCACCGCCGAATCGGTAGAAGGATATCAACAGGCCGCAACGGGTGCCGCCTGCGCACTTTGGAGACCGAACCATGGCTATGAAAGCTAGCTTCACCAAGGCCGCGATTGGTGCGGCCACCGCCGGCGCAATGTTGATGAGCGCCGTCCCCGCCAACGCGCGCGACCGCCATGATCGCGACGGAATCAGCGCGGGCGAGATCATCGCCGGTGCCGTCGTTATCGGCGGCCTCGCCGCGATCCTGTCGGCATCGGACAATGACCGCTACAACGATCGCTATGGCGATCGTTATGATGGCCGTTACAACGACCGCTATCGCGGCCGCTACGACAATGACCCGCGCTACGGCTATGGCTATGACTATAATCGCTATGGCAACAGCCGCAGCGCCGTCAGCCAGTGCGTGAACGCGGTCGAGCGCGGCTCCAGCCGTTATGGCCGCACCGACGTCACCCAGGTGACGAGCATCGACCGCAAGCGCGACGGCTACAAGGTCAAGGGCCGCGTCGTCGTCCGCGACGGCTATGGCGGTCGCTGGGGTCGTGGCGGCTCCTATGACAAGGGTAAGTTCAGCTGCGACATCCGCTATGGCCGCGTCGTCGACGTCGACTATTCGGGTCTGCGATAGGAACCTAAAAAGCCCCTCCTCGAAAGAGGAGGGGCTTTTCTTTGACGGCGCGGCACGCCATTATGCCCCATGCTTCGCCACATATTTGCAGCCGCGCTGCTCCTCGCCACACCGACCATCGCCGTCGCCAGCGACGAAACCCCCGCCGCCGATCCGGCGCGACTGAAGGCGCTCGTCGAAAAGCTCGTCTCGTTCGGCACCCGCCATACGTTGTCATCGACGACCGATCCCAAGCGCGGCATCGGCGCCGCGCGCAACTGGGGCGCCGCCGAATTTGCCCGCCTGTCGAAAGCGTGCGGCGGCTGCCTGGCCGTCGAGCGGATCAGCGACCGCTTTGAGGGGCCGCGCGCGCCCGACGGCGTGATCGTCGAAGATGTGCTCGCGATCCAAAAGGGTAGCGACCCCGACCGCGTGATCATGATCGCCGGCCATATCGACAGCCGGGTGACCGATGTGATGAACATCACCGCCGACGCCCCCGGCGCCAATGACGACGGATCGGGCACCGCGCTGGTGCTCGAGGCGGCGCGGCTGCTGTCGCAGCACCAGCATCGCGCGACGATCGTCTATGCGCTGCTGTCGGGCGAGGAACAGGGATTGTGGGGCGGCAAGCTGCTCGCGCGCCATGCGAAGGAAAAGGGCTGGCAGGTCGTCGCGATGCTCAACAATGATATCGTCGGCAACACGCGCGGGACCGACGGCACGATCGTCGACAATCGCGTCCGCGTGTTCAGCGAAGGCATCCGCATGTCGGAAGATCTGGCGGCGCAACTTGCCCGGCGCGGCATCGGCGGCGAGGACGACGGCCCGTCGCGCGCGCTCGCCAAGGCGGCGGTGCGCGCCGGGGAGCGCAATCCCGCGATCGGGCTGGAGGTGGTCGCGGTGCGCCGCCCCGACCGTTTCCGCCGCGGCGGCGACCATATTCCATCGCTCGAACTCGGCTATCCGGCGATCCGCTTCACGGTCGGGATCGAGAATTACGACCAGCAGCACCAGGATCTGCGAACCGAAAACGGCCGCAGATATGGCGATACCGTCGATGCGATGGACTTTCCCTATCTGGCGCGCGTCACCGCGCTCAACGCCGCGCTGATCACCGAACTCGCCGATGCGCCGCCGGCGCCGACGGAGGTCGGGATCGACGGCGCGCTCAGTTCGAACACGACGGTGCGCTGGACACCGGTCGAGGACGCCGCCGCCTATCGCGTCCATTGGCGCCGCGCCGATCGCAGCGACTGGTCCGATTCGCGGCTCGTTCCAGCGACGTCGGGCACCGAGCTGATTCTTCCCGGAGTCGTCGTCGATGATAATTTCTTTGGCGTTTCAGCCGTTTCCGACGATGGCCGCGAAAGCATCGTGACCTTCGGCGGGCTTCCGCTCGTCCGCTAATTGTCAAACACGCTATACGAAAATTTACCTTCGCGCGTTAAGCCATGGTGGGGGCCAAAATAACCGCCTGGCGTGGGAGCAGGCGGAAACAATGGGTCGCACCATGCCTAGTCCCGAGGCCACCGCCTCACCCACCCCTGCCGGAAAGCGCCAGCCGCGCCAATCGCGGCTGGTGAAGGCGACACTCGGCTGTCAGCGGCTCGGTTCGTTCGACGTCACCATCCGCAACGTGTCCGAGACCGGCCTCGGCGGCCAGGGGCCGCACATCCTGCAGATCGGCGAGCGCTTGACGGTACTGCTGCCCGGCCACGAGCCGATGGCGGGTACGGTGCGCTGGGTCGTCGGCAAGCGCTTTGGTCTCGAAACCGACAGGCCGATCGAAATCGCCCACCTGCGCGCGGCGCGCAGCGATGAACTGCGCTCCGCCGACAGCATGGCCGACTTCCAGATCGTCCCGCCGCCGAAGCTCGACACCTGGCGTCCGGGGCTGACGCAGGCCACCCGATTGCCGGGGCATTACGGGCGGAAGCGGTGAACCGATAACCGCCGCTTTGGGGTGGGCAGCGGCTTTTCAATGTCGTCATGCTGAACTTGTTTCAGCATCCATGGCCTGCGCTCGCGCCTTGCGCTGCGCCGAAGGAGACGGTGGGCCATGGACCCTGAAACAAGTTCAGGGTGACGATGAAGAGTAGGGCGGCTTCCGGTCGAAGCCTGCCGCGCGCCCCTCACCCCCCGTTGGCGCGGATCCATGTCTCGACCACCGGCGCGATCTCCTCGCGCCATTTGCGACCGTTGAAGATACCATAATGGCCGACGCTCTTCGCCAGCAGATATTTCTTCTTGTCCGCAGGCAGCGCCTTGGCGAGCGTCAGCGCCGCCTTGGTCTGGCCGATCCCCGAAATATCGTCGCGCTCGCCCTCGATCGCCAGGATCGCGATATCCTCGATCTTCGTGAGGTCGACCGGCGTGCCGCGATGGAGCATCTCGCCCTTGGGCAGCAGGTGGCGCTGGAACACGACATCGACCGTCTGGAGATAGAATTCGGCGGTCATGTCGCACACCGCGCGATATTCGTCGTAGAATTCCTTGGTCTTGTCGGCGCTCTCGCCATCGCCGTCGACCAGATGCTTGAACATCTCCCAATGGCTCATCATGTGATTGCCCAGGTTCATCGACATGAAGCCGGCAAGCTGGAGAAAGCCCGGATAGACGCGGCGAGCAGCGCCCGGATACCAGGCCGGGACGGTCGCGATGACATTCTCCTGAAACCAGGCATAGGGCCGCGTCGTCGCATGCTGGTTGACCGCGGTCGGCGCCTTGCGCGTGTCGATCGGCCCGCCCATCATCGTCAGCGTCCGCGGCCGACATTTATTCTTGTTCGCAGCCATCACCGCCGCGGCGGCGAGGCTCGGCACCGATGGCTGGCACACCGCCAGCATATGCGCGCCCGGCCCGATATGCTCGAGCCATGAAATCAGATAATCGACATAATCGTCGAGGTCGAACTGGCCCGCCTCCAGCGGCACGTTGCGCGCGTCGCGCCAGTCGGTGATCCACACGTCATGCTCGGGCAGCATCCGCTCGACGGTGCCGCGCAGCAGCGTCGCATAATGGCCCGACATCGGCGCGACGATCAGCAGTTTGGGCTTTCCCGCGCTGGCCCGATGCTTGAAATGCTTGAGCTGGCCAAAGGGCTTGCGCGCTTCGATCGCTTCGGCAACGCGCACCGTCGCACCATCGACGACGGTCTCGTACAGCGCGAACCCCGGCTTGCCGCGCGGCGCGGCGGCGTGCGCGAATACTTCGAGCGCCGAGGCGAACATCGGGCTGCCGCCGAAATAGCCGAGCGGGTTGGCGGGATGCTGGATCACCTGCGCCCCGGCGGTCGCCAGCGCGCTCGCCCCCGCGAGCCAACTCTTCTGCATGTCAAAGGCGTGATACAACATATTCGATGAGCCCCTTGCGTCCGCCCGCGCTCTTTTCGGCGTGTGCTGGTTGCCGGCCAGTCTAGGGAAACGCGGTCATTGTGCAACGCATCATTTTGCCGGGCTTCACACGCCTTGAAGCGGGACGGCATTTTGCGACGTTGAGCGGCGCGGGCGCGGCTGCTAGGGCCATGGGCGATGGCGACCAAATCAGACCAATCCGACCCGCCCCGCCGCAAGCTGTCCAGCCTGCGCATGGTCTGGCACTATGCCAGCCGATATCCGCTGCCCCTGCTGGTCGCGGCGGTGGCGCTCGGCGTCGCCGCGCTCGCGACGCTCGCGATTCCCTATCAGTTCAAGGCGATGATCGACTCGGGCTTCGTCGCCGGTGGCGGCGACGTCTCGCCGCATTTCCGCTTCTTCTACGGCATCGTGCTCCTGCTCGCCGCCGCGACCGCGACGCGCTTCTATTTCGTGAGCTGGCTCGGCGAGCGGACGGTCGCCGATATCCGCGAAGGCGTGCAGCGCAACCTGCTGCGCCTCGCGCCCGGCTTCTTCGAGGAAAACCGCCCGTCCGAAATCGCCTCGCGGATGACCGCCGACACCGCGATCATCGAACAGACGGTCGGCACCACCGTCTCGGTCGCGCTCCGCAACACGGTCATGGGAATCGGCGGGATCATCTATCTTTTCTCGCTCTCGCCCCGGCTGACCGCGGGGATGTTGATCGGCATCCCGGTGATCATCATGCCGATCGTCATTCTCGGCCGCCGCCTCCAGAATGTCTCGCGGTCGAGCCAGGATCGCGTCGCCGACATCGGCGCGACGACCGCCGAGCAATTGGGCGCGATGAAGATCGTCCAGGCCTTTGGACAGGAAGGGCGCGAAGCCGAGCGCTTCACCGCCGCGGTCGAGGCCAATTTCGCGACCGCCAAGCGCCGCATCCGCCTGCGCGCGGTCATGACCGCGATCGTCATCGGCCTGCTGTTCGGCGCGATCACGACGTTGCTCTGGTATGGCGCCGCAGGGGTCGCCGCGGGCACGATCACCGGCGGCACGATCGCCGCCTTCGTCCTCACCGGCGGGCTGGTCGCGGGCGCATTCGGGGCACTTACCGAAGTCTATGGCGACCTGCTGCGCGCGGCGGGCGCGGCCGAGCGGCTCCACGAGTTGCTCGTCGCCGAACCGACGATCGCCGCACCGGCCAACCCGCGGCCGCTGCCCGAACCGCCGGTGGGCACGCTCGAATTCGATCATGTCGAATTTCGCTATCCGACCCGTCCCGACACTGCCGCGCTGCATGATTTCTCGCTCGCGGTGCGCCCGCGCGAAACCGTCGCGATCGTCGGCCCCTCGGGCGCCGGCAAATCGACGCTCTTCCAGCTTGCCGAGCGTTTCTACGACCCGCGCGCGGGACAGATCCGGCTCGACGGCGTGCCGCTGACCGAGGCAGACCCCGCCGACATCCGCGCCCGGATCGCGATGGTGCCGCAGGAGACGGTGATCTTCGCGGCCTCGGCGCGCGACAATCTGCGCTATGGCAATTGGGCCGCGACCGACGAGCAATTGTGGGAGGCCGCACGCGCCGCCAATGCCGAGGAATTTCTTCGCAAGCTGCCCGACGGTCTCGACACTTTCATGGGCGAAGGCGGCGCGCGCCTCTCGGGCGGTCAGCGCCAGCGGGTCGCGATCGCCCGCGCGCTACTGCGCCGCTCGCCTTTGTTGCTGCTCGACGAAGCGACCTCGGCGCTCGACGCCGAATCCGAACGGCTCGTTCAGGATGCACTCGAAGCACTGATGCACGACCGCACGACGATCGTCATCGCGCATCGCCTCGCCACCGTCCGCGCCGCCGACCGCATCATCGTCATGGACGAAGGCCGGATCGTCGAGGAGGGCCGCCACGACGACCTCGTCGCCGCCGACGGCCTCTACGCGCGCCTCGCGCGCCTCCAGTTTCAGGACAATCTCGCCGCCGCCTGACCGTCCTCCGCCAAAGGAAACTCCCGATGCCCACGCTCTACGACCTCACCATCCCCGCCTACCGCAACGGGCTGCGCGCGCTGTCGAGCCAGCTCGGCAAGGCGCTCGACTGGGGCGAGCAGAATGGCGTCGGCGAATTGCAGTTCATCGCCGCGCGGCTCGCGCCCGACATGTTTCCGCTCGCGGCGCAGGTCCGTTTCAGCTGCGCTCAGGCGATCCAGACCGCGGTGCGCCTCGGCGCGAGCGACGCGCCCGATCTCGGCGAGGACGCCGCTGATTTCGCGGGGCTCCAGGCCCAGATCGCCGCGACGCTGGCCTGGCTCGACGCGATCGATCCGGCGACGTTCGACGATGATGAGGACCGCGCCGTCGGTTTCGACCTGCCCAATGGCATGGCCTTCGACATGACCGCCACCACTTACGTGCGCGACTGGGCGCAGCCGCAATTCTACTTCCACCTCGTCGCCGCCTATGCGGTGATGCGCCACATGGGCGTGCCGCTCGGCAAGGCCGATTATGTCAACTATATGATACCCTATCTGCGCCCGGGAACCGCGCCGTCTGCTTGACGAGCGACCGCGATCCTTCTTCCCGCTTCGACCGATTTTCGCCCGGCGATTAAATTTTCGCGCAAAGACGCCGCAGTCGCAACGAGGGACCGTCGGACATCCCTGCGTCTCTGCACGGATTGCCATCCTCGCTGACAGATCGACGGCTTCCGACCGGAAAGCCGACCTACTCTTCTTCGTCACCCTGAACTTGTTTCAGGGTCCATGGCCTAGCGTCTCCTTCGGCGCGGCGCTGGACGCGAGCGCAGGCCATGGATGCTGAAACAAGTTCAGCATGACGAGGTTTAAGGACTGCAATCGACCAAAAGCCGCCAAAAGCGATCCTCCCCCACGGGGGGAGGGGGACCACCCGAAGGGTGGTGGAGGGGCACAGGAGGTTTGCGCCGCGCTCGGCCGAAAGAGCCGCGCATTTCCAACGCTGGGTCGCGCATATGATGTCAACGGCAAGGCAGGCCGGCTGTGCCCCTCCACCATGCTTCGCATGGTCCCCCTCCCCGTGCCGGGGAGGATCGGAAAGGTCCGTTCCCACCCCTATGTCGTCATGCCCTCACGCGATTCAGATCAGCCCGCCATATTGCCGAATGCCGGGAAAGGCGATCTTGCTGCCGCCGTTGCGGCGGATCGCGCCGATCGCCTCATCGACCCGCAGATAGCGCGCCTGCGCCGCAGGTTCGAACATCAGCGTCGCCTCGACGGGGCGTTCGCCCGCTGCCTTCACCAATTGGCCGAGTTGCGCGAGGTCCACCGCCTCGCCGTTCCAGCGGATGATGTCGCTGGTGTCGATGGTCACGCGATTTTCATCGCGGACCTCGGCATGCGATCCCACGGGCAGTTCGACATCGACGCTGTGCGTCGGCGGCGGGATGGTGATGATGAACATCACCAGCATCACCAGCATCACGTCGATCAGCGGCGTCGTGTTGATATCGGGGTCGCCATTGGGGTCGGCGCGGAAAATACTGCGGTGAAACCGACTGCGTCTACGCATCCTGTCGCTCCCTGTCGGGCAGGACGAAACGCGCCTCCCGCGTCCGCCCCGCGCTACCGATCGGGATCGGCACAACCGAACCAGCCGCCTCGATCGGAATTGTTATGGTATAACATTTTACGAAAGCTGCAAATAAAAAGCGCGGCAGCGGCATTCGAAACAAGGGCCAGGAGACGATGACACCGGCCTGCTATCGAGCGAAAGACGACCTTTCTTTCATCGTCACCGCGGATTTCATCCGGGGTTCCGCTTGGGTCGATGCGGGCAAAAAAGCGGGATCCCGGGTCCGCCCGGGATGACGCACGTCTGAAGACGACCGGAAGTTTCCTGCGAGCGAAGCGAAGCAATGACGGAGAATAGAGCGTCTACGGATGCAAAGGGAATAATCGCCAAGCAAGGCTAGGGTGACGGGCGGAACAGGCGATCGGTCGATAGCCGATCTCATTTGCTCTCTCGTCACCCTTAACCTGTTTCAGGGTCCATGGCCTGCCCTCGAATTGGGCGCAGCTCTGCCCGAGAGCGCCGACCAAGGATGCTGAAACAAGCCTGTCCTGAGCCTGTTGAAGGGTTCAGCATGACGACGGAGGCGAGGGTGTGTTTGCAAGCTCCATAATCGCCAAAAAGAAAGGGCGGCGCCTTGCGGCACCGCCCTCCTTTTCTTCAAACCCGAACCGGGTTGGAAATCTTAGTTGCCCGAACCCGGACCGTACTTGATTTCCACGCGACGGTTCTGGTCGTTGCGGACGCCATCGGCGGTCGCCACGGCCGGACGGCTTTCGCCGAACGCTTCGGCCGAGATCGAGCCATCCGAGACACCACGCGCGGTCAGGTAGCTGCGAACCGCATCGTTGCGGCGCTGCGACAGACCGACGTTGTACTTGGCCGAACCCGAACGGTCGGCGTGACCGGCGAGCCAGACCTGCGTACCCGAACAACCGCGGTTGTAGGCGCTGATCGCATTGTCGAGCGTCGCGGCCGCTTCCGGCGTGATCGCCGACTGATCCCAGTCGAAGTACACGATGTACGGCCCAGGCTCACACACGGCCGGCGGAGGCGGCGGCGGGGGCGGGGGCGGCGGGGGAGGCGGCGGGGGCGGCGGGGGCGGAGGCGGCGGGGGAGCTTCCGCGCCACCGAAGTTGTACGTCAGCGTGCCCAGGATCGAGTGCGACCGGAAGCGCGTCGAAACGTCGCGGCCAGCCTGATCGACGAGGTCGAGGTTGCTGGCGTTGAAGAAACGATACTTCAGGCCGACGTCCCAATTCTTGGTCAGCGGAGCGCGAACGCCCGCAATCGCCTGCCAGGCAAAGCCCGTGTCCGAATCGTCGAGGAACGGACCGGCAAAGACCGGCTCGACCGAGACGCGCGCAACACCGGCACCGCCGCCGACGAAGCCTTGCAGGCCATCGTCGTCACCGAAGTCGAGCAGGCCGTTGACCATGAAGCTGAGGGCGTTCGAGTCGCCGTTCAGCGGGGTCGAACCGACGAAATTCCCACCACCATTGGCAAGGCTCGGGATACCGGGGGTCGAAAACGACCCAGACTTGATGTCGGCTTCGCGGTAACCGACTTCGACTTCCGCACGGAAGCCGCCAAAGTCGTAACCGACAGTGCCTTCGACATCATAGCCCTTACGATGATCGATCGTACCAGCGTTATTGACAGTACCGATGTCCAGGTCGAGGTCTTCGACCAGCATCACACCACCACCAACGCCAACATACCAGGAGTTGTCGCGCGCCAGGGCAGGCGACGCAAGGGCAGTGGAGGCTAACGCCACAGCGACGGCAAGCTTCCTCATAGTATTTTCCCCTTTCAATTGAGATATACGTTTCGACAGACGTCCTACTCGTGCCTTTGGTTCCGCGCAAGCTAACAAATCGTCAATATGTTGCCAAAAAGTCGCACTTGCCACTAGAATATAAGCGAAATCAGGCCGAGATCAAAAGGCCTTGCGCCTCGAGAAGCTGAATCAGCGCGGCAATCGCCGAGCGCGCTTCGGCGTCGATCGTCGTGCCGCCGCCCGGATTCGCAAGCGCGTCCGGAGCCGCCCACGCACCCGACCCATAGCGCAGCCAGACGCCGTCGCTCAACCGCACGATCCGCATCCCGGCGCGCGGCGCCGCAAAGCGCCAGCCGCCCTCGCACCAGATGGCGACCGCGTCGGCCTGCCCGGCCCAGTCGCCGCCGGCGCCCGCGCCGACCAGCCAGCATTGGCCGACCGCCGGCGACGGCGGCGGGGCCTCAAGGGGACCATCCTCGATCGCCGCATGGACCAGCGCGTCGAGCAGCACGAGCGCCTCATTATGCGTCACCTCCTTTTGCGCCTGCGCCATCGCCAGCAGCGGAAGAGCAAAGCGCGCGGTCTGGGTCGTCTCGGTCATCGGTCATCCTATCCTGTCAGGGGCAAATGCAGCGGCTCGGACAGCGCGAAGTCGCCGACCTGCCGGATGGAAAACACGCTGTCCGGCGCAAGCGCGCCCCAGGTGACGGCGTCGATCGCGAGCGACGGCGACGCGGTCTCCCACGGCCCGACACCCGCCGCCGCGGGCTCGGCCTCGATCCGCCACGCCTCGCGGCTTTCGCCCAGCGGAACATCGACATGGTCGCGCCAGCCCGCATCGGTCCGGGTGCGGCGGACCCAGCGCAGCTCGGCCCCGCCCGCGCCGTCCGGCCGGATGACGCCATGGACGGGAGCAAGCGGGCGCAGCGCCTGCCGCGCCGCGGGCACCGCGACGTCATCGACGTCGGCCCCCGACCGCGACGCCCATTGCAGAATGGCGCCGCCTCCTTCGGCGAACCGCGCGAGATCGTCGGGGATCGGCAGCAGCGCCGGGTCGTCGAGCAGAACGAAAGGCGCGCCCGCCGCCTGCGCCGCCGCCGCGGTTCCGCCCCGGCCGCGCAGCAGGTGCGAAAGCCGCCATGTCGCCGGGCCGATCATCTCGGCGATGCCGAATTGCAGCAGTTCGTCGCCGATCATCGCGCGATTCGCCCCGGCGAGCAGCGCCCGATCATCGACCGACTCCAGCGTCATCGACGGATTGACCAGCGTGACCGTCAGCGCGCGCGACCGATCGAACACCAGCGTCCCGCCGACCGCCAGCGCCGCATCGAGCACGCCGAGCGCGGCCGCCGGGCGCGCGGCGCCGATCGCGATCGGTTCGGCGCCCGCCTCGGGCTGAAACCACAGGTCGGCGCCGCGCCAGCCGTCGTTGCTGGCCGCCGCCGCAACGACCAGCCGCGGCGCCGTCGCCGCCGCTACGCCGATATTCGGCAGGTCGAACAACCGCACGCTCGCTTCGGCGTCGGGCCAGTCGGGGCTGGCGACGGGAAGCCCCGGATCGGCGGCGATCGCCTCGGTCGAGGCCGGCTGAAACCGTCGCAGTTCGATCGTCACGCCGCGGTCGCGCATCGTCCGCGCCGCAACGCGCCAGGCCCCACCGTCGGCCAGCACGACGAGCCCGCCGACGGGCAACGCCAGCGCGGCAAGGTCGCCCGCCCAGATCAGCGTCTCGCGCCCGTCGGTGGCCGCCGCCGCCAGTTTGCGCGCCAGCGCGCGCGCCGACCCCGCGGGCAGCACCGCGGGCAGGTCGATCCGCTCCTCGCGCATCCCCCCGCCCGCGACCGCCGCCGACTGCTGGCCGAGCTGATAGTCGCGCTCGGGCTCATAATGGCGCAGGCGGATCGTGCCGGGGAGCGCCGACAACGGCGCGCGCCGCCGTTCGGTGCAATCGGACGGCGCCAGCACGCGCCCGGCTTCGCAGAAATCGCTGAATGCTGATGGTAACGGCAGGATTTCGGCCGGGGCGAGCCGCCAGCCGGCGGGATCGCTGACCAGCCTGGTGCCGTCGATCTCGAACAACGGCCCCAGCGCCTCGCGCACCCGCTCGCCCGACGCCGCATAGCCCGCGATCGGCCAGCGCCCGCCGCAACGCCCGGCCTCGCCGAGCAGCGCATCGCCGACGACGCCCGCATCGACGGCGCCCGCATCGGCCTCGACCTCGAAGGTCAGCGACGGAATGCGATTGCCGAAGGCGCCGAGTTCCAGCTCCTCGAACACGGCATAGGACAGGCCGCGAAACGCGCTCGCAGACGCCATGCCGACCGCCGAGGCGATCAGCGGATCGACCGGCTGGTCCTCGCTTCCGCCATAAAAGCGAAAAATACAGCGTTCCTGGAACGACCCGCTCGACCCGCGCAGCAAATTGCCGTCCGCCCAGATCCGCCGGATCGCGCCGACCGGCCGCGACGACAGCGCGACCGCCAGCGACACCGCATAGCTATATTCGGTCGTCGATGGCCGCCCCTTGCCGCCGCCGCGCTTGTTCCGCCGCTCGATCAGGTCGGTCGCCCAGATCACGCTCCCCGCGACCCGCATCGTCCCGAACAGCTTGGGAATCTGCTGGCCATAGGTCGATGCCTGCACCTTCAGGTCGGCGAGGCGCGGCCCTTCGCGCCCCTTGGGCTTGAAGATCGCGGCGTCGGCCTGCTGCCCGATCGCCGCGCCCAGCGCCGCCCCCACCGGCCCACCGACGATCCCGCCGACCACCGTCAGCACCAGAGTTGCCATGCCATCCTCCAAGAAAATCCCCTCCCGCATGCGGGAGGGGCAGCGAGACTTGGGCGCTTGCGCCCTAGTCGCAGCGGGGTGGGCAAAGCCGCCAGCCCTGCGCCGCCGCAATCATCGCCGCATCCACCGGCGTCTCCACCACCCGCCGCAATCCCGCATGCGCGTGAACGAAACTCGCCGGCCCCATCACCCCCAGATGAATCTGCCCCGCCGCGAGCGCGATCAGCACAACGTCGCCGACGCGCCGATCCTCGACCCGCTCGAAACCGGCCGCCGCCAAGGCCGCTTCAATCCGCGCGCGCGTCCACCCTCGCAAAGGATAGCCCGCAGGCGCGACCAGCTCTCGTCCGGCGGCGACATAGGCCGCCCACACCAGCCCGACGCAATCGAGCCCCGTCGCCGGATCGCGCCCCTGCCGCCGAAACCGCGCCCCGACCATCGCCCGCGCCGCCGCAAAAACGCGCGCGCCCCATTCCCCCTCCCGCAAGCGGGAGGGGCAGCGAGAGTTGCGAGCTTGCTCGCTACGCGCAGCGGGGTGGGCAACCCGCCTCACCTCACCCACCCGGATAGCGCGTCAGCAGGTCGTTGCCCGGCAGATGCGCCTCGCCGCGAAAATTGACCGCATTGGCAAAGCGCGTCCGGCACGTCGCAAGCTGCTTGTCGCACCCCTCGACCAGCCGCACGCGCAGCGGCAGCACGGGCAGCACCGGCGGAATTTCGGCCAGCGTCAGCACCGCCCCCGCCGCATCGATCACCGGGCTCGACAGGCCGCACACCGCGCCCTCCATCCAGGTCAGTTCGCCGAACGCCATCGCGCCCGGCGGCGCCGCGACGTCGAGCGTCACCGCCCTTCCCTCGACCGCGACCACGCGCCGGATATGCGTGCGCGGCGCCAGATCGACGCGGCACGCAGGGTCGCCGAGCATCGCGCGGCAAGAGGGCGAGGTTGCGGGGCACGCCGGCCCGTCGAGCGCGCGCGTCACCCCTTGCAACTCGGCGGTGAACGCCGCGCCGCGCCGCTCGACCGCGCCGAGCGCCCCGCGCGCCACCGTGACCGGCGCCGCTTCGGGCGCGTTCCAGTCGGTCACGAACAGCTCGACCGCCGCCCCGTCCCAGCGTCCCGCGTCGAGGTCGTCCGCCGCGATCGCATCGCTCGCGATCGCGCCCTCCAGGTCCATCGTCGCGGCGTCGATCTCGTCGCGGGTTTCGATCGCCGACGGCTTCATCCCCGGCGCGGCGCGATAGGGCACGCCGCCGACGATCAGGTCGCGGTCGTGCGAGGTCAGCCCGATCACCACCCCGTCGCGCCGTGCCAGCCGCCAGCACCAGGCGAGCGTCACCAGTTCGCCGCGCAGCCAATCGGGCGCCGCTGTCGTCGTCTCCATCACCATGGCGCGCGCACCTCGACCAGCGGCACATGCGCCATCTCGCCCGCCAGAAAGGTCGCGCGGCTGACCTCGAGCCGATCCTCGGCAAAGCGCACCGGCACGTCGAACACAAAGCCCGCGCGCACCGCCACTCCCGTCGCGGGCGCCGCGTCGAGCAGCACCTCGCCGTCGCTCGTCACCACGAACGCCGCCGTCTCGACCCCGTCGACCGACACGCGCACGCTGCCTTCGACCGGCAGGCGGACCCGGCGCTCCTGCACCGCGTCGCCCGCGCCATAATGCTTGACCAGCGCGAACTGCCGCCGGCTTCCGTCGCCGACCCCCAGCAACTGATCCGCCGCGCCCGGCAAGCCCCCATCCGCCGCCGACCCCTGATCGAACGGATCGCGAAAGCGGAAAGCCCGCGCCGCGCCCCTTCGCGCGCGAAAGAAGCCGGCAAGCGTCCGCACATCGGCCTCGGACCGGACTCCCGGCCCCGCGTCATAGCGCATCCGCGCCTCGGCCCATTCGCTCGCGCGCTGCTCATGCCCCGAGGGCGAGCTGATGATCTGGGTCGAAAATTCGGTCAGGGCCATCGCTTCGCGCCCGATCGCCAGCGGAAAGTCGACCGCATCGAAAGCCTGCACTTCATCCTCCCCGTCAAAACTCACATAGCCATCGCGTGCCACCTGCGGCAGCGCCCAGACAAAGGTTCGCGCTACCCCCGCGCGCCGCGCGGCCTCGGCCGCATCGGCGATCGCCGCCCATTGCGCCCGATCCTCGCCCCGCAGCACGAAGCCCGCAAAATAATGCTGTTCGCCGACCGGATAACCGAGCCGCACCGTCATCGCGCCTCGGGCCCCCGCCGTCGCGGCGCCGCGCCCGCCGGTCACCCAGTCATAATCCTCGAGCTGCAACACACCGAAGGCCGGCGCCGCCCACCCCATCGGCACATTGGCGCGCCGAAGCTCGGGCGCATCGGGATCGAGCACCGTCGGCAGATAGACGAGCAGATGGCTCACCAGCCCCGCCACCCCTGCCTCGTCGCGCGCCGCCGCGACCAGCGCCGCGGTCGATGTCGCGAGCAGCGCGCCGAGCGCATCGAGCATCGCGCGCTGCGCCGCCGTCAGGCTCCCCCGCACATCGGCGATCGCGACGCTCGCCCCGCCCAGCGCGGCGGTCGTTGCCGCATCATAAGCGCACAGCCGCCCGCCGCCGCCGACCCACCACCAGGGCTCGCCGACCTGGAATCGCACCGCCAGTCCCGCGTCGACCGCAAAGCCGATGAAACCCCGCGCGACGAGCTGCAGATACCCCATCGCCTCGGCGTTCGCGGGCGAGAGCAAGGTCGACGGCGGCTCCCACCCGGTCAGCGCGGGCGCACCCTCGGCATCGCGCTGTTTCCAGTCCTCGGGGCAATAGGCGTCGAACAGTTCATAGGAGAGCGACCAGATCAGCCCCAGCCCCGCGCCCGCGCATTCGGTCGCCAGCGCCCGGTGCCACGCCGCCGCGGGCGCGTTGACCGCCCCGCCCGCGACGCTCGCCCGAAACGCCTCCCCGTCGACCGCGAGCCGCATATAATGGCTCATCCCGACATAATGGACGACATCGCCGCGATAGCCGAGCTGGACGATCTGGCGCACCAGCCGCGCCGGGGTCAGATGATAGGCGTCGTCATAGCCGTTCGCGATTCCCTGGCGCTGCTCGGGCAGCACCGCATCGCCGATCGCCAGCACCGATCCCGACCCCGAACAGGCGATATCGCGCATCTCGGCCCAGCCCTCGGCGGGCGCCGCGAGCGCGCCGTCGCCGCCGTCATACCCCGGCGGCACCAGCGAGACGAACATCCGGTCGATATCGCCCGCCCACACCGGGTCGGCCTCGCCCGGCACCAGGAAGCCGCCGACGAGCGCATCGAAATCGAGCGTGACGACCGCGTCGGTCGGCGTCCCCGCCGCATAATTCCACAGCCGGACATACCAGGCGCGCGGGTTTCCCGCCGCATCGCGCCCCTCGATCGTCAGCGTCGGCCCGTGCAGCGCGTCGAGCGGCTTCACCCCGCCCGACCGCCAGCGAAAGCGAAGCTGGCTATGCCGGAAATCGCGCTTCGTCTCATAGGCGAGCAGCGGATGGTCCCAGCGATCCTCGGCCTCCCAGATCAGCCCGGCCAGATCCTGCTTTTGATAAAAGACCGCCTCGACGCGCAGCGCATCGGGCGCGGTCGTCGTGACCGCCGCCATCATCGGCCGCGCGAAATCGACCGTCCAGAACCGCGGATCGAACCGCTTGACCCAGCCCTTGCGGTGATGCGGCTCGGCCGCGACCAGCGCCCAGCCCATCAATCCTCTCCCGCCGCGACCGCGCGCCGCACCGCGCGCGCCAGTTGCCGCCCGGTCTGCGCCAGCCGCTGCGGCTCGCTCGCCCCGTCGCCGCGGACATTGACCGTGATCGCGATATTGCGCACCGCGCCGCCCGCCGCCTCGACCCGCCCGCTCGCGGTCGGCACGAACCATTCGGGGCCGCGCTCGCCGACGCGATAGGCGCGCCCGGCGCTCACCGGCCCGCCCGTCGCGCGCCCCGGCGCGCCGAACAGCGCCCCGGCGATCGACGCGCCCAGCGACAGCAATCCGCCGCCGCCGCCCGCCGCGCCGCCACCGATCGCCGTGCCGATGCCGTTCTGGATCGCGGCGCGCGCAATATCGGCCATCACCGTCAGCGCCAGCCGCTTCAAATCCTCAAAGCCCAGCTTGCCGGTCATGATCGCGCGGGTCAGCGACCGCTCGATCGCCCGCCCCGCCGCGTCGGCGCCGCTGGCGAGCGGCCCTTCCAGTTCGGCGCGCATCATCGCCACGTCGCGCCGGAACGCGCCGGTATCGGCGCGCACCGCGACGACCATCTCGTCGATCTCATCCATCGGGACATTGCTCCATCATCGCCGCAAGATCGGCCTGGCCCATCCCGCCCGCCTCCTCGTCGCGCCACCCCGCCAGCACCGCCGCCGCATCGGCCGGCGTCGCCGCCCAGAAATCATCGGGCCGCCAGCCCGCGAGCCGCGCCATCAGGCCCAGCAAAACAAGCGCGACATCGGCAAAAGGCCCCACGTTCACCGCCCCTGCAATATCTGCCCCAGCAGCACGCGCAGCGCCGGGGTCACCGCGGCCAGCCCCCCCGCCACCACCGCGTCGCCGACCGCCTCGCGCGTCAGCGCCGCCGGCCGATCCTTCACACAATGCCAGAACAATGCCGCCATCTCGCTCAGCGCGAGCCGCCCGTCGGCCGCGCGCTCGACGAGCGCGAACAGCGGCCCCAACTCGCTCTCCGCCGCGACCAGCGCGGCAAAGCTCGGGCGCAGGACCAGCGCATCGCCACCGACGCGCAATTCCGCCTCGCCGCGCAGGGGATTGGCCCCCATTTTCTCAGGCTCGCTCACAGGCTCACCACCGGCCCGCTCGATTCGAGGCTCAGCGTGTAATTGCGCTCGCCATTATAATCGCCGGCATAGTCGAGCCGCGTGACCAGGAACCGCCCGCGCAGCCGCTCGCCGCTCTCAAAGCTCAGCTCATACTCGTCGATCGCGCCCGACAGGGCATGACCGCGCAATCGCACCTCGGCGTCCGACCCGGTAAAGATCCCGGCGGCGCTGACCGACACCGACCGCACCCCGGCGCCCGACAGCAGTTCGCGCCAGCCGCCCGAATCCTTGGTCGTGACATTGACCGCCTCGCCATTCACCGACATCTGCGTCGTGCGCAGCCCGGCCACCGTCGCAAAGACCGGCGGGGCCGCGCCATCCCCGATTTTCAACAGAAAAGCGCTCCCATTTTCGATTGCCATAGTCTAAACCTCCTTTGAAAAATCGCTGCAAACGGGGAGTCGCAGGATGCTCATCACCAGCTTGCTCTTGGCCACCATGGCGCCGGTGGGGACCGGCACCGTCGACACGACGCGCGCCGCCTTCACCAAATGCCTGCGCGGCCATCTGAAAAAGTCGCTCGAGGCCAAGGTGGGCGAGGCCGAATATGAAATGTCGCTCAAGGCCGCCTGCGACAGCGAGCGTGAGGCGTTCCGCGTCGCGGTCACCACGGCCAACGCCACAAGCGGCTATTCCGCGGCCGACGCCGCCGACAATGCCGAAATGCAGATCGAGGATTATCACGCGAGCTTCACCGACAAGTTCGCCGATTATTCCTCCAGCAACACGATGCCCGCCGACGACTGATCGCCAAGCCGGTTTGAATCCCTCATAAAAGGGAACTGAGCGTCCGCTGTGGGGTGGGAAGCGGCCTTTTAATGTCGTCATGCTGAACTTGTTTCAGCATCCATGGCCTGCGCTCGCGTCCCGCGCCGCGCTGAATGAGACGTCCGGCCATGGACCCTGAAACAAGTTCAGGGTGACCATGAAAGAGATGTCGGCTTCCGGTCGCTTCCGGCCGCATCCCCGCTCCCTCATCCCGTTCGTGTCGAGCGAAGTCGAGACACCCCTCAGGACAGCGCCAAACACCGGCACCGCACCACCAGTTCGCGGCGCCAGCCGCCCTCGCGGGCCGGGCCGAACCGCGTCCGCACGATCCGCGCGCCAACCACGGTCCAATCCTCGGCCGGGCCGCGCAGCGCCGCCGCGACCGCCTCGACCCGCGCCGCGGCGCGGTCGTCCAGGCTGTCGCCGACGCCGTGCAGCGTCACCGTCAGCCGGATTTCGCGCCCCGCCCGATCCTTGGTCCCCCAATCGCTCCCCTCGGCCGCACCGACCGATACGCAGGGCGCGCTCGCGCGCGGCGGCATCCCGTCGAAAACCCCATAGACCGCGCCCGCCAGTTCGCCATCCCCGGCGAGCAGCGCGATCGCTTTCGCGCGCAGCGCCTGCTCGGCCGTCCTCATGGCCTTCCCCCCAGCGTCAGCCGCCGCCACGGCTGCCACAGGGCGGCGATCGCCGCCGGCGGCGCGCCGCCGCCGCCGTCGCGCGCTTCGTGCAGATGCTGCGTCATGCGGACGATGCCTTGCCGGATCGCCTCGGGAATGCCGTTCGCTTCGGCCGCCATCCCGGCGCGAAAGGCGATGCGCGCGCGATCCGCGGCGCCACGGTCGAAAATCAGGATCGATGCGTCGCCATCGCGCCCGATCCGCACGCGATAGGCCGCTTCGTCCAGCAATGTCTCGCCGCCGCCGGGCAGCAGCAGCGCGACCGTATCGACCGCGACGACGGGACGCACCCCCGGCCGGACCGCGCCGCCGTCCAGCGGCACCAGCTCCTCGGCGGCGCGAACGATCAGCCAGCGGCCGATGAAGGCTTCGCAGATATTGGTCGCGGCGCGGATCAGCCCGGCGACGACGGCATCGTCGATCGTCGCGCCCATCCGCAGCCAGCCCCGCGCCTCGTTCAGGCTGACCGGGCTCGCCCCCGGCACCGGATTTTCGGCCATCATCTTTCCTCCACCCGCACGATCGCCGACCGCTCGTCGATCTGTCCGTCACTCAGCGTCACGCGGTTGGTCACGCGATAGACGCGCCCGGCTATTCCGCCCGCCAGCGTGACGGTGGCGCGCGTCAGGTCGTGCGCCGCCGCCGCGACCGTCACCCCGCCCGCCTCGTCGGGTTCGGCGCTCCAGTCGCTTGCCAGCACCGCCTGCCCGTCGGGATAGGCCGCCGCCCAGTCGAATTCGAAATCGATCCGCGTCCCCGGATCCTTTGCTACCATCGTCATCGCTCTTCCCTCATGGCTTATGGCTTGCGCACGATCACGCGGCGGACCGCCTCGCGGACGATCGGCAGCGGCACCTGCGTCGCCGCCGGTTCGGGACCGCTCCATTCGCTCGCCAGGTCGCGCCGGGTGGCGGCGCCCAGCGCGCGCGACGACAGCGCCGACCCGTCGGTCATGCCGCCAACTCCAGCGCCGCGAGCCGCGCGTCCTGCGCCGCGATCAGAAACAGCGCGAGCTGGTCGGGACGGATGCCGAAGCGACTGCCCGCCGCGACGATCACCGCCCCCTCGCCGTCGCGCTCTTCGCCCCATTCGTCATAACAGAGGAAGGCGTAGCGGCTGTCGGGCGCCGCCTCCTCGACGACCGGGTCGATCAGCCCTTCGTCGGCCATGATCGCCCACACCGCCTGCGCGCGCACGCCAAAGTGCAGCCGCGCGCCGTCGGCCCCCTTTTCGGCGATGGCATCGTCCCACTGGTAAAAGCCGAGCTCGCCGACGATCCGCCGCGCCGCCATCAGTTCGGCGGAAGTCGCCGCGCCGCGCCAGCTCTTGTCGCGCGCATCCGACGTGTTGATCGCGCCGGTGCCGGCGTAGACGACCGACCAGCGCGTGCTGCCTTCGCCGAGCGACATGCCATTGTCGGCACCCGGTCGGATCGAGGCGAAACGGATGCGCAGCCGCTCGGTCGGTGTGACGGCGCCGGTGGCGATGGCGAAATCGCCGCCGCCGCTGGAAACGACATACATGTCGCACCATCGCTGCCCGTTCAGGTGAAATTGTAGCGCCCGGCCGCTATTGTCCGATTCATTCGCCGCCTCGACGATCAGCGGCGGCGTGCCGGGCGGCGCCGCGACATGCAGTCGCGCCACCGGGCTTTTGCCGACCCCGACATGGCCCGCCGCGTCGATGCGCAGCCGCTCGGCTCCGCCGGTCGCCAGCGCCAGGCAGTTGGCCGCGACACGGAACAGCCCGGTGTCGCCATCGGCGGCAAAGCCGATCGCGGGCGCCGCGGCGGTGCCGCTGCTCGCCGCGATCGGGCCGCCGATCTGATAGCGTCCACCGCCATCGCGCCAGGCGAACGCCGCGAGCGGCAGATTCACCCAGCCCGCGCCGCGCCGCACCGTCAGCCGGTCGTCCTCCGCCGCGCTTTCGGCGTCGGCATGCGTCGTCGACAGCGGCTGCTTGGCCGCCGGCGTTCCGGCGACCGTCGCCGCCGCCGCATCGCTCGCCGCGAACCAGTCGGCGCCCACGGTCAGCGCGATCGTCTTCAGCCCGGCCGCGAAGTCGGTCCGCGCACCCCCGGCGGACGACGCCGCGACGGTGTCGCGGGCCAGCCGGCCGCTTTCGTCGATATGGCCAAGGCCGGTTTCCCACTGGCCCGGCTGTCCGATCCCGCACACGGCATAATGAAACGAGCGGCCCGCCGGTACGATGTCGGCAAAGCGGCGATGGCCGGGCACCGCGCCGGTCGGCGTCAGCGGCCCGGTCCCGCCGTCCTGGGCAAGCTCGCGCACCAGGTCGGCGAAAAAGGGGTTCGGCATGGCAGGGCCATCCTTTCCAACAAATCCCTCTCCCCCTCAAAGGGGAAGGGTTGCGAAGACTTGCGAACATGTTCGCTAGTCGAAGCTGGGTGGGGGTGGAGGTCGCGCAGCGACCGCGCGCCAAAGGCGCGCATCGCGGCAAACCTGTCGGGGTGGCGCCCGGCTCCGAAAGGGAAGGAACCGGACGCCCCTCGCGCGCCGTGCTGTTTAGCTGGCGGCGAATTTCATCAGCTTGATGGCCTGCGAATCGATGATCGCACCGCCCACCCTTTTGGTTGCATAGAAATGCACGAAAGGCTTGTTGCTGAACGGATCGCGCAGGATGCGCGTCTCGCCGCGGTCGGCGACCAGATAACCGGCGCGGAAATTGCCGAAGGCGATCGACAGGCTGTTCGCGCCGACATCGGGCATGTCCTCGGCCTCGACCACCGGATAGCCGAGCAGGCTCGCCGCCTGTCCCTCGACCATGCCGGGCTGCCAGATAAAGGCGCCGTCGGTCGTTTTGAACTTGCGGATACGCGCCAGCGTGTCGCTGTTCATCACCCAGCACGCCCCCTGGCGATAGGGCGCCTTCAGCGCATGCACCAGCTCGACGAGCTTGTCCTGCGGGCTCGCCGCCGGAAAGGCGCCCGCGGTCCCCGTCGCCAGATATTGCAGCGAGCCGAACGCGCGCACGCCATCGGCCTCGTTCGTCGCCGTATAGCTCAGAAAGCCCTTCGGCCGATTCGTCCCGTTGCCGTTGACGAACGCACTGCCCTCGGCGACCGCGAATTCGCGCCCCAGCTCCTCGGCCAGCCAGTTCTCGACGTCGAACATCGCGTCGTCGAGCATCGCCTGGCTCGCCGCCGGATTGGCGTAAAGCTCGCCCGACGGCGGCGCGATCTCGGCAAAGCCGCGCGTCGCGGTCGCCGGGCGCGCGTCGGTCTCGCCGACCCAGCCCGCGCCCATCGCCCCGGTCGCGATCAGCTTGCGGTATCCGCTCGTCCCCGTCTGCACGACGGTCGCGATCGACCGGATCGGCGACAGGCCCTTCAGCGTCGCCGCGATCGCCCCGTCGATCTCGCGCGGCACGGCATAGCCACCCTCGCCGCCCGACGCCCCCGACAGGCTCTTCATCTCGACGCCCGCATCGATCCCGCGCCGCAGATAACGCTCGACGAACGCATCGCGCGCCGGGTCGGCCGCCTTCGCCCCGTCGAGCGGCAACCGCGACGCCGCCACCGCCTGCGCGTCGACCTGGGCCTTGAGCGCCGCGACCGAGGCCTTCAACTCGTCGACCGCTTCGGCCGCCAGCACCGCATCGAACGCGCCATCGAGCGCGTCGGCTTTCACTTCCATATCGTCCATGCTTGTCACTCCTTCACCAAATCGACCGCAATCACCCGCGCCAGCGCCTGCATCGGCGCCGCCACCAAACTCACTTCCGCCAGGTCGAGCCTCAGCAACTCGCGCGGTTCATGCCCACGCGCAGCCCGCACCCGATAGCCAAAGCTCAATCCCGTCAGCGCGCCCTGCTCGACGAGCCGTGCCGCGGTCGGATGCGTCACCCGCGCCACCACGCGCAGCCCGCGCGCATCCTCCGCCAATGTCTCGATCACGCCGACGACCGCCCCCGGCCGATGCTGCCAGAGCAAGGGCACGCCGCGCCCCTCCTTCAGGCTCGCCGCGAACGCCCCCGCCCGCACCACGTCGCCGCCCCGGTCCACCCGGTCGAACACCGACGCATAGCCCGCGAACCTGATCCCCCCTCCCGCGTGCGGGAGGGGTCGGGGGAGGGGATGTTCCGCCGCGCCCCTCATTTGAGCAACCCCGGCAGCCCCAGCTTCATCGCCAGCCCGACGACCAGCAGCGCCAGCATCCCGCGCACCGCCCAGTCGATCACCGCCGCCCACACGCTCTTCTTGGCATCGCGCCACGCGCCGAGCAGTTGCCGCAGATCGCTAACATCGTCGCGCGCCGCCGCGTCGGCGAGCCCCAGCCGCGCGAGCGCCCGCCGCGCCCCCAGTTCGCTCGCCTCCTCGACCAGCGCACGCAGCAGCGCGGCGTCCGGCGCACCGGACGCTCCGGCCGCACTCGTCCCCGCCAGCGCGATCAAACGCGCCAGCGCTTCGTCCTCATCCATGTCGCAATCTCCCTATGCGTTGGGAACAATGCGCGCAGAGCCGCAGAGGACGCAGAGAGAAAACGGCGGCGAAGCCGCCCATTCCTTCCGTCTACCTGCGTCATCCAGGGTCGGCGGCCTATTGCCGCTATCTCTGCGCTCTCTGCGTCTCTGCGCGAATCCTCTTCTCCGCTACCCCACTCCCAACAGCGCCTTCTTCTCATCGGCCGTCAGCCAGTCGGCCCCCGACACTTCGCGCCACAGCGCCATCCGGTCCTCGACCAGCGCCGGCACCCGATCCAGGTCGACGCGCAGCGTGGCCCCCGCGAACCACCCCGCCAGCCCCTGCGAAATCGCCCCCAATATCTTCGCGCACAAAGGCAGCACCGTCAGCCGCCACAGCGCGCGATTGGCCTCGCGATAATTGGCATAGGTCGCATCCCCCGGCAGCCCGAGCAGCATCGGCGGCACCCCGAACGCCATCGCAATCTCGCGCGCGCTCGAATCCTTCAGCGCCAGAAAATCCATCTCGGCGGGCGACAGCGAGAGCGCCTGCCATTTCAGCCCGCCCTCCAGCAGCAACGGCCGCCCCGCATTCGCCCCGCCCGCAAAACTCTCCGCCAGTTCCTCGCGCAGCCGGTCGACCTGCTCGGCCGACAGCGGCATCCCCTTGTCGCCCGGATCGTGGACCAGCGCCCCCGACGGCCGCGCGGCATTGCCCAGCAACGCCGCATTCCATTTTGCCGCCGCATTATGCGCCGCGATCGCGCCCGAAGCCGCGCCCAGGCACCCCGCGCCATAATGATCGTCCAATGGATGCAGCGCCTTCACATGCACCACCGCGACGCGCCCCGCGCCATCCTCGGCGGCCAGCACCGCCGCGCCGCCGCCCACCTTGTAGCGATAGGCGACCGGCCACCCCCGGCTGTCGGCCTCGACCGTCACCCGCTCGGGCCGCAGCGCGAACAATTCCGCCGGCGCGCCGCCCGCGTCGGTCAGGATCTGCACATAGCCATTGCCGTGGAGCAGCAATTGCGACGCCAGCGTCTCGACCAGCCCCTGCCCGCCCGACGTCGCCGCGACGAGCGACGCCAGCGCCGGATCGCTCGCCACCACCGGCGCCGACCCCGCCGCCTCGGCGACCAGCCGCACCGCGCGCTGGACGATCGCATTGCCCAGATAGCCCGCGCGCACCTGCGCTTCCCACGACAGCGGCGCGGGCGCCGACCACGTCCCATACACACGCGACAAAGCCGGTCGCGCAGCACCCTGCGCAGCCTTGCGGCCAAACCAGTTCATGATGTTCTCCTGCAATCGCGATTAGGAAGATGGACCGATGAGCAAATGGTGAAGCCGTAAACCGGCTCCCCTCCCGCAAGCGGGAGGGGAGAAGGACCATGCCCGGCGTCTAAACCCGCCGCACCCCCGGCCCCGCCCCGCTCCGCAGCCCATCGAGCAACGCCGCCAGCGCCCACACGCACGCATCGGCCCGGTCGGGCGAGCGGCCCGGCCCGGCATAGCCGCCGCCGACCTGCAACCCGCAAAGCTCGTCCTCCAGTTCGGCGAAGGCCCCCGCATGCACCACCTGCCCGCGCTCATAGGCGAGCGCGATCGGCTCGGCCCGGCGCGCCTTGCCGACGCTCGCATGGACCGGCACCACCGGCAGCGTGACCTCGGCCTGGCGCAGCACCGCCAGCACCATCTCGCCGCCCATATTGCTCTCGGCCACCACCCGCTCGGCGCCCCAGCGCGCCGCCGCGCCCGCCACCGCCTGCGCCCAGACGCCCGGCGGCGGATTCGCGACGCTCGCATCCTCGACGACGGCGATCCGCCGGTCGCGCAGCAGGGCGGCGACGACGATCCCGCACGCATCGCCGGTGCTGGTCGCGGGCGGATCGACCCCGATCACCACGCGCACCGGCTTGCCGATGCCATCGGCCGCGACCCGGCACCGCTCGACCAGCCCGCGCGTCCACAGCGCGCCCTCGACATCCTCGAGCATCTCGCCGTCAAGTTCCTGCCGCCCCAGCCGCGTCCCGCCATAGCTTTCGAGCATCGCGACGACGAAATTGCCCGGCAGATGCGGGTTGTCGCGGGTCCGCCCCGTCGTTTCCACCAGCCCCGGCGCCGCCTTGACCCGCCGCATCGCCGCATTGACGCGCGGCGTCGTCGTCACCAGCACGCGCGGGGTCTCGCCCAGTCGCATCCCCAGCATCAGATTATCCCACGCCACCGTCCCGCGCCGCCATTTGGCGAGTTCGTCGCACCAGGCGGCATGATGTTCGGGCCCGCGCAATTCCTCGCCCGCCTCGGCGGAATAAAGCGTTGCCACCGCCCCGCTGTCGAACAGGAATTCGCGCCGTCCCGCGACCCAGCGCGGTTCCTCGTTCGCGCGCGCCACCGCGACCAGCCCGCTCGGTCCCTCGATCATCACCCGCACCCCATCGGCCTGCGTCGCCGCGACCAGCGCGATTCGCGCGCCGGGCCGGTCGCGGGCGATCTGGCTCACCCATTCGGCGCCCGCGCGCGTCTTGCCGAACCCGCGCCCCGCCTGGATCAGCCAGATGCGCCAGTCGCCCGCCGGCTCGCGCTGGCCGTCATTTTCAAAGCCATACCAGCGCGTCACCAGCTCGGCTTTCTGCCCGTCGGTCAGTTCGCGCAGCACGCGCCGCAGCGCTTTGGGGGTCAGGCGGCGCAGCCACGCCAGCACGCCGTCCGACCGCCACCTTCGCGTCTCCGGGTCGGTGGCGGCCAGCTCGGCATCGCTTATGCGCATCGGGGTTCGCGCGCATCCGCGCCTGCATCGCCCTCGGGCGATGGCGCGGGGGCGGCGCGCTGCCGCTCGACGATACGAATGCGCTTGATCAACGCCGCGTCGGTTTCCTCCTGCGTCGCGACATGCCGCGCCTGCGGCTTGCGCGTGCGCGCCTGTCCCTGCCGGATGCTCTCGCGATGAAAGGTCAGGATGCGGATCGCCTGATCGACCGTCATCTTCTCGACCGGCTCGCTGCGCTCGTCGAGCGCCTCGACCGGAAACTCGCCCACCGTCTCCAGGGCGCGGCGCACCAGTGCGGTTTCCAGCCGTTCATAACCGATTTCCAGCGCCGCCTGCCATTGCGCCGCAAAATCCGGTTCGCGTTTGCGCAGGCGATAGGCGCCGCTCTGCCCCATCCCGACCAGCGCCGCCGCGCGCACGATGTTGCAGCTCGCCGCCAGCTCGACCAGAAACGCCTCGCGCTTCGCCCTGGTCCAGCCGCCCGGCTTGCCCGTCTTGGCCTGCACCGGCCGATGATGTTGCGGCACAATCTCGTCCTCGCGTCCCTTGTCCATATCCGCCTCGCCTCAAAATAAAGGCGCCATGTCGTTTGCAAACACACGGCTGTCGGCCGATCTCATTTGCTCTTTCGTCACCTGAACCTGTTTCAGCATGACGATGGTAGCGAGGGTGTGTTTGCAAGCTCCATAATCGCCAAAATAAAAAGGCCGGAACGCCGCTCCCGCATCGGAAGGGCGCCGGCCCGAATCGCAATTCTTCATGATGCGATACTTGTGCCATATCAGCGTGACGATGTCAATAGAAAATAACCCATATGGTTATTTATATCGAATGACTGATGACCGCCTTCCCTTCGTCACCCCGGATCAAGTCCGGGGTGACGGCGATGGAGGCCGCCGTCATATTTACCTCACATCTCCGTCGTTCGGTTGACCGGCGCCCCGACATGGTTACACCTTCAACCATTCACCACAAAAGGGGCACCCATTTCGATGCGTAAACTCGCCTTGCTCGGCGCGAGCCTTCTCCCGCTCACCGTTCAGCCCCTTCTCGCTCAGGAAAGCCCGCCCCCCGAACCGGCGGCAGCGTCCGCCACGACCGAAGCGGCGCCCGCCGCCTCTCCCGCCATCGGCAGCGCACGCACGGGGCCCGAGCATCGCTTCACCGGCGCGGACCTCTTCGACCTCGCCGCCGCCGCCGACCCGCAGATCAGCCCCGACGGGCGCCATATCGCCTATGTCCGCCGCGCCAACGACATCATGTCCGACCGCGCGGTCAGCAGCATCTGGCTGCTCGACACCCAGACCGGCGCCGAGACCCCGGTCGCCGGCCGCACCGGCGACGCCTTCTCGCCGCGCTGGTCGCCCGACGGCAAGCGCCTCGCCTATGTCTCGACCGCGGGCGGCGGCGCCCAGCTCTGGGTGCGCTGGATGGACGGCGGCGAGGCGGCGAAGCTGACCGGCCTGCCGACCAGCCCGTCGAGCATCGCCTGGTCGCCCGATGGCCGCTCGATCGCCTATACGATGCTCGTCAAGGACGAAGCGCCGAGCTTCGGCAAGGCCCCCGCGAACAAGCCCGAGGGCGCGAAATGGGCCGCGCCGCTCGAAGTGCACGACCTCCTCACCTACCGCGCCGACGGCCAGGGCCTGATCGAGCCGGGGTTCGAAAAGATCTTCGTCGTGTCCGCGACCGGCGGCGCGCCGCGCCAGCTCACCTTCGGCCCCTATCATGACGGCGGCCCGCTGAGCTGGTCGCGCGACGGAACGACGCTCTATTTCAGCGCCGACCGCCGCTCCGACTGGCAGAGCGACCCGCTCGAAAGCAATATCTACGCCCTCGACGTCGCCGACGGCGCGGTCACCCAGCTCACGACGCGCAAGGGCCCCGACGCGAACCCGCTCGTCTCGCCCGACGGCCGGATGATCGCCTATGTCGGCTTCGACGACCGGCTGCGCGCCTATGAAAACACCGGCCTTTACGTGATGAACCGCGACGGGTCGGGCAGCCGCCGCCTCGCCGCCGCCTGGGATTACAGCGTCGACCGGGCCGCCTGGGACGCCGACGGGCGCGGCCTCTATGTCCAATATGACGAGCGCGGCGAAACCAGGGTCGCGCGCATCGGCCTCGACGGATCGGTGCGCGCGATCGCGACCGGCCTTGCGAACAGTGATTTCGACCGCCCCTATTCGGGCGGCAGCTTCTCGGTCGCCGACAATGACGCGATCGCCTTCACCGCGGGCACGCCCGCGCGCCCGGCCGAGGTCGCGCTCGCGGCGGGTGGCAGGACGCGCACCCTCACCGACCTCAATCGCACCCTCGCGGCGACGAAGGCGCTGGGCGAGGTGCGCAAGATCAGCGCGGCGTCGAGCTTCGACGGCCTGTCGATCGACGGCTGGCTGACGCTGCCGCCGGGCTATCGCGAAGGGCGGCGCGTGCCGCTGATCCTCGAGATCCACGGCGGCCCCTTCGCCGCCTATGGCCCGCATTTCGCCGCCGACAACCAGCTTTACGCCGCTGCGGGCTATGCGGTGCTCTCGGCGAACCCGCGCGGCTCGACCAGCTATGGCGAGGCGTTCGCGAACGCGATCGACAAAAATTATCCCGGCAACGACTATTTCGACCTGATGAGCATCGTCGACCGCGCGATCGACCTCGGCATCGCCGATCCCGACGCGCTGTTCGTCACCGGCGGCTCGGGCGGCGGCGTGCTGACGAGCTGGATCGTCGGCAAGACCGACCGTTTCAAGGCCGCGGTCGCCCAGAAACCCGTGATCAACTGGACGACGCAGGCGCTCACCGCCGACGGCCCCGCCTTCTTCGGCCGTTACTGGATGGGCGCGATGCCGTGGGAAAATCAGGCCACCTATTGGAACCATTCGCCGCTGTCGCTGGTCGGCAACGTCAAGACGCCGACGATGGTCGTCGTCGGCAGCGAGGATTATCGCACCCCGGTCAGCGAGTCGGAGCAATATTATACCGCGCTGCGCCTGCGCGGGGTGCCGACCGCGCTGGTCAAGGTGCCCGGCGCCAGCCACGGCGGCATCGCCGCGCGCCCGTCGCAGGCGGCGGCCAAGGCCTCGGCGATTCTCGCCTGGTTCGAAAAATACCGGACGGGCTGGACCCCCGAGCCCGCCGCCACCCCCGCATCCACGCCTTCCTCCCCAGCTTCGGAAACCCCCCAGCCATGACTCTGCGCCCCGCGCTTCTCGCCGCCGCCACCCTCCTCGCCGCGCCCGCCGCCGCGCAGGACATCAGCGCCGCCAACCTCACCGAAACCGTCCGCACCCTCGCCTCGGACCAGTTCCAGGGCCGCGCGCCGGGGACGGTCGGCGAGGAACGCACCGTCGGCTATCTGATCGGCCGGCTCCAGGCGCTCGGCCTCGAACCCGCCGGACCGGGCGGCGGCTGGACCCAGCCGGTGCCTTTGCTCCACACCGCGCTCGGCACGCCGACCACGCTCGCCTTCGACCGCCGGGGCAGCGCGACGCCGCTTCGTCTCGGCACCGACATTTATGTGTCGAGCCAGCAACCGAACGACGTCGCCGCGATCGCCGGCGCGCCGATGGTCTTCGTCGGCTACGGCGTCCACGCCCCCGAACGCGGCTGGGACGATTTCAAGGGCGTCGACCTCAAGGGCAAGGTCGCGGTCTTTCTCGTCAACGATCCCGATTTCGTCGCGACGAAGGGCGACGACAGCTTCGGCAAGTTCGGCGCCCGCACGATGACCTATTACGGCCGCTGGACCTACAAGTTCGAGGAAGCGGCGCGGCGCGGCGCGATCGGCGCGCTGATCGTCCACGATACCGACGGGGCCGGCTACGGCTGGAACGTCGTGAAAAGCCCCGGCGGCGAAAATTACAGCCTCGTCGTCCCGCCCGAAAAGAGAACCAGCCTCGCGCTCCAGGGCTGGATTGCGGGCGACACCGCGACGAAGCTGTTCGCGGATGCCGGACAGAATCTGGCAAAGCTCCGCGTCGCCGCGCGCCGCGCCGATTTCCGCCCAGTCGATCTCGGCACCAGCTTCGACGCCGCGATCCCGGTGACGCACGAAGTGGTGCAGAGCCAGAATGTCCTCGCCAAAATCCCCGGCGCCAAACGCCCCGACGAGGTCGTGATCTATGGCGCGCACTGGGACGCCTATGGCGCGGGCAAGCCCGACGAACAGGGCCGCATCTATCGCGCTGGCGCCAACGACGACGCGCTCGGGGTCGCCGGATTGTTCGAGATGGCGCGGCTGTTCAAGGCCGCGCCGCCGCCCGACCGGACCATCGTCTTCGCCTTCTGGACCGCCGAGGAACGCGGCCTGCTCGGATCCGAAGCCTATGCCGAGGCGCCCGTCTATCCGCTCGACAAGACCGTCGCCAACCTTGTTCTCGACATCCTCCAGACCGCGGGCCGCGCAAAGGACGTCATCCTCGTCGGCAAGGGCCAGGGCAGCCTCGAGGACGACCTTGCCCGCGTCGCCGCCACCCAGGGCCGCACCGTGTCGGTCGAAAGCCTCCCCGAACGAGGCCTCTTCTTCCGCGCCGACCATTTCAGCATGGCGAAGCGCGGCGTTCCCGTCCTCTTGATGATGGGTATCGCGGGCGCCTCCGACCTTGTGAACGGCGGCAAGGCGGCGGGTCAGGCGTGGGTCGATGCCTATACCGGCAAATGCTATCATCAGGCGTGCGATGCCTGGGACGCGAGTTGGAACCTCAATGGTGCGGTTCAGGATATTCAGATATTTTACCAGATCGGCGACGAACTGGCGCGCTCGGCGAAATGGCCCCAGTGGAAGCCCGACAGCGAATTCAAGGCGATCCGCGACCAGAGCGCCGCGGCGCGAAAATAGGCCGTCGGCGACCAATCGCCGCCCCCTCTTTCTCGTCGCCTCGGACGTGATCGGGGGTCCATGGCCTGCCGCCACACCATCCGCGCACCCTCGCACCGGACGACGAGGAACGACATGACAAATGACGAGGGCCGGATTAGGTCCGGCGCATGAGCGACGATAAAATCTACATCAGCGCGAACGAGCTTCTCGCCGACTCGCTGCGGCTCGGCATGCAGGTCATCGATCGCGGGTTCCGGCCGACGCATCTGGTCGGCATCTGGCGTGGCGGCGCGCCGGTGGGGATCGCGGTGCAGGAACTGCTCGACTATCATGGCCTCCACTGCGACCATATCGCGATCCGCACCTCTTCCTACAAAGGCATCGACGATCAGGACCCGCAGGTCCGGGTCTTCGCGCTCGGCTATCTCATCGACACCCTAGACCCCGAGGACCGCCTGCTGATCATCGACGACGTGTTCGATTCGGGGCGCAGCATCCGCGCTTTCCTCTCCGAATTGAAGGCGCGCTGCCGCCACAATATGCCGCGCGACATCCGCATCGCGACCGTCTGGTTCAAGCCCGGTCGCAACGTCACCGACCTGAGGCCCGATTTCTTCGTCCACGAAACCGACCGCTGGCTGATCTTCCCGCACGAGATCGACGGCCTGACGGTCGAGGAAATTCGCCGCCACAAGCCCGAGGCCGCGATCATCCTGCGCGAAGAGGAGGGCCATGCCCATGGCTGACGGTTTCGCCTCCGCCGCCGACCGCGCGGCGTTCATCGCCGGCCTCCCCAAGGCCGAGCTTCACCTCCATATCGAGGGTTCGCTCGAACCCGAATTGATGTTCGCGCTGGCCCAGCGCAACGCCGTCGCCATTCCCTTCGCCTCGGTCGAGGAGGTGCGCGCCGCCTATGCCTTCTCGAACCTCCAGGATTTCCTCGACATCTATTATCAGGGGATGGGCGTCCTCCACACCGAGCAGGATTTCCACGACCTCACTGCCGCCTATCTCGCCCGCGCCCACGCCGACAATGTCCGCCACGTCGAAATCTTCTTCGATCCGCAGGGTCACACGACGCGCGGGGTCGCCTTCGCCACGGTGATCGCCGGCATCACCCGCGCGCTCGACGAGGCGCGGAGGGAATATGGACTGACGTCGAAGCTCATCCTCTGCTTCCTCCGCCACCTCAGCGAAGCCGACGCCGACGCGACCCTCGACGAAGCGCTGCCCTTTCTCGGCCGCATCGACGGCATCGGGCTCGACTCCTCCGAAGTCGGCCATCCCCCCTCGAAATTCGCCCGCGTCTTCGCCCGCGCCCGCGCCCTCGGGCTCAAGCTCGTCGCCCACGCGGGCGAGGAAGGCCCGCCCGCCTATGTCCGCGAGGCGCTCGACCTCTTGCACGTAGACCGCATCGACCACGGCAACCGCAGCCTCGAGGACCCCGCCCTCGTCGCGCGCCTCGCCAGCGAGGGCATGACGCTCACCGTCTGCCCGCTCTCGAACCTCAAGCTCTGCGTGGTCGGCGACATGGCCGACCATCCGCTGAAGATCATGCTCGACGCCGGGCTGGCGGCGACGGTGAACAGCGACGATCCCAGCTATTTCGGCGGCTATGTCGGCGCGAACTATCAGGCCGTCGCCGACGCGCTCGACCTGTCGAAGGCCGAGCTTCTGGCCCTCGCGCGCAACAGCTTCACCGGCTCGTTCCTGAGCGACGCCGACAAGGCGAACCATCTCGTCGCGATCGACGCCTACGCCTGACGCGCCCGTTCAGCGCGGATGCCGCTTCGCCAGCGCGATCCCCGCCAGATTTTGCGCCCGCCCGATATGACGAACCCGCGGCGGCGGACCATCGCCCGCGAGGTCGCGAAACACCGCCAGATGCTCCGCCGCAACCCCGCGCGCGCGCACCGTCCCCATCGCCTGCGCGATCACCGTCGCCGCGTCACCCAGCAACACGAAATCCGAAAGCCCCCGCACCCGCGCCAGCCGCAGCGCCGCGATCAGCGCCAGCCATTCGGCATCGAGACTGCTTCCAACCCCGATGTCGCGGTCGATCGCCGCGACACCGCCGGTCACCACCGCGATTTCCATCGGCCCGGGATTCGGTCGGCATCCGCCATCGAAATAGATTTTGGTGCGGCGGCTCGTCATCGCGCCGTCCTAGCCGATTTCAAAACTTCCCGCGCACCGAAAGGGCAAAGATCGGACCGATCAGCCGGTCGCGCTCCTCGACAAAGGCGATGTCGCTCGCCCCGCGCAGCCCGTCATACACCGTCCGGTCGCGCTTCGAGCGGGCGTTGAGGATATTGTTGACCGACGCGCGGACGGTCAGCCCCATGACATTCTTGTGCTCGACGAACACCGATGCCCAGACCGGGCCTTCCCAGACCTTGTCGGTCTGGTTGCGGCGATAATTGGCCTGGTTGTGCGAATAGTCGGCATGCGCGCCCCATGCCCAGTCGCTGTGCGCTATGTCGTGGCGCAGGTCGATGCTCATCGACGTGTCGGTAAAGCCGCTCCACTGCCTTTTCTCGCCGGTGAAGGGATCGCGCAGCGACGATGTCTGGAACAACAGGCTGGTGTCGATCTTGACGCCCTTCAGCCCGGCCGGGTCGAAGTTGATCGTCGACGTCCATTCGACCGCGCCGGCTTTCGCCTTGGCGATATTGCCGACCGCTTCGCCCTCGTCGCCGATCGGGATCACATCGACCCGGTCCTCGACATCGCGATAGACGAAATAGAGCTTGGTCGACCCCCACGCCCCCAGCTTCTTGTTGATCTCAAGCTCATAGCTCCAGTCCTGCTGGGGCCGCAGGTCATTGTTGCTCTGATTCTCATTGCCGTCGTTGAGGAAGGCGCGCGCCAGAAAATCATAGAAGCTGAGCTGGAGCACCCGCCGCCGGATCTTGAGCGACGCGTCGAAATCGGCCGACGGCGCCCAGGCGAGCGTCAGCGATCCCTTCGGCCGGAAAAAACTGCGCGTCAGGCCGTTCGCCCCGGTCTGCGTGATCGTCGAATGCTCGGCCCCGGCGGTGAGCTGGAAGCTGAAACTGTTGGTGAGCTTGCGCCCAAAGCTCAGCAATCCTTCATAGCGGTCTTCGCTCACCCCGCCGGTGCCGCCGTCGAAGGGCTGGTCGATCCACGCGCCCGACGGGTCGAGCGAAGCGATCGACGCGACATTGTCCAGCGTGTTGAACGCCGCCTCGCCCGACAATTGCCAGTCGCCGCCGAACATCTTCCACTGATATTCCCCGCGCGCGATCGTCTCGCCCAGGTCGCCGGTCTGCGCAAAGCGGTCGCCGGTCGCGGGCGCGCCGTCGTCGGGCGTCGTGACGATTTCCTGCAAATAGGGTTCGTGGCTGAACCGGCGCAGCCCGATGGCCTTCAGCTTGCCGGGGCCGAGGGCGAACTGATAGTCGCCGCTCACCTCGTAATTCCAGCTATCGGCCTTTTCATATACGGTGCGAAGGCGATCGGAAAGGCCGGGGCCGGTGCGCAGACCATCCTCATAATAGCGATCGATTTTGCGCTGAATATGGCCGCCCAGATTGGCGACCGTATCGCCCGGTGGATCCCAGCTGATGCGCCCCGACAGCTTGGGCGTGTCATAATGGGTGTTCCAGATATCCTTGCGCCGCTCGATGATGTCGCCCGCGCCGTCATAGATCAGCGTCGGGCCGCCCGCGCCGCTGCGCGCCGAATCATTATTGTTGAGCCCCGCCTCATATTCGACCTCGCCCGTCCGCCCGCGCACCGACACATCGCCGCGCGTGAACAGCGGGTCGGTGTAATGCGCACGGAATTCGGGCTTCCACGAAAATTGCCCCGAAAAACTGTCGGCGCGATAGACGATGTTCGCAACCTGCCCCGACAATCCGGGGATATCGAGCGACGCGCCATCGACGATCTCGATCCGCTCGACATTGCCCGCGGGAATGCGCGAAAGCTGGGTGTACATGTCGTCGGCCTTGTTCGACGGCCGCTCGCCGTTGAACAGGACATTGCCCGTCGCCTGCCCCAGTCCGCGCAGATTCTCGCTGTCGCGGATCGAAAAGCCGGGAACCTGCGCCAGCATGTCATTGGCGTTCTTGGGTGCGTAGCGCGCGAAATCGGCGGGGGTGAAGACCTGCCGCGCCGCGCTGTTCGCGCTCGCGGCGCTTTCCGTCGGCGCGGGCGGCGGCGTGTCGCCGGTGGGCGCCGCCGCCTGCGCGAGGGCGGGCAGGGCAGAGAGCGCGGCGGCGATCGCCGCAAGGCTGGCGGCAAATTTCACTGGCCGCTCCCCCGCGCGCGGTTCATCGCCCGCGCATAGTCGGGCGACACGTCCATCGCCTTCATCGCGACGACATCCCTGGCGGCCAGGTTGCGATAGCCCGCCGCGGCGAGCCCGCGCACATAGGGTCCATCGACATCGAGCGCCTTGCACGCGATCGCATCGTCGATATCGGTCAGGACCATCGCGTCGGACTTGAGATCGTGGACATAGGCGGGCGTGACATCCAGCGCGGCGGCGGCGATCAGGTCGCCGTTATCCTTGGGCTTCACGCCTTCGCGGGTCAGCCCGTCGGCCAGGTCGACCGTCGCATCGACGAGCAGCATCGCGATCAGGTCGGCGCGATGATCCGGCGCCAGCCCCCGCTCGGCGAGCGCGGCCTCGAACCGTGGATCGGCGGAAAAGCGGCAGCGCCCCTCGCCCGCGAAGGCCCCCGTCAGGCGGCCCGAACAGGCGAGCGTCCCGGCCGCGTGCAGCACGGTGAAGGATACCGGCCCCGCACCGCCTTGCAGCGCATCGCGCGCCGCACCGAATTCGGCGCGCCCGTTCAGCGACACGTCGCTGCTCGACGAGCGATGGCGGATGCGCGCAGATGCGGCGCGCCATCGGCCGGCGGCGTCACCGCCCACGCGATATCGCTGACGACCATCGCGTCGGCGGCAGGGCTCGGCGCGGCAGAAGCTGTCATCGACAACAGCGCGGCTCCGGCGGCAAGAATCAGGATCTTCATGGCAGGCTCCTCCCTCCGCGCGCCAGGCGAGCGTCATCGCTCGCCGCCGCAGCGGCGTTTCAAAAGCGGGGTTCGATCAACGGAAGCTGTGGTTGGACGAACGTCCGGGCGTCAGTTCTCGGGCGCCGCCGGGGGCGCGGGCGGCTCGGGGAAGGCGATGCGAGCGACGCGGCCATCGGCGCTGCGCGCTTCCAGCACGCCGCGACCGATCTCGACCGTCGCCCGGTCCTCGCGGCGGGTCGTCGCCTTCGCCGTCGCCCGCCCCGTCATTCCGGTCGCGCGCAGTTCGATCGCGTCGTCGGGGGTCTTCAGCGCATAGCCGGCGCCGCGCATCCTGCGGATATAATCGCCGGTAACCCCCACCGCCCGCATTCCGACCAGATCGTCGATCGACAAGCCCGGGAATTGCGCCTTCATCTCGCGCGCATAGCCGGGGTCGATATGCAGCGCCGAGGCGCCGATCAGATCGTCCATGTCGGCGCCCGGAAAGACGCCGCGCATCGCGCGGACATAGGCGGGGTCGACCCCCGTCGCCTTCGCCGCGATGATGTCGTCGGGGTCCATCGAGCCGCCATGTTCGCGCATCTCGGCAACATATTCGGGGGTCACGCCGACCGCGCGCATGCTGACGAGCTGGTCGGCGGTCAGCGGCTTCCGGGTCGCGGCGGCAGGTGCCGTTTCGCCGCCCTGGTTTCCACCCACGGCCGCGGTGGACTGGATCGCGGCCGGGGCGGAGGCAAGAGAGGGAACCCGGACGTCCTTCGCCGTCCGGCCGGAATGATCCGCGGTCGCCGAAAAGGCGGCGAGCGGCGCGGTAACCCCGGCGAGCAGCACCAGGCTCATCAGCATCCAGCTTGCGCTCGCGGGGCCGCGCTTCAGGCTGCCGTCGAGCACGCGGGTGATCCGGCGCTTGAGGCTGCCCTTGCCCGGCGCCACGCCATGCGCGGCGAGCAGCGCCCCCTGATTGTCGTGCCGCGCGGCGCCGACCAGCAGCGTGGCGTAATCGGGGCCGTCGATGTCGGCCATCAGCACCGCATCGTCGGCGGCTTCCTCGCGCAATTGATGGCTTTCGCGCGCGAGCATCCACACCAGCGGGTTGAACCAGAAGACCGCGCAGGCGACCCGCGCGCCGAGCAGCTTCGCCCAGTCGAGCCGCGCGACATGCGCCAGTTCGTGCGCGATGATCGCCTCGGCTTCATCGACCGCATCGACCGTGACCGGGCTCAGCACGATCGTCGGGCGCAGCACGCCCCAACTGATCGGCGACCGCAATTCCTTGCTGACGAGCAGCGCGGTGCCGTGCTTGAAGCCCATGCGCCGCTGCGCCTCGGCGAGCGCCGACAGCCACGACCCCTGGGTCAGCACCTCGGCCCGGCCGCGCATCGCGAACAGCCGCACCACCGCGAGCAGCATCATTCCAGACAGCAGTGCCAATGGGATCGCATAGAGAAAGGGCGCAAGATCGCCGACCCCCGGCAGCGTGAAGCGCGCCGTTTCGGCCGCAACCGAAACGGCCGGGGCTGCGGCGCCGGCGACGGGCGCGGCGGCAAGCGGTGCCGACGCGGCCGCGGCAGTCCAGCTTTCGGGGAGCGGCGCCCAGGCCGGCAGCAGGAGCATCGCGGCGGGAAGCGCGAGCAGCGCGACCAGTCCCGCATGCGCGATCATCGAGCGCTCGCCCGCCGAACGACGGCGGGCGAGCCGCAACAGGATCAGGATCAGGCCCGCGACCGCGGCCGATTTCCAGGCAAGGCCCAGCAACATGGGGGTGGTGATCATCACTGGTCTCTCCCTTCGCGCGCTTTCGCGATCATCTTTTCAAGCTCATCGAGTTCCGAATGGCTCATTCCGTCCTGCATGCCGAGCAGCGCCGCGGCGGCGCTCGGCGCCGATCCGTTGAAAAAGACGCGCACGACCTGGCTCAGCGCCGACTTGCGCGCGGTCTTGTCCGACACGCTCGGCGCATAGACGAAACCGCGCTCGGACGCCTCGCGCGCCACAAAGCCCTTCGCCTCGAGCCGCTTCAGCATCGCGCGGATCGCCGATCCCGACAGATGATCGGGCAGTGATTCGCCGATCTCGGTCACCGTCGCGGCGCCGCGTTCATACAGAATATCGACAATCTCGCGTTCTCGCGGGGGCAGGCTCGACAGCATTTTCGAATCACCTCATGCGCTACATTTGTAGCGTGCTACATTTGTAGCGCATACTTGGCAAGGCCTTTATTCGCGATGGCGGAGGCGGGGGCGACGAAGCCGGAACGGCGGCGAAATCATCTTGCTATCGGTCCCTTCCCGTGAATAAAGTCGGCGCCGGAGGGGGACGCCGCCCCGGCAGTTATCAGGCAGGATACTGAAAATGCGCCCTTCGTCCTGGGCAGATCGGCTTGTGGCGCTGCTTGCCCGCTTTGTCGGTCTCGTCATCCTGCTCGCGACGGCCGCCGCTGCCGTCGCCAGCTTTCTTTACAATCAGGCCGACGAAGCCGATCAGGCGGCGAATGTGGCGACGCAGGTCAACATGCGGCTGCGCGATCATGTCGCGGTGCTCGAAGGCGTGCGGGCGCTCTATCAGTCGGACAGCGCGGCGAGCGGCCCCGGAATTCGCGCCTATCTGCGGGCGCTCCGGCCGCAGGTCCGGACGCCGGGGATGGAGGGGGTCGGCATCGCCGCCGCGATGCGGCAGGGCACCCCGGCGGCGATCGAGGCGCGATTGCTCGAAAATTACGGCGAGCCGATCAAGGTCTGGCCGGTGACCGACCAGCCGGTCGGCTTTCCCGTCATTCTCGTCGAACCCTATACGCCGCGCCGCTATGTCGCACTGGGTTTCGACATGTATAGCGAGCCCGTGCGCCGCGCGGCGATGCGGCGCGCGTGGCAGACCGGCCGCCCCGCCGCGAGCGGCGTCGTCGAACTCACGCAGGAACGCGCCGCAAAGGTCAAGCAGCCAGGCTTCCTCATCTATCTGCCGGTCTATGCCAACGGCGGGGCGGAGGCGGCCGAGGCCGCGACCGTCGGCGGAACCCGCCCGGTCGAAGCCTTCGTCTATGCGCCCTTCCGCATCCACGACATGGTGCGCGCGGTGTTCGGATCGCAGCTCAAGACGATCAAGGGCATCGAAATCTATGCGGGCGACGGCCCCTCCGCCCCCCGGGTCTTTCATCAGGGGACGATGGGCTGGGATGCGCATGAGGAGAAACTGCATATCGCCGACCGCGAATGGACGATGCGAATCTCCTATGGCCGCCTCCTCGAACGGCTGGGCCGGCCGCTCGGCATCTTCCTGTTCGGCCTCGCGCTGGCGATCCTCGCGACGCAGCTGCACCGCGTTCAGCAGCGCCGCGTCGGGGCCGCGCAGGCGCTCGCCGCCGAACAGGCGCGCCATGCCGAGGACCGCGAATTGATGATGGGCGAAATGGCGCACCGGATGAAGAACGCCTTTGCCCGCATCGGCGCGCTCGCCCGCATCACGCTGCGCGATTCGGCCAACCTCGACGAGTTCGAGACGAAATTCGACGGTCGGCTCCGCGCGCTGTCCGACGCCAAGCAGATGCTGGTGACCGGCTTGGTCGACCGCGTCGAGCTCGACCGGATCATTGCCCGCGAACTCGACCTCACCGGGCATGTCATCCGCGATATCGAGGGTCCGGACGTCCGGCTCGGTGAAGACGGCGCGCAGGCGATGGCGCTCGCGATCCACGAGCTGGTGACCAACAGCACCAAATATGGCGCGCTGTCGGGCACCGGCCATTTGTCGGTCGGCTGGCGGCGCGACGCGGGGGATGTCGAGCTTCGCTGGGCCGAAAGCGGCCTCGCCGCCACCCCCGACATCGCGACCGAAAGCTTCGGCACCCAGTTCATCCGCACCCTGATCGAACGCCAGCTCAAGGGCAGCTGGCAGCGCTCCGCCGCGCAAAACACCCTCAGCATCCTCATTCGCTGGCCGGACCATGACGCGGCAGGCTGACGATCGCTGGCACATCTGGATCGACCGCGGCGGCACCTTCACCGATGTCGTCGCGCGCGTACCGGATGGCGCGGTCGTCACCGCTAAATATCTCAGCGAAGACCCGGCCAGGCCCGGCGACGCCGCGGCGAGTGCGATCCGCGACCTCACCGGCGCGGGCGCGGGCGCGCTTCCTCCGCTCGCGATCCGCATGGGATCGACCGTCGCGACCAACGCGCTCCTCGAACGCAAGGGCGAGCCGACGCTGCTGGCGATCACGCGCGGCTTCGGCGACGCGCTGACCATCGGCTATCAGGACCGCCCCGACCTGTTCGCGCGCCGCCTCGACCGCGTCGCGCCGCCGCATGCCGCAGTCGCCGAGATCGCCGAGCGCGTCGGTCCCGACGGCGATGTGCTGCTGCCGCTCGACGAAGGCGCCGCGCGCGCCGCGCTGCAATCCGCGCGGCGCCGCGGCCTCTCCAGCATCGCGATCGTGCTGATGCACGGCTATCGCTATCCGGCGCACGAACGCCGCCTCGCCGTCCTCGCGCGCGAAACCGGCTTCACCCAAATCTCGACCAGCCACGACGTCAGCGCCCTCATCAAGCTGATCGGGCGCGGCGACACGACGCTCGCCGACGCCTATCTGTCGCCCGTCCTCCACCATTATGTCCGCCAGTTCACCGCCCAGCTCGGCGAGGATGCGGACCCGCAATTCATGAAAAGCTCGGGCGGTCTCGCGTCCGCCGGCGCCTTCCACGGCCGCGACGCGATCCTTTCCGGCCCCGCCGGGGGTATCGTCGGCATGGTCGGCAGCGCCGCGCCGCTTGGGCTAACCCGCCTGATCGGCTTCGACATGGGCGGCACCTCGACCGACGTCAGCCATTATGCCGGACGATTGGAGCGCGATAACGAAACCATCGTCGCGGGCACCCGCATCCGCGCGCCGATGCTGCGCATCCACACCGTCGCCGCGGGCGGCGGCTCGATCTGCCGCTGGGACGGCGCGCGCCTTACCGTCGGCCCCGAAAGCGCCGGCGCCAACCCCGGTCCCGCCGCCTATGGCAACGGCGGCCCGCTCACCGTCACCGACTGCAATGTCCTGCTCGGCAAGATCCAGCCCGGTCATTTCCCCCGCCTCTTCGGCCCGAATGGCGACCAGCCGCTCGACCGCGATGTCGTCGCCCAAAAATTCGCCGCCATGGCCGCCGCCGTCGGCGGCCTCTCTCCCGAAGCCCTTGCCGAAGGCCTGCTCAGCATCGCGGTCCAGCAGATGGCGAACGCGATCAAGCGCATCACCATCGCGCGCGGCCACGATTTGACGCAGGATTACAGCCTCGTCGGTTTCGGCGGCGCGGCGGGTCAGCATGTCTGCCTCGTCGCCGACGCGCTCGGAATCGACGAAATCCTGCTCCATCCGCTCGCGGGCGTGCTCTCGGCCTATGGCATGGGCCTCGCCCGCGCCTCGGCGATCCGCGAGCGCACGCTGGCGCTGACCCTCGACGAAAATTGCGCCGCCACGCTCGCCGCCGCCGAAGCCGAGCTTTCCGACCAGGCCCGCGCCGACCTCGCCCCCGATGCCGAAACCGCCCACGAAACGCTGCTTTTCGTCCGCCTCGCCGACAGCGACAATGCGATCGAACTCCCGCTCGCCGCTCCCGCCGAAGTCAGAGAGGCCTTCGCCGCCGCCTTCCGCCAACGTTTCGGCTATGCGCCGCACGCCGACCTCGTCGTCGACCGCATCCGCGTCGAACTGACCGAGGCGGGCGGCGCGGCGCCGACCCTGCCCCCGCCCGCGCCCACCGCCGAGACCGCGCCCGAGATCGTCACCGCCTGGCTCGCCGGCGCGGCGCGCGACGTCCCGCTCCACCAGCGCGGCGCCCTCGCGCCCGGCCGCACCATCACGGGACCGGCGATCATCATCGACCCACTCTCGACCACCGTGGTCGAACCCGGCTGGACCGCGACGGTCGAACAGGAAGGAACGCTGCGGCTCCAAAAAAGCCCCTCCTCTTCAGAGGAGGGGGGTGTCGGGTCGGTCGGTCCCCCGGACCGACCTGAACAGTCCGGGGGACTGTTCACCCGACACCGGGTGGTGGCGCGCGACAGCGCGCAAGACGGCTCGCACCACCCCGCTGCGACTAGACCCGGCTCCGCCGAGCCAAGTCTCGCTACCCCTCCTCTGAAGAGGAGGGGCGAGGAAAGCCAACCCGACCCCATCCGCCTCGAAATCTTCAACAGCCTGTTCATGGCGATCGCCGAGGAAATGGGCGGCGCGCTTCAGCACAGCGCCTCGTCGATCAACATCCGCGAGCGGCTCGATTTCTCCTGCGCGATCTTCGACGGCGAAGGCCGCCTCGTCGCCAACGCCCCGCACATGCCCGTCCATCTCGGCTCGATGGGCGAAAGCGTCCGCACGGTTCTCCGCCAGCGATCCAGCGATGCTCGCGGTATCAGGCGCGGCGACGCCTACGCCCTCAACGCCCCCTATGACGGCGGCACCCACCTGCCCGACATCACCGTCATCATGCCGGTGTTCGTCGCCAAAGAAGGCGATGGGCGCGACGTCCCCGCCTTCTTCGTCGCCGCGCGCGGCCACCACGCCGACCTCGGCGGCATCGCCCCCGGCTCGATGCCTCCCGACAGCAAGAGCATCGACGAAGAAGGTATCCTCTTCGACAACCGGCTCATCGTCGACGACGGCAACTTCCTCGATGCCGCCGTCCACGCGCACCTGACCGCCGGCGACTGGCCCGCGCGCAACCCGGCGCTCAACATCGCCGATTTGAAAGCCCAGGTCGCCGCCTGCCAGCGCGGCGCCGGCGCGCTCGCCGATCTTTCGGCCACGCACGGCGTCGCCACGGTCGCTGCCTACATGGCGCACGGCCAGCATCAGGCCGAGGCCGCCGTCCGCCAGCTCATCGCGCGCCTCTCCGACGGCAGCTTCCGCTACGCGATGGACAATGGCGCCGCGGTCGCGGTGGCGATCCGGGTCGATCGCGAGGCGCGCCACGTCACCATCGATTTCACTGGCTCGTCGCCGACGCTGCCCGACAATTTCAACGCGCCGCTTCCCGTCGTCCGCGCCGCCGTCCTCTATTTCCTGCGCACCATGCTCGACGACCCGATCCCGATGAACGAAGGCTGCCTCGCCCCGGTCACTTTGATCGTCCCCGACGATTCGATGCTCAGCCCCCGCTATCCCGCCGCCGTCGTCGCGGGCAATGTCGAGACCAGCCAGGTCATCACCGACGCGCTGTTCGCCGCTTTCGGCGCGATGGCTCCCGCGCAGGGAACGATGAACAATTTCACCTTCGGGAACGACGCCTGCCAATATTATGAAACGATCGCGGGCGGTTCGGGCGCCGGCCCCGGCTTCGACGGCACCAGCGTGATCCAGACCCATATGACCAACAGCCGCATGACCGACCCCGAAGTGATGGAGACGCGCTTCCCCGTCATCGTCGAGGAGTTTTCGATCCGCAAGGGTTCGGGCGGCGCGGGCGAATGGCGCGGCGGCGACGGCGCCATCCGCCGCATCCGCTTTCGCGAAGCCATGACGGCGAACATCCTCGCCAATCGCCGCAAGATCCCCCCCGCCGGTCTCGCGGGCGGCCGCGACGCCGCGCCGGGCCGCAACTGGATCGAGCGCGCCGACGGCTCGGTGGAAACGCTCGGCGCGACCGGCAGCGCCAACCTCGACGCCGGCGATGCCTTCGTGATCGAAACGCCCGGCGGCGGCGGCTACGGGAAAGTGGGAGGCGAGCGCGAATGAAAAGGGTTCACGCGGAGACGCGGAGACGCGGAGAATATGATTCGCGCAGAGACGCAGAGAGATATTCAAATATCCTGTGTGTTCCCGCGAAGGCGGGAACACATCTCCCGCCGGTTCCACATCGCGCTCACCGGAGATGGATCCCCGCCTTCGCGGGGACACATGGCCTTTACTCTCTGCGTCCTCTGCGCGCTCTGCGCGAATTTCTCTTTCTCCGCGTCTCCGCGTCTCCGCGTGAACCCATTTCCTCGCTCACCACACAGGTGCGCTCCTGATGCTCGTCCTGATCGGCATCGTCATCATCATCGCGGGCTTCCTGCTCCGCTTCAATCCGCTGCTCGTCATCATGGCCTCGGCGCTCGCGACCGGACTTGCGGCGGGGCTCGACGTGACCGCGATCATCGCGGCGTTCGGCAAGGCGTTCAACGACACGCGCTATGTGTCGATCGTCTGGATCGTGCTTCCCGTCATCGGCCTGCTCGAAGCCTATGGGCTTCAACAGCATGCGCGCAGCCTGATCGATCGCATGAAGGGCGCGACGCTCGGGCGCCTCCTCACCTCCTACCTCATCCTGCGCCAGGCGATGGCGGCGGTCGGCCTCACCTCGGTCGCGGGGCATCCGCAGACGGTGCGCCCGCTCGTCGCGCCGATGGCCGAAGCCGCCGCCGAGGCCGCGAACCCCGCGCTCACCGACGACCAGCGCGAGGAGGTCAAGGCTTTCGCCGCCGCGACCGACAATGTCGGGCTGTTCTTCGGCGAGGATATCTTCCTCGCGATCGGTTCGATCCTGCTGATGAAGGGGCTGCTCGAAACCTATGGCTATGTGATCGAGCCGCTGCACCTCTCGCTCTGGGCGATCCCGACCGCGATCGCCGCGTTCCTGATCCACGCCTTCCGCCTCCGCCGCCTCGAACGGCGGATGAAAAGCCGGGGAGCGGGCGCATGATCACCCTCGGCTTCGTCTATGTCCTCGCCGGGCTCGCTTTCGCGCTCTTCGCGATCCTTGGCATAGCGGACCGCACCAACCCAAAGCGTTTCGGCAACGCCGCCTTCTGGGGCCTGCTCGCGCTGTCGATGCTCGGCGGCGACCGGCTCGGCGATTTCGGCAACGGCCTGCTCGTCCTCGCGCTCGTCGCCATCGCGGGCGCCGGTCAGATCGGCCGCGCCCCAGGCGGCGACGTCGCGCCCGACGTCCAGGCCGCACGCGCCGCGGCCCACGGCCATTTCCTGCTCCTCGTCGCGCTGATCATCCCCGCGGTCGCGCTCGCGGGCACCTTCCTCTTCAAATATGTCCCCGGCCTCGCCGATCCCAAGCAGGCGACGCTCATCTCGCTCGGCATCGGCGTGCTGATCGCGCTTGGCGTCGGCATGGCGCGCCTCAAACCTCCGCTCCTCCTTCCCGCGCAGCAGGGGCGCCGCCTGCTCGACGCGGTCGGCTGGGCGGCGATCCTGCCGCAGATGCTCGCCAGCCTCGGCGCGGTCTTCGCGCTCGCCGGGGTCGGCGAGGTCGTCGGCACCCTGATCGGCAGCGCCATTCCGCAAGGCAGCCTGTTCGGCGCGGTGCTCGCCTTCGGGCTCGGCATGGCCTTTTTCACCATGGTGATGGGCAACGCCTTCGCCGCTTTCCCGGTGATGATGGCGGCGGTCGGCCTGCCTCTGCTCATCAAACATTATCACGGCGACCCCGCGGTCGTCGCGGCGATCGGCATGCTCGCGGGCTTCTGCGGCACGCTGATGACCCCGATGGCGGCGAACTTCAATCTCGTCCCCGCCGCGCTGCTCGACCTCAAAAACCCCTATGGCGTGATCAAGGCGCAGATCGGCACCGCACTGCCCCTGCTGACGGTCAACATCGTCTTCCTCTGGCTCTTTGCCTTTTAGCGCTCACCCCAATTCCGTTCGCCCTGAGCTTGTCGAAGCCTGTCCTGAGCGCCTGCAAGGCAGTCGAAGGGGGCCGTTCTTCCTTCTGCAACGTCGCAAGAAAAGAACGGTGCTTCGACAAGCTCAGCACGAACGGATAGTAGAATTCCCCTAATGACTCACCTCACCCCCGCCCACGCCACCCGCTTCGCGACCGCGACTCTCGCCCACCTCGGCCGCGAATATCCGTACAAGATGGACCTCGTCCTGAACGGCCCCGAGGATGCGAAGCCGCCGCGCGAGCATCACCCGATCTTTCACGGCAGCTTCGACTGGCATAGCTGCGTCCATGGCTGGTGGCAGATTCTCCGCCTCGCGCGCCGCTTCCCCGACCTACCCGTCGCCGCCGAGATCCGCGCCCGCGCCGACGCGATGCTGGTGCCCGACAAGATCGCGGGCGAACGCGCCTTCCTCGATCGCCCGATGGCGGCCGGTTTCGAGCGCCCCTATGGCTGGGCATGGCTGCTCGCGCTCCATGCCGAGGCGGCGCGCCACGACGCCCCCTGGGCCGCCGCGCTCGAACCGCTTGCCGCCGCTTTCGCCGCGCGCTTCCATGGCTTCCTGCCCAAGCTCACCTACCCCTTGCGCGTCGGTACCCATTTCAACATCGCCTTCGCCCTCCTTCTCGCGCGCCACTGGGCCGAACCCCGCGACCCGGCCCTCGCCGCGCTGATCGACGCCCGCGCCCGCGACTGGTTCGGCGGCGACCGCGATTGCCAGGCGTGGGAGCCCGGCGGCGACGAATTCCTCTCCTCCGCCCTCACCGAAGCGCATCTGATGGCCGCCGTCCTCGGCGCGGATTTCGCCGCCTGGTTCGACGCCTTCCTCCCCCGCGCCGCCGCCGGGCATCCCGCGACGCTCTTCACCCCCGCCACCGTCTCCGACCGCAGCGACGGCAAGATCGCGCATCTCGACGGCCTGGCTCTCAGCCGCGCCTGGTGCTGGCGCGCCATCGCCGCGGCGCTCGGCCCCGCGCACCCCGTCCACCCGGTCGCCGAGGCCGCGGCCCAGCGCCACCTCGACGCCGCCCTCCCCCACGTCACCGGCGACTATATGGGCGAACATTGGCTCGCGAGCTTCGCTCTCCTCGCACTCGACGGGCTTTGAAGCGTCCACCTTCATTGATCTCGTCATGCTGACCTTGTTTCAGGGTCAGGGTGACGAAGAAAGGAAACGCGGCTGCGCCCCGCATTGACAAGCCCCGCCCTCGCCGCGACAGACGGCGCAGAGGGGGAGAAGAATTGCCGATGAAGACGCCGCGCCCGACATCGTTCGACGTCGCCGAGCGCGCCGGCGTGTCGCAATCGACCGTCTCGCGCGCGCTCAGGAACAGCCCCGGCGTCAATGCCGAGACCCGCGCCCGCGTCGCCGCCGCGGCGCGCGAACTTGGCTATGTCGTCGACCGCCACGCCTCGTCGCTCCGCCTCAAGAGCAGCGAGACGCTCGCGCTCGTCACCGTCTGCCGCCCCGGCGAGGATCGCAGCGCGATCAACCCCTTTTATTTCGCGCTGCTCGGCAGCATCGCCGCCGCGACCTCGGCGCGCGGGTTCAACCTGCTCGTTTCATTCCAGGAAAGCGCCGCCAATTTCCGCGCCGACTTCGTCGCCTCGGGGCTTGCCGACGCGATGATCGTCATCGGCACGACGAGCAACCGCGCCGCGTGGGATTATTTCGCCGCGGCGCAGGCCACCGGCCTCGGCTTCGTCTGCTGGGGCAGCCCCGGCGACCCCTTTCACTGGATGCGCAGCGACAATGGCACCGGCGGCGGTCTCGCCGCCGACCATCTCGTCGCCAGCGGACGGAGGCGTATCGCCTTCGTCGGCCCGCAGCGTTCGCCGCAGCGCCAGTTCGACGAGCGTCGCGAAGGCTTCACCGCCGCGCTCGCCGCGCACGGCATCCCGCCGATTCTCGTCGAGCCCCCCGCCGCCGCCGATCGCCACGCCCAGGGGGTCGCCGCCGCGCACGCGCTGCTCGCCGCACACCCCGATGTCGATGCGATTTTCGCGGCGAGCGACATGCTCGCCTTGGGCGTGCTCCAGGGCCTCAAGGAAGCCGGGCGCCGCGTGCCGCAGGACATCGCGTTGATCGGCTTCGACGGCATCCGCGCCGGCAATATGGCCGACCCCGCGCTGACCACGATCGAGCCCGACCTCGACGCCGCGGGCGAAGCGCTCGTCGCAATGGCGCTCGAGGATGATGATTTCACGCACAGCGGCACGCGCATTCCCGTGCGCCTCGCGGTTCGCGGCACGGCCTAGGTCCCTCTTCACCCTCACACACGGTCATTGACCTTCCATCTTGCCGTAACCACTTGTTATATAGGCCCCGCCTAGGATCGCGCGGAGACCGAGGCAGGATGCGTTGACGGGACAGCTCTTCATTTCACTCCTCAACCCAGGCATCGGCCTGGCGTTCGCGGCGGCCTTTTTCCTGATGTGGCTGCAGCGGCGCGAGCGCTATATCGCCTATGCCGCGGGCGCCTATCTCGCCACCGCCATCGCCTTCCTGTTCCAGGATGTCGCCCCGGTGATGCCGATGGAGTTGCAGCGGCTTCCCGCCAACATCGGCTTCCTCGCCACCGGCGCGCTGTTCGCCGCCGCGATCATCGGGCGCTATGGCCTGCCGATTCCCTGGCGCGCGATGGCGGTCGTCGCGGCGCTGTCGACCGCGGTCTTCACCTGGTTCCTGCTCGGCCAGCCGAGCATCCCGGCGCGCATCTATGCGATCAGCGTCGGCGCGGGGGTGATCGCGCTGATGGTGGTGCGCGCGCTGTGGCCGATCGAGCGGCCCTATCTGATCGACCGCGTGCTGTTCTGGGTCGCGGCGCTCTCGGCCGCCAACCTGCTCTTCCGCCCCATCGTCATCCTCAGCGTCAGCGGCGGGGTCGACAATTATGTCGGCTTCCAGCAATCGCTCTATTGGACCACGGTGCAGTTCAGCCAGGCGATGGTGTCGATCGTCTCGGCGATCAGCCTGATGGTCGCGGTCGCGATCGACATGGTCGCCGAGCTTCGCGCGGAAGCCGATGGCGACCCGCTTTCGGGCCTGCTCAACCGCCGCGGGTTCGAGGCGAAGGCGGGTGCCGCGCTGCGCCGCTGCGCCGACGCCGGCCAGCCCGCCGCGCTGCTGATCGCCGACCTCGATCGCTTCAAGTCGGTCAACGACACTCACGGTCACGCGGTCGGCGACGCGATCATCGCCGCCTTTGGCGCCCATGTCCGCGCCGTCGGCCCGGCAGAGATGGTCGCGGGCCGCATCGGCGGCGAGGAATTCGCGCTGCTCCTTCCCGGCTTCGCGATCGATGGCGCGCGCCAGCTTGCCGAGCGCGTCCGCACCGGGCTTCACACCGCCTGCGCCGACCGCATCCCCGCCAGCCTGCGCCCGACGACCAGCATCGGCCTGGCCGTCGGCGCACCCGGCACCGCGCTGTCGGCGCTGCTGCGCGACGCCGACCAGGCGCTCTACGAGGCAAAGCGCGCCGGCCGCGACCGCGTCCACGCCTTCCGCCCCGCCCCGATCCGGCTCGGGGCCACCGCCTGAGCGCGCCCGCGCGGCGGAACGCCGCCGCGTCAGCCAGCGGGCGGCAAGAACTCCGCCAACTCACCCGCCGCCTCCGCCCGGTCGAGCTCGGCGAGTTCCTCCTCGGTCAACGGCACCATCTGCCCGCAGGTGGCGCACGGCGGATGATCGAGGCGGCGGAAGCGGTGATAATGTTGGAGCATCCCAATCCGCTCGATCAGCACCGCGTCGGTTTCTTCCTGCGTCGCGACATGGTGCTTTTGCTTCACCCCGTCCTGGAACACGATCCCGCTTTCATATTCGGCGCGGTCGATAAAGCGGTGCCGCACCGTCTCGGGCAGCACAAAGGCTTCGGCCTCCGCCGGGCTCAGCGCCCGCCCAAGCGCCCCCGACAGGTCGCCGCGCTTCAGCAGCAGCGCGAGCATCGCATCCGACGGCACGATCCGCCGCTCGACCTCGCGGCCCTCGCGGATCACCACCGTTTCGCGCCCCTCGACCGCGCGCTGATAGGCCACCGCCTCCAGCCCGCGCAGCGCGTTGGCGAGCGCCTCGGCGCACGCCCGGTCGAACGGCGCGAACAGCTTGCGCGAACGATTGACCGATGTCGTACTGACCCCCGCCACCCGCGCCGCATCGGCGACGCACCCGGTCTGCGCGAGCAAGGCAAGGAAGGTCCGCGTCCGCGCCACCGTCCATCCATCCTCGCGAAGGCGAAGGCCGGGCATGAAGGGATTGGCATTCTTAAGCCCCTCCCGCCCCACTTTGCTCCCCTCCCGCTTGCGGGAGGGGTAGCGAGCCCCGGACTTGATCCGGGGTGACGAAGCGGGTGAACGCGGCGGATTTCCTCCGCGCCTCCGCGTCTCCGCGCGAACCAACCACCCTCGCCCCCTTGCATTTCCCCACCCCCGGCGTAAGGCGGCGCCAACATAAACCGCGCGCGCGACTCCGCTTGCCCCACTCTCCCGATCGGGCTTCCGGCCGTCATTCCCCGCCGCGCCAACATGGGGACTGCTTGCTTTATGACCACCACGGGCAACGACACGCTGGGCACCCGTTCGACGCTGAGCGTCGGCGGCAAGACTTATGCCTATTATTCGCTCGACAAGGCCGCGGCAAAGCTCGGCGACGTGTCGCGGCTGCCGTTCAGCATGAAGGTGCTGCTCGAAAACCTGCTGCGCTTCGAAGATGGCGGCTTCACCGTGTCGAAGGATGACGCCCAGGCGCTCGTCGACTGGCAGAAGAACCCGCATTCGAACCGCGAGATCCAGTATCGCCCGGCGCGCGTGCTGCTTCAGGATTTCACCGGCGTGCCGTGCGTCGTCGATCTGGCCGCGATGCGCGATGCGATCGCCACCCTCGGCGGCGATACGACGCGGATCAACCCGCTCGTCCCCGTCCACCTCGTCATCGACCATTCGGTCATGGTCGACGAATTCGGCACGCCGAAAGCGTTCGAGCAGAATGTCGAGATCGAATATTATCGCAATGGCGAACGCTATGACTTCCTGAAATGGGGGTCGAAAAGTCTGTCGAACTTCAAGGCGGTGCCCCCGGGCACCGGCATCTGCCACCAGGTCAACCTCGAACATATCGCGCAGGCGGTGTGGTCGAGCGAGGATGCCGACGGCAACATGGTCGCCTATCCCGACACCTGCGTCGGCACCGACAGCCACACGACGATGATCAACGGGCTCGGCGTGCTCGGCTGGGGCGTCGGCGGGATCGAGGCCGAGGCCGCGATGCTCGGCCAGCCGGTGTCGATGCTGATCCCCGAAGTTGTCGGCTTCAAATTCACCGGCAAGCTGAAGGAAGGCGTCACCGCGACCGACCTCGTGCTCACCGCGACGCAGATGCTGCGCGCCAAGGGTGTCGTCGGCTGCTTCGTCGAATATTTCGGCCCCGGTCTTGCGTCGCTGAGCCTCGCCGACCGCGCGACGCTCGCCAATATGGCGCCCGAATATGGAGCGACCTGCGGCTTCTTCGGCATCGACGACAAGACGATCGCCTATATGCGGCTGACCGGCCGCAGCGAAGAAAATATCGCGCTGGTCGAGGCTTATGCCAAGGCGCAGGGCCTGTGGATCGTCGACGGCGCCGCCGACCCGGTGTTCACCGACACGCTCGAACTCGACCTTGCGACCGTCGTCCCGTCGCTCGCCGGGCCAAAGCGTCCGCAGGACCGCGTCTCGCTTCCCGACGTCGATGACGTGTTCAACGCCGACATGACCAACACCTATAAAAGGGCGGGGATGCGCGTCCCGGTCGAGGGCAAGGATTTCGACATCGGCGACGGTGACGTCACCATCGCCGCGATCACGAGCTGCACCAACACCTCGAACCCCGGCGTGCTCATCGCCGCGGGGCTCGTCGCGAAAAAGGCCGACGCCTTGGGCCTGAAGCCCAAGCCGTGGGTCAAGACCAGCCTCGCCCCGGGGTCGCAGGTCGTCACCGACTATCTGATCAAGGCCGGGTTGCAGGAGCATCTCGACAATATCGGCTTTAACCTCGTCGGCTATGGCTGCACGACCTGCATCGGCAACTCGGGTCCGCTCGCCGAGCCGATCAGCAAGGCGATCAACGAAAATGGCCTCGTCGCCGCGGCGGTGATTTCGGGCAACCGCAACTTCGAAGGCCGCGTGTCGCCCGACGTGCGCGCCAACTTCCTCGCCTCGCCGCCGCTCGTCGTCGCCTATGCGCTGAAGGGCACGGTGATCGAGGATTTCACCACCACCCCGATCGGCCAGGACCAGCAGGGCAAGGATGTGTTCCTCAAGGACATCTGGCCGACCAATGAGGAAGTCGCGGGCGTCGTCGCCGGCGCGGTGAGCCGCGATATGTTCGAGGCGCGCTATGCCCATGTCTATACCGGCGACCAGCATTGGCAGAAGATCGAGGTCGAGGGCAGCGACACCTATCAGTGGCGCGCGGGCTCGACCTATGTCGCCAACCCGCCTTATTTCGAAGGGATGACGATGACCCCCGCGCCGGTCAGCGACATCGTCGGCGCGAAGCCGCTCGCGATCCTCGGCGACAGCATCACCACCGACCACATCAGCCCCGCGGGCAGCATCAAGGCGGACAGCCCGGCCGGAAAATGGCTTATGGATCATCAGGTTAGCAAGTCCGACTTCAACAGCTACGGCTCGCGCCGCGGCCACCACGAAGTGATGATGCGCGGCACTTTCGCCAACATCCGCATCAAGAACGAGATGGTCCCCGGCATCGAGGGCGGCATGTCGCGCTATGGTCAGGAGGTCATGCCGATCTACGACGCCGCGATGCGCCACAAGGCCGACGGCACCCCGCTCGTCGTCGTCGCGGGCAAGGAATATGGCACCGGCTCGTCGCGCGACTGGGCGGCGAAGGGCACCAATTTGCTCGGCGTCCGCGCGGTGATCGTCGAAAGTTTCGAGCGCATCCACCGCTCGAACCTCGTCGGCATGGGCGTGCTCCCGCTCCAGTTCCTCGAAGGCCAGAGCCGCGAGACGCTGGGCCTGACCGGCGACGACAGCTTCACCATCACCGGCGTCGCCGACATCAAGCCGCGCCAGACGGTGACCGTCAATGTCACCCGCCCCGACGGCTCGACCTTCAGCTTCGATACGCTCTGCCGCATCGATACGGCGAACGAGGTCGAATATTATATGAACGGTGGCATCCTGCACTATGTGCTGCGCAAGCTCGCCGCCTGAGACCGAGCGAGGGCGATGAGCGGGTTTCCCCTTGTCGCCCTCGGCCTGCGTCCCCGATGAGGCGGCGATCGACGATATCGAAACGCGCGATGCGCTGAGCGCTGAGAGCGAAGGGAGCGAGCCATGGACGCGCTACGGATCGCGATCGAGGTGATCGGCTGGTCGGCGGCGGTGCTGATCCTCGCCGCCTATGCCCTGCTGTCGTTCGGCAAGATCGAAGCCCGCGGCCGCGTCTATCAGGGGATGAATGTCCTTGGCGCCGCCGGTTTCATCGTCAATTCGGGCTATCACGGCGCGCTGCCCAATGCCGCGCTCAACGTCATCTGGGTCGCCGTCGGGCTGATCACCCTGTGGAGCATCCGGCGTGCACGCGGCGCGCAGCAGACCGGGGGATGATGGTGGGCGCTGACGGGCTCGAACCGCCGACCCTCTCGGTGTAAACGAGATGCTCTACCAACTGAGCTAAGCGCCCCTCGATATCGCCACGAGCGGGAAGCGCGCCCCTGCCATAAGCCGCCCGCGCTGGCAAGCGCCGCCTATTCCTCCAAAGCCTCGAAATAGCGCATCATCGCGTCCGACGCGGCTTCCGACAGCGCGATGAAGATGCGGCGACCGTCGAGCGGATCGGCTTCGCGCAGGAACAGGCCCGCATCGGTCATCGTCTTGATCCAGCGCAGTGCTGTCGTCGCGGGAACCGCGGCGGCGATGCACAGGCTCGACACCGATACCGGTTGCCGTTCCAGCCGCGCCGCATAGAGGTCGAGCAGCATGTCCCACGCCGGATCGGCGAAGAGGTCGGCGGGGAAATATTGCTCGCGCATCCGCCGCTGGCGCAGCATCCGCCGCACCGCCTTCGCGCGCTGGCGATCGACCGTGCGCTCCTCGGGCACGAAGCTGCGCGGCATCGCCGCGAAATCGCGCGTCGGCGCGCGAACCTGCCCCGCATAATCGCCGAAACCCTCATTGGCGGGCGCATAGGCCGCCGGTGTTCCGGAAAGCCCGCCGCGTTGCTGCCCCGCAAGGTCGCCGAGCAGGCGCGAGATGCGCGCCACCTCCTCCTGCAGCCGGTCGATGCGCTCCATCGCGGGATCGCGCGTAACCTCATGCACCGCCTGATGCCATTCGCGCCGCGCGGCCGCCAGCGCGACGCGCCGGTCGGTCGCATCGGCATCGACCAGCCATTCGACACGGAGCGCGCCCGGCACCGCCGCTGTCAGCCGGTCGAGCGCATCGAGCGGCGTTTCGCACACCAGATGGCATGATTTTGCAGCCGCCGCTTGGCACAGGCCGACGAAGCGATCGGCCTCGAGGATGTCCGCCGACGCCAGCCAGAGGATGTCGGCGATCGGCATCGCGCGCAGATGGTTGGCCGCCTCGGCGGGGGCGGCGAGCGACACGCGCACGCCTTCCAGCGCCGCCAGTTCGTCGCCCCGCGTCCGCGGCCCCACCAGCAACAGCGACGATACCGCGCCATCGCCGAATCCCGGCGGCGGAAAGCCCGCTGCCCCGGATCGAATCCGAATCGCCTGTCCCATGCTAAGTCCCCTCTGCCCTCGCTCCGTCCCGGTGTCCTTATGTCGTCATTTCGGCAATATTCACCTTTTGTTCGTTCGCATTTGCCGCCAATTTGGACCTGGCAAGGCGACGTGTGGGCGTCCATACACCGATGAGCAAACGGGACCGGTCCATTTTGGACCCTTTTTGTTCTTACCGTCAATCCCTTATTTACGCTTGCCAATCGCGCGGCTGCGGGTCAGTCGGCAGACATGCCGCTGTCGATCGTCACCCGCCTGCGCTGGCGCCGCCGCTTGCGTTCGCTCGTCGCGCTGGTCCTGCTGGCGGGTCTCGCGATCACCGCCTGGTTCGGGCTACCCGCCACCATCACCATCGCGCCGCTCCTCCATGTGATCGACGGCGACAGCCTGACCGTGCGGCAGGAACAGGATGCAATTGCGATCCGCCTGACCGGGATCGACGCGGTCGAATATCGGCAGGATTGCGCCCGCGCCGACGGCAGCCGCTGGCCGTGCGGGCACGAGGCACGCAGCGCGCTCGAACGGCTTGCGGGGCGCGGCCCGCTTCATTGCGAATATGCGGCAAAGGACCGCTATGGCCGCACCCTGGCATCATGTCGGACGCAGCCCGACCCCGGCGGGATCGATCTTGGCGCCGAAATGGTGCGCCAGGGCTGGGCCGTCGCGACGAGCGACGCCTATCGGATCGAAGAAGCCGAAGCGCAGGCGAAACGGCGCGGCATCTGGCAGGGCCGTTTCGCCCGGCCCGCCGACTGGCGCGCGGCGCAGAGCCGCCCCGCCGCCATCACGGCGTCACCCGACGCATGACAGGCTCATGCTTTCCGCGCCGCGCTTTTGCGGCTAGGGCGGGCAGCATGAACGGACTTTTCCCAGTCATGGTCGGCGGTGCAGTCGGCGCCGGGGCGCGACATTTGGTCGGCCAGGTCATGCTCGCGCGGCTCGGCCCCGGCTTTCCCTGGTGGACGCTGTCGATCAACATCGCCGGCAGCCTGCTGATGGGCCTGCTCATCGGCTGGCTCGCACGCAGCGGCGGCAGCGACACGACGCGGCTGTTCTTCGGCGTCGGCATCCTTGGCGGCTTCACGACCTTTTCGTCGTTCAGCATGGAATTCTGGACATTGTTCGAGCGCGGACAGGTCGCGCAGGCGACCGCCTATGTACTTGCCTCGGTGGTCGTCGGCATCGCCTTGTGCGGCCTCGGCATGCTCGCGATGCGGCAGTTACCGGCATGAGCATGGACGTCAAAAACATGGACAGAGCCCTCATCGCCGAGGAAGACGACGGCATCCGCCTCGACCGCTGGTTCAAGCGCCACCGGCCGGGAACCCCGCACGCGCTGCTCGCGCGCTGGGCGCGGTCGGGACAGTTGACGCTGGACGGCAAGAAGGCCGATGTGTCGGATCGCATCGAAACCGGGCAGATTCTCGTCATGCCGACGCCGCCGGTCGAGGCGGTTCAGCGTCCCGCGCGCAAGGGCCGCCCGCTGACCGACGCCGATGTCGAACTCGCCGAATCGATGGTGATCCACCGCGACGCGAGCGCGCTCGTGCTGAACAAGCTGCCCGGTCTCGCCACGCAGGGCGGCACCAAGACCGAGAGCCATGTCGACGGGCTGCTCGATGCGCTCAAATATGACGCGCCGGTGCGGCCCAAGCTCGTCCACCGGCTCGACAAGGATACGTCGGGCGCGCTGCTGATCGCGCGCACACCGCGCGCGGCGGCATGGTTCGCCAAGGCTTTTTCCAACCGCAGCGCGCGCAAGACCTATTGGGCGATCATCGTCGGCGTTCCCGACATCGCGCAGGGCGAGATCGACCTGCCGCTCGCCAAACAACCCGGATCGGGCGGCGAAAAGATGCACGTCGATGAAAAGGGCCTTGTTGCGAAGACCCGCTACCGCATCATCGAACGCGCCGGGAACAGCGCCGCTTGGGTCGAGTTGCAGCCGCTGACCGGCCGCACCCACCAGCTGCGCGTCCATATGGCGGCGATCGGCCATCCGATCGTCGGCGACGGCAAATATGGCGGCAAGGGCGCGTTCCTGACCGGAGCGATCAGCCGCAAGCTGCACCTGCACAGCCGCCGTCTGCGCATCGACCATCCCGACGGCGGCGCCATCGACATGTCGGCGGCGCTGCCCGAACATTTCGCCGCGAGTCTCGACGCGCTTGGCTTCGACCCGCTGCTCGGCGATGTCGGGACCGACGATGTCGCCAAGGGCCCGCCGCCGAAAGCCGTGGTAAAGGCGGCAGCCAAAGCGCACAGCAAGCAGATCCGCAAGGCGCGGCGTGGGGAACGGCGCGGACGCACCGCGACGAGCAAACCGACCGATCATGTCGGCAAACCCAAGGCAAAGACCAGCCCCGGCAAACCCACCGCCAAGCCCGTCGCCAAGCGCCCCGCGGCCAAGCGCCCCGCACCCAAAAAGCCCGGCCTGCCAAAGGCTCGCTGATGCACGTCGGGCGGCGCGCCAGTGCACCTGATGCGCCAAGTCGGCGGCGAGAGAGAAAACGCATGAAGCAGACCAATGATTCTTTGGCCCGAAGACGCTTCTTCGCGCTGTCCGCGATGCGGCTGATGGGCGTGGTCTTCATTTTCGCGGGCTTCGTCCTGATCCGCGGCGCCTGGACGGTCGTGGGACCGCCGGCCGACCGCTGGATCGGCGTCGCGGTGGTACTGGCAGGTGTCTTCGATTTCGCGGTCATGCCGCGCATCCTCGCGCGCCGCTGGCGCTCGCCCCCGAACCCGTGAAGCGCTTCTGGAAACGGGCCGACGCCGTTCGGCAGCACGGCGGCTGGGGCATCGCGCTCGACGCGCGGGCGGTGAATACCCCCAAGCGAGCGCCCCTGGTCGTCGAAAGCGAAGCGCTGGCCGAGGCCATCGCCGCCGAATGGGAGGCGCAGGGCGAGGATATCGCCCCCGCGTCGATGCCGCTGACCGGCATCGCCAACGCCGCGATCGATCTCGCGAACCCCGACCCAGCCGCCTTCGCCGAGCCGATCGCGGCCTATGCGGCGAGCGACCTCCTCTGCTACCGCGACGACCGCGACCCGGCGTTACAGGCCGAACAGGCCGCTGCGTGGAACCCGCTGCTGGCCTGGGCAGAGGCGCGCCATGGCGTCGAATTCGCGATCACCCAGGGAGTGCTGCCGATCGACCAGCCGCCGCCTACGATCGCGATACTGCGAACGGCCCTTTTGGCGCACGATCCCTTCCGCCTCGCCGCGCTCACGCCGCTCGTCACCATCGGCGGCTCGCTCGTCGCCGGGCTGGCGCTGGCCGAGGAAGCCTTTGCCGCCGACCAGCTCTGGGACGCGGTCAGCCTCGACGAACGCTATCAGGAACGCCGCTGGGGTGCCGACAGCGAAGCGCAAAAGGCGCGCGCGCGGCGTGAAGCCGACTGGCACCATGCAGCGCGGTTTTTGCGTTTGCTTTGAAATACGGGGAAAGCGCGGTGTGTCCCCGCGAAGGCGGGGCCCATCTCCTGCCGGTTCAAAATAGCACCGACCGGTGATTGGCTCCCTTCTTCGCGGGAGCGCGCAGCTTTTACTTTCATATCATCACGCTCAGTCGGCGAAATTGGGCTTTCGTTTCTCCATATGCGCCATCACCGCCTCCATCTGGTTGGGCGCGCGGATGATCTTCACCTGTTCGTCGCTTTCAGCCTGAAGAATCTCGGCGTCGCTCGCATCGGTGAGCATGTTGCAGAGCCGCTTGGCGCCGCGGATCGCGTGCGGATTCTTGTTCGCGATCACTGCGGCCAATTCCATCGCCTTCGCAAGCGGATCGTCCGACACATGGGTCGCGAAGCCGAGCAGTTTCGCCTCCGACCCCGTAAATTCGCGGTTGGTATAGATCATCTCGCGCAGCACATCGTCGGCGACCTGCGTGCGCCACAGCGCCATGCCTGCGACATCGGGGACGAGGCCCCAGCGCATCTCCATGATCGCAAGGCGCGTGTCGGGATGGACGATGCGGATGTCGGCACCGGCCATGATCTGACTGCCCGCGCCGAAAGCGACACCGTGCACCGCGGCGATCACCGGCACCGGCAGCTCGCGCCAGCCCCAGGCGGCATATTGCGCGTTGTTCGCGATACCCTTGGTGCGGTCCGACAGCGTTCCGCCGGCGCTGCTCGTGCCCGGATCGCGCTCGGCGCTGAGACTCGACAGGTCGAGCCCGGCGCAAAAGGCGCGGCCCTCGCCCGACAGCACGACGACGCGCAGGCCCGGTTTCGCCTTCAGTTCGTCGATCGCCTCGGCCAGCGCCGACCACATCGCGGTATCGAGCGCGTTCATCTTGTCGGCGCGGATCAGCCGGACGTCGGCGATGCCGTCCGCCAGCATGGTGATCGAGATACGGTCCTTCATTCTGACATCCTTTTGAGCGCCGCTTCGACGAGCGGTAGCTGGTCGTTGCCGAAATACATGTCGGCGGTGTCGACGAAAATCGTCGGCGACCCATAACCGCCGCGCGCGATCACCTCTTCGGTATTCGCGCGCAGCCGCGCCTTTACCGCGTCGTCCGCCGCCGCGGCGCGGATCGCCGCGCCGTCGAGCCCGGCGGCGTTCGCCACCGCTTCGAGGACCTCGGGATCGTCGAGATTCTCCTGCCGGTCGAAATAGCTCGCGAACGCCGCGCCGGCAAAGCGGACGAGCCCGTCCTGATCCTCCTCGATCGCGCAGCAGAAACGCATGGCATGGATGCTCTTCGCCGGGTGCCACTGCGACGGGAAATTCATCGGCACCCCTGCGAGCCGCGCCCAATCCTTCAGCACCTTCCAGCCATGCTCCATCCGCCGGTTGCCTACCTGCTCGCGCGCGGCATAGACGGCGGGATTCACCGCGTTGAACACCCCGCCGACGAGGATCGGGCGCCAGGTCGCGCTGGCCCCCGTGCGTTCGAGCACGCCGGGCAGGTTGTGAAAGGCCAGGCAGGTCCACGGACTCGACAGATCGAAGAAGAATTCGACGCGCGCGGCCATGCGTCAGACCCCTGCCCCGGTTTCGGCTTTCGCCTTCTCCCAATAGCGGTCGCGCAGCAGTCGCTTGTAGAGCTTCCCGGTGTCGTGGCGCGGCAGGGCGTCCAGGAAATCGATCCGGCGCGGAACTTTCACGCCCGACAATTTCTCGCGCGCATAGCGCATCAGTTCATCACGGAAAGCATCGGTCGCGTCGGCCATGTCGACGGGCTGGATCACCGCGATCACTTCCTCGCCCATCTCCTCGTGCGGGCCGCCGACGACCGCGACGTCGGCGACCTTCGGGTGGGTGACGAGATGATTCTCGATCTCCTGCGGATAGATGTTCACCCCGCCCGAAATGATCATGAAGCTCTTGCGGTCGGTCAGGTAGAGGAAGCCCTCTTCATCGACTTTGCCCACATCGCCAAGGGTGGACCAGCCTTTGCTATTGCGGCTGGAGGCCGTCTTTTCCGGATCATCGTGATATTCAAAGACACTTTCGCTTTCGAAGAAAACCGCACCCTCTTCGCCGACCGGCACTTCGGTCTCATTATCCTCGCCGACGATATGGACGAGGCCGTTCAGCGCCCGACCCACCGTGCCCTTGTGCGCCAGCCAGTCCTGGCTGCTCGCGAAGGTCATGCCATTGCCTTCGGACCCCGCATAATATTCGAGCAGCACCGGCCCCCACCAGTCGATCATCGCCTGCTTCACCGGCACCGGACACGGCGCCGCGGCGTGGATCGCGCTCTTCATCGAGGTCACGTCATATTGCGCGCGAATCGCGTCGGGAAGCTTGAGCATCCGCACGAAATGCGTCGGCACGAATTGCGCGGCATTGCAGCGATAATGCTGGATCGCGGCGAGCGCGCCCTCGGGGTCGAATTTCTTCATCAGCACGACGGTGCCGCCGACGCGGTGAACCGTCATCGACCAGCGCAGCGGCGCAGCGTGATAAAGCGGCGCGGGCGACAGGTAGATGCTGTCGGCGCTGAGTCCGAACGCCGCCGCCGCAAGCAGGACGAGGCTGTTCGGCGCATCGATCGCCGGTTCTTCGGGCAGCGGAACCTTCACGCCCTTCGGTCGACCGGTCGTTCCCGACGAATAGAGCATGTCGACCCCGGCACGCTCGTCGGCGACACGCTCGGCCGGCATCGTTGCCAGCTCATTCTCGATCTTCGGCCAGCCCGCAATATCGCCGCCCATCGAATAGCGTTCGATCCGCGTCGTGAGCTGCTGCGCCGCCGCTGCGAGGCTGGCCGAGGCGATGAGCAACTTCGCCCCCGAATTTTCGAGGATATAGTCGGTCTCGTCCTGGGTCAGCCGTGACGAGATGCAGACATAGCGCAGCCCCGCACGCTGCGCGCCCCACGTCAGCCCGTAATAATAAGGCGTATTGTCGAGCATGAAGGCGACGACATCCTCATGACCGAGCCCGTGCGCGCGAAACAGCTGCGCGGCGCGGTTCGAGGCCGCGTCGAGTTCGGCGTAGCTGATCGTCTCGCCCGTTTCGGCGACGACGACCGCGGCTTTGTCGGGGGTGGTGCTGGCATGGACTGAGGGGTGCATCGGGCGATCTCTCCAAGGGCTCGTTGGTATCTTTATGACCCAGACCCGTAGCAAACAGAAACTTTCGGTCAAGCAAGCCGGAGCCGCCGCCGCCGCGTGCGGTCAAGATGCGTCAAATCATGGCGCAAGATTGGTGCGCTCCTATCCCAACTTCGTCATTCCCGCGAAAGCGGGGACCCAGGTGCGCCATCAGGATAGAGCGCTGCCGCGCTAATTCTTCGCTTCGCTGGGTTCCCGCTTTCGCGGGAATGACGAAGGCAGGGAGAAGCGGCGCAGCCTCGGGATTAGTGTCGTTAGTCCTTCCCACTAATCCGGGCGCGACCGCAGCGCATAGCCGAGCCCTTTCACCGTTCGCAGCATCGGCCACGCAAAGTCCCGGTCCACCTTGGCGCGAAGCCGCGACATATGCACCTCGACCCGGTTGGTTCCGGGGTCGAAATCGATCCGCCAGACCGCTTTCAACAGCGCCGAGCGCGACAGCGGGCGGTCGGGCACACGCGCGAGGTTGGCGAGCAGGTCGAATTCGCGCAGCGGCAGACGAATCAGTCGACCGGCGCGCTCGACGCGCCGGTCGATCAGGTCGATCCTGAGCTCGCCCTCGCCGAGTTGACCCGCGGCGAGCCTGCTGCGGCGGATGAGGCTGCCGATGCGCGCGAGCAGTTCGGGCAGATTATGCGTCCAGCCGATCGCATCGTCGGCGCCGCCGGTCAGCGCGATCATCCGGTCGTCCAGCGAATCGCGGTCCGACAGGATAAGGAGCGGCCGGCGCCCCGCGATGCTGCGCGCGAGCCGGACGAACTCGAACGGCTCCTGCCAGCCGAGAAAGGGATTGATCACCAGAAGGTCGAAGCAGCAATCGAGCCAGGGCCGAAGCCCGCCGACCGGCGCGGGCAGGATATGCGCAGCATGGCCCGCCGCCATTACACAAGCGCACAAGGCCCGGTCCCGCAGCGGATGATAGACGGCGACCAGCGGCACCCTGTCCTCCTCCGCCGCCGCGCCGATCACCTTCATTCGCGTTCCCCCGATCCGCCACGCCCGGCATTGCGCCGCGCCTCCGCTGTGCTACCCCTTGGTCATGACCAGTGCCACCTTGCTCGAAGCCGCCTTCGCGACCCTGCCCGACCTTGTCCGCGCTTATGCGGCGGAACGTCCCGACGCCATAGCCGCTGCCGACCCGGTCCGGCGGCTGAGCTGGTCCGAACTGGACGCAACGATCGACCGAATCGCGGCGCGGTTGCAGGCCGACGGCTTCGCCAAGGGCGACCGCACCGCGATCGCCGGACTGAACAGCGTCGAGCAGATGGCGGTGATCCTCGGCACGCTCCGCGCCGGCGGGGTCGCGGGACTCATCACCAACAGCGCGACGGGTGAGCAGATGGCAGCGATGATCGCCGATACCGGTGCGCGCCACCTGTTCCTCGACAGCGCGGCAGCCGCGAGCCTCGAAGGACAAAGTGTCGCCGCGAGCGACCGCATCGCGATGGACGGCAGCGGCGTGGGCGTGGCGCTGGCGGACTGGATGGCGCCCACGGGCACGGCGCCCGAGCCGGTCGCGATCGATCCGCTCGACGGATTCAACATCATCTATTCGTCGGGCACCACCGGCACGCCGAAAGGCATCGTCCACAGCCATGCGATGCGCTGGCAGCATATCCAGCGCGGCGCCCCCGCCTATGGGCCGCGGGCGGTGACGATCCTGTCGACCCCCCTCTATTCGAACACGACGATGGCAAGCTTCATGCCGACCGTCGGATCGGGCGGGCAGGTCGTGCTGATGAAGAAATTCGACGCGCGCGGGTTCCTGGAGCTCGCCGCGCGCGAGCGCGCGACCAACACGATGCTGGTGCCGGTGCAATATCGGCGGATCATGATGCTCGATGATTTCGATGCGTTCGACCTTTCGAGCTTCGTGATGAAATATTGCACCTCGGCGCCCTTCCCCGCCGCGCTGAAAGCCGATGTGCTGAAGCGCTGGCCCGGCGGGCTCGTCGAAATCTATGGCATGACCGAAGGCGGCGCGACCTTCATCCTCGAGGCGCACCAATTCCCCGACAAGCTCCACACCGTCGGCAGGCCCGCGCCGGGGCACGTCGCCATGGTGATCGACGAAGAGGGCAAGGTGCTGCCGCAAGGGGCGGTCGGCGAAATCGTCGGCCGCTCACCGGCGATGATGACCGGCTACAACAACCGCCCCGATGCGACCAAGGCGATGCACTGGCACGATGCCGAGGGTCATCTCTTCTATCGCCACGGCGACATCGGTCGCATTGACGAGGACGGCTTCCTGACCCTGATGGACCGCGCCAAGGACATGATCATCTCGGGCGGTTTCAACATCTTTCCGAGCGATCTCGAGGCGATATTGACCGCCGACGATCGCGTTGTCGAAGCCACCGTCGTCGGCATGCCGAGCGAGGAATGGGGCGAGACGCCGGTGGCGTTCGTGGTGCTGAAAGAGGCGGCGGATGCGGAAAGCGTTCGCGCCGACTGCAACGCCAAGGTCGGCAAGACCCAGCGACTGAGCGGCATCACCGTCGTCGACGAACTCCCGCGCAGCGCGATCGGCAAGGTGCTGAAGCGCGAATTGCGCGATGCTTATGTGGACCGGCCGACGGGCTGATATTTTTTCGCGCGGAAGCGCAGAGACCGCAGAGATTTCGGTTCACGCGGAGGCGCGGAGAAATTGTGTATGCCGCGAAGCGGCCTTTTCAGTTCCGCGGCGGGGAACGCCATGCCGTGAACGAAAAGGGGCCTGTCGGCCCAGATCATTCTCTCCGCGTCTCCGCGTCTCCGCGTGAAATCCTTCTTTCTCTCTCTGCGATCTTTGCGCCTCTGCGCGAATCCTCTCAGGAACCCAGCCCCGCCGCCTTCACCGCCGCCAGCGCATTCTCCAACCGCGCGTCGCCGTCGCCTTCGACCCAGGCCCACGGCAGCTTCCGCCGGTCGAGTTCGCCGATCGCGACATCCATGAACTGGCGCCTTGCCGAATCGCTACCGAACAGGCGGGTGCCGTCTTCCCGCCACGGCAGGTCCATCGCGGGGACGAGGTAAAGGTCGGCGGTGTCCGCCCACCGGTCGATCTCGGGCAGGCGCCGCCCCAGCAGCATGGTCGCCCAGGCCTGCGTCATCAGCGGGTCGGTGTCCGAAACCAGCCATTCGGGCTTTTGCGCTAACGCCGTCTCGGTCGCCGCGAGATGGCCGTGGAAGATCGCGAGCAACGCGGCCTCGTCGAACTCGGTGCCGTTCGCCTCGGCATAGGTGCGGCCATATTCGGGGACGACGCGCGCGCCAAGGCGGGAGGCGAGCCGCGGCGCGAGGGTCGACTTGCCGGTGCTTTCAGCGCCGTGGAGGCAGATACGGCGCGTCATGCCGCCGCGCCAGCCGCAGCGGTGCGACGCCACTGGACGAGGCCGTCGATCGACAGGCCGAGCAACACGACATAGACGGCGCTCGTCGCATAAAGCCCGCGCCATGCAAACAGCGGCACCGCGATCAGGTCGACGAGGATCCAGAGGAACCAGCTTTCGACCCGCCGCCGCGCGAGCAGCCATTGTGCGGTGATGCTGATCATCGCGATCGCTCCGTCGATCCACGGCGCCGCGGCGTCGGTATAGCGGTGCATCGCCATGCTCCATACGGCCCATGCGGCGACGGTGACGCCGCCCCAGACCCAGCGCGCGCGGTCGCTCATCCAGCCGACGGGGATACCGCTCTCCTCGCGCGCCCGAACCCAGGCGACGAGCCCATAGAGGTTGAGCACGAAGAAAAAGCCCTGGAGCAGCATGTCGCTATACAGCTTCGCCTCATAGAAGACGAAAGCGTAGAGCGTCACCGCGACGAGCGCGAAGGGATAGTTCCAGACGCTGCGCAGCGCGACGAGCGCGACATTGACCAGTACCAGCACCGCCGCCAGTCCTTCGAGCTGGCTCATTCGCCGCCCCCTACCCGCGGCCGCGTCCACAGGCCGTCGCGGCTGATCCGGCGCTGCGGCGGGCGGCGCAGCACCGACCAGCCGGCGCGCACGACCCAGCCGAGCTTGGCGAAAAGCGAGGTCGCGGCGCGGTGGTCCCAGGCATGGTCGCCGCGTGCCCTTACCTCGCGCGCGATGTCGCCATAAATGCCCGCCGCGGCAAGCACCGCCCAGCGGCTGCGCGGCGGCAGCTTGCGCGCGCCCCAGCGCGCCGACGCTTCATATTCCTCCGCCATCTCCGACAGCCATTTCGCCATTACCGCGAGGCGCGGGCGAAAGGCGGGGTGCATGTGCTGCCCCGGCGGAATGTCGAGTTCGACCATCCATTCGATCGGCAAATAGCAGCGGTCGGCGGCGGCATCCTCGGCAATGTCGCGCGCGATATTGGCGAGCTGAAAGGAAATGCCGAGGTCACAGGCGCGGTCGAGCGTCGTTTCGTCGTTCGGATCGATCCCCATGACGAGCGCCATCGCGACCCCGACCGCGCCCGCGACGTGATAGCCATAGCGCAGCAGATCCGCCTCGCTGCGCGGCCGCCAGTCTTCGGCGTCGAGATCGAAGCCCGCGATGATGTCGTCGATGATCGCGCGCGGGATCGTCACTTCGGTGAGCAGATAGCCGAGCCCGTCGAAAGCGGGATCGCCGGTCGGCTGCCCCGCATAAGCGGCGTCGGTGCGCGCACGGATTCTTTCGACCGCCGCCTTCGCGTCATTGCCGGGGGTCATGTCGCCGCCATGATCCTGCCCGTCGACCAGATCGTCGGCGGCGCGGCACCAGGCGTAGAGCAGCCAGACGCGCTCGCGCGTCAGGCGGTCGAAAAGCTGGCTGGCGAACGCGAAGCTTTTCGATCCGCGCATGATGCTGTCATGCGCGAAGCCGTGGAGGGCCTGTGCGTCATAGCCCCCCGCGTCGGGCATTACAGATCGTCGGCCTTCATCGCGAAGATCGGCTCGTGCGGCTGATAGGCCGCCATCTTGTCGAGTAATTCGTCGATGCCGGCATCGACGATCATGATCCCGGCGTGCGCGGGGCGGATGAAGCCGACCTCGATCATACGGCGGTTGAAGGCGATCAGATCATTGTAGAAGCCCGCCGCGTTGAGCAGGCCCACCGGCTTCGCATGATAACCAAGCTGCGCCCAGCTGATCGCCTCCCACAATTCGTCCATCGTGCCGACACCGCCGGGAATGGTCAGGAAGCCGTCGGAAAGATCGGTGAACATCGTCTTGCGCTCGTGCATGCCCGACACGACGTGGAGTTCGGTGCAGCCGCGATGCGCGACTTCGGTCCCGACGAGCGCGTCGGGGATCACCCCGATCACCTCGCCGCCCGCGTCCAGGGCGCTGTCGGCAACCGCGCCCATCAGCCCGAGCCGCCCGCCGCCATAGACGACGCCGATGCCGCGTGTGGCGAGTGTGCGCCCGACATGGCGCGCGGTCTCAATATAGATTGGATCTTGGGGGGTCGCGGACCCGCAGTAGACGGCAAGGCGTTTCATAACTCTTCCCTTACCCGTTCGCATCGAGCGAAGTCGAGACACCCATCAGTCTGGCACCAAGCCCGATAGGCATCGCGACCTCGCTCGATGCGAACGGAACTATATATTCAGCATCAACGCGGCGGTTGCCTTGGCGCTGCCAACGACCCCCGGAATCCCCGCCCCCGGATGCGTTCCCGCGCCGACGAAGTAAAGGTTCGAAATCGCATCATCACGGTTATGCGCGCGAAACCAGGCGCTCTGCCAAAGCACGGGCTCAAGGCTGAACGCACTGCCCAGATGCGCCGACAGATCGCGACCGAAGTCGACGGGGGTATAGTGGAAGCGGGTGACGAGATTGGCGCCGAGCCTCGGCAGGATGCGCCGCTCGACCTCGTTCAGGATCGCATCGGCGAAGCGATTGCCGAATGCGCCGTCCCAGTCGGTCTTGGTCTTTCCAAGATGCGCCACCGGCGCGAGCGCGTAAAAGGTCGCGTGGCCCGGCGGCGCCATGCCGGGGTCGGTGATGCTGGGATGATGGAGGTAGAGCGAGAAATCATCGGGCACGACGCCGCCGTAAATGTCGCCGAGCAACCCCTTATAACGCGGCCCGAACAAGATGCTGTGGTGCGCGATGCCCGGATAGTCCCCCTTCACCCCGAAATGGACGACGAACAGCGACGGCGACCAGCGTTTGCGGGCCAGGCTGCGCGCGCGTCTCTTCCCGCGCGGATGCGCGCCGAGCAGGTCGCGATAGCTGTGCATCAGGTCGCCGTTGCACGCCACCATGTCGGCCTCGCCGCGCCAGCCGCTTCGCGCCCGGACGCCGGTCGCGCGGTCGCCCGTGGTTTCGATCGCCATCACCGGATCGCCGAGGCGCAGCGCCCCGCCGAGCCGTTCGAACAATCGCACCATGCCGCCGACCAGCGCGTTCGTCCCGCCGCGCGCCCACCAGACGCCGCCCTGCTTCTCGATCGTGTGGATCAGCGCATAGATCGCGCTCGTCGTCATCGGATTGCCGCCGACAAGCAAGCTGTGGAACGACAGCGCCTGCCGCAGCCGCTCGTCCTTCACATAGGAGGACACCACCGAATAGACGCTGCGCCACGCCTGATATTGCATCAACGCCGGGGCGGCGCGGATCATCGACGCGAAATCGAGGAAAGCGACCGAACCCAGCTTCACATAGCCCTGTTCGTAGACTCCCCTCGAATAATCGAGAAAGCGGCCGTACCCCTCGACATCCGCCGGATTGAGCTTCGCGATTTCGGCGCGCAGCGCGGCCTCGTCGTTCGAATAGTCGAAGCGCGACCCGTCGCGCCAGTCGAGCCGGTAGAAGGGCGTCACCGGGACGAGATCGACGTCGCGCGCCATATCCTGCCCGCTCAGCGCCCACAATTCTTCGAGACAGGGCGGATCGGTAATCACCGTCGGCCCCGCGTCGAAAGTGAAGCCGTCCTTCACCCAGTGATAGGCCCTCCCGCCGGGCTTGTCGCGCGCCTCGACCAGTGTCGTCGCAACCCCCGCCGACTGGAGCCGGATCGCGAGCGCCAGCCCGCCGAACCCCGCGCCGATGACGATCGCGCGGCGGCTCATCGCCAGTCGAACCGTGCGAGCGCGGCGAGCGCTCTGCCGATCGGCACCGGCGGTTTGCCCGACAATATGCGCAGCTTGTCCCTCGCCGTCGACGCGCCGGCATAGAAACGCGCGATCAGGCCGGGGGAGAGACGGTAGAAGCGTTCAAAGATGCGATAGCGTTCTTCGGGCGCGGCAGCGCGGAACAGCATCGCGTCGAGCATGCGATAGAAGCGCTGGCGCCGCCACGCCCTGGCCGCCCCCTTTCGCAGCGCGGCACCCAAATCGGGCCGATCGACCATCCATGGCAGCGCAGCCGCGGTGCAAACGGCATCGGGCAAGGAATAGCCCGTCGTCGCGTGAAAGAGCCCCGCGCGGACACCGATGCGCGCGACGCCATCCTCCTCGGGCCAGACCGCATCGAAATCGCCCGCCATGACCACGGGCAGCCAACCCGTTTCTTCGCGTTCGACTTCGGTGACGTTCCAGCCCTGCGCCGCGGCATAGGCCGCGATCCGCTCGCGCACCGCCGCGACGTCGAGCGCGGCATCGTCGCTGTAATAAGTGTCCTCGACGAAGACTGTCTCCGCGTCGAACGGCAGGCAATAGACGAAGCGGTAGCCGCCGATCTGCTCGACCGTCGCATCCATCACGACCGGCCGCGCGAGGCCGTGGCCGCCCTCGATCCGTAGTGCCTGCCCGACGAATTTCTGCCAGCCGCACTCGATGCCGGTGAGGTCGCCGACCCCGCGCGCATCGATGACGTGGCGCGCGACCAGCCGGGTGCCGTCGTCGAAGCCGACCGATCCCGGCGCGAGCAGGATTGCCGATTTGGCGATCAGCCGACCGGCGGGAAGCACCGCGGCGACCGCCTCGGCGACCGCTTCGCCGGTGATGCTGTTATAGGCCATCGGCACGCCGCGCCAATAGGCGGGAAACGCGACGTCATAGCCGTCCCAGCGGTGGCCGATCAGCGGCTCGACCAGCCAGCGGTCATCGGCATCGATATCGGCATCGAAAAAGGACCAGATATGGTTGCCACCGACCGCGCCCGGCTCGATCAGCCGAACGTCGAGGTCCAGCCGCCGCCGCGCCAGCGCCAGCATGGCGAGACCGCCCGCAAGCCCGCCGCCGACGATGGCGATGTCGCAGGAGTCACTATCGGGCGCAGCCATGCAGCAGACCTAGCGACCAAGGCGCGCAGCGGCTATCGCTTTCGGCATGCACGCCGCTGTCCCCTTCATCGAATCCGCGACACCTGACGATGCGAGGCCGATCGCTGTCATCTACGCCCATCATGTCGCGCACGGCACTGCGACCTATGACATCGAGGCGCGCAGCGTGCTCGCCACCGCGGGATTGATCTCGGAGCATCGGGCGAAGGGCTGGCCATTCCTCGTCGCGCGCGGCGCGGACGGCTCGCTCGCAGGCTATGCCTATGCCAGCCAGTTCCGGCCGCGCGCCGCCTATGCCTGGGCGTGCGAGGACAGCATCTATATCGATCCCACCTGGCAGGGTCGCGGCATCGGCCGCGCACTGCTCGAAGCATTGCTGGTCGCCGCCGAGGCGGCAGGCTTTCGCACGATGGTCGCGGTGATCGGCGGCGCCGAGCCCGCGTCGATCGCGCTCCACGCGCGCTACGGCTTTGCCCATGCCGGGCGCCTCGACGCGACGGGGTGGAAGCATGGCCGCTGGCTCGACACCGTCTATATGCAGCGCGCGCTCGGCGCGGGCGCAGCCAGTCCGCCCGCCGAATGAGCGCGGCGGCGGCCATCGCGCTGGCGGCGCTCGCGATGACGGCGATCGTCGGGGGTCGCTATCTCATCAGCAGCGGTGCCTTCGCCTTCGCGACGCGGGTCCGGCATCCCGGCCTCTATCGCGGGCTCGAAGGGCAGATGCGGCGCGAGATCGGCTGGAGCCTCGCGAGCGCCGCCATCTATGGCGTGCCCGCGGGCGTCGTCGCCTGGGGATGGCAGGCACGCGGCTGGACGCGCATCTATACCGACCTTCATGCCTTTCCGCTCTGGTATCTGCCGGTCAGTCTCTTCGCCTATCTGCTGATCCACGATATGTGGTTCTATTGGACGCATCGGCTGATGCACCGGCCGTGGCTGTTCCGCATCGCCCACGCGGTTCATCACCAAAGTCGGCCGCCGACGGCGTGGGCGGCGATGAGCTTTCACCCCGTCGAGGCGATCAGCGGCGCGATCGTCATTCCGGCGCTGGTCTTTCTGATCCCGATCCATGTCGCGGCGTTGGGGCTGGTGCTCGCCATCATGACGGTGATGGGCGTCGGCAATCATATGGGGTGGGAGATGTTCCCGCGCGCGCTGGTCCATGGACCGGCGGGGCGATGGCTGATAACCGCGACGCATCACGAGGCGCATCATGCCGCCTATCGGGGGAATTATGGCCTCTATTTCCGCTTCTGGGACAAGGCGTGCGGCACCGATATCGGGCTTGGTTCTTTTGCCGCTGCTGGTCGCCGCGAGCGCGCCGACGCCCACTCCGACGGTTGAGGTCAGCATCACCGGGCTGCGCAACATGAAGGGGCAGATCCTCGTCTGCCTGACCGCCAATCCCAAGGCCTTTCCCGACTGCAGCAAGGACAAGGGGTCGGTCCGCATGGCGGTGAAGGCCGCCGACACGGGCGATTTCCTGATCCACGCCCCCGCCGCCGGCACCTATGCGATCGCGGTCGTCCATGACGAGAACGGCAACAACAAGATGGACCTCGCGATCTTCCTGCCGAGGGAAGGCTTCGGCTTTTCGCGCAATCCGGCGATCCGCATGGGGCCGCCGAAGTTCCAGGCGGCGAGCTTCGTGGTCGCGGGCGAGGTGCGGCAGACGATCCGGATGAAATATATGCTGTAGAAGGCGGTGTCCGGGGTGGCTTCGGGGTGGCAATCGCCCTGCTTTCTGTCGTCATCGCGGCTTGGATTCGGGGGCTGGTCGGCGCGAGGACCGCCTGGTCATTTCCAAAGTTCAGGAAAGTTCAGCCTCTTGCACCCCCGATCCGGGCTTTGAGGCGTGCTGAACGCGCCCGGCACGGCTCGCCGTGGTCCGCACCCGCAAGCTGGACGGCCATCGCCTTTATCCACCAAATGAAAGAGCAAGATAAGGCTGGCACAGCCGGATAATGTAGGAAAGGCCTATTTGAAGCCGATGCCTGCTTTGGGGTGGGAGCGGACATTTCCCGCCCTTCGTCATCCCGGGCTTGACCCGGGATCCCGCTTTTCGGCGCGCCGGCAGCTTTCTCCCCCGCAGCGGAACCCCGGATCAAGTCGGGGGTGACGAGGAAGAGTAGGACGGCTCTTGGACCAATCGGACATCAAGCCCCCAAATGCGCAAGCATCATTGTCGCGGCACCGCGGCGCGGCTAAAGCAGCGCGCGTGACCGCGATATCCCACCGCATCATCGCTTTCGCCGATCGCTGGCCGAAGCTCCTGGCCCTGTTGCTCGGCGCCGTGTCGGCGACCGGTTTCGCGCCGCTGAACCTCTGGCCGCTGACTCTGCTCGCCTTCGCTGGCTGGATGGCGCTCGTCGCGCGCGGCCCCAGGGGCTGGCGCGCGCTCGGCGTGGGCTGGGCGTTCGGGGTCGGGCATTTCACCATCGGGCTGAACTGGATCGCGACCGCCTTTACCTATCAGGCGGCGATGCCGGCGTGGCTGGGGTGGGTCGCGGTGGTGCTGCTGTCGCTCTATCTTGCGGTCTATCCGGCGCTGGCGGCGTGGGGCGCGTGGCTGTTGTCCGGCCGTGTCGCCCCCGCGAAGAGTGCCGGGAGTCACGTGCCTCCCGACACGGCCGCTGGAGACATGACGCCAACGCCCCCCCCCTTCGCGGGGGCGACGTTCTCCTTCATCCTCTCCTTCGCCGCGCTGTGGACGCTGACCGAATGGCTGCGAAGCTGGGTGTTTACCGGCTTTGCGTGGAATCCGCTCGCCGCGATCCTGTCATCCACGATGATTCCGAATCTCGCTCTGCCAACCATTGGCACCTACGGATTGTCTGCAATCATCGTTATTCTGGCGGCCTGGACAGGCTTCACGCTTCTGTGGTTGGCAAACCGGAAAAACTGGCATCAACCCAAATCCGGGACCTGGGTCGGACTGAGCTTCCTTGTGATTTTCGTGCTGCCTTTGATGGCCGTTTTTCTATTTCCGTCACTCATTCCGGCCAATCCAACCGAAAATGACGGCACCCCCATCACCGTCGTCCAGCCCAATGTCGGCCAGCAGGACAAATGGGAAGGAGACAAGGCCGACGCCAATTTCGCCAAGCTCGCGCGGCTGACCGCACCAAAGTCCGACACCCCGCGCCTGATCCTGTGGCCCGAGGCGGCGATCCCCGATTATCTCGAGACCGGCTATCCGTCGGTCTATTACGACCGCTCGCCCGCCGAAGCGCGCGGGCGGCTGACCAGCCTGATGAACGCGGGCGACGTCATGCTGCTCGGCGCGCTGAAGCTCGAACTCGCCCGCGACGGCAGCGTCGTCGGCGCGCGCAACGCGGTGATGACGGTCCACGCCGACGGCACGCTCGGCCCGCGCTACGACAAGGCGCATCTTGTCCCTTATGGCGAATATCTGCCGATGCGGCCGTTGCTCTCGGCGATCGGCCTGTCGCGCCTGGCCCCCGGCGACATTGATTTCTGGCCCGGCCCCGGCCCGCACACACTCGACCTAGGCCGCTTCGGCAAGGCCGGGCTGCAAATCTGTTATGAGATCATCTTTTCGGGGCAGGTCGTCGACCGCACCCATCGCCCCGATTTCATTTTCAACCCCTCGAACGATGCCTGGTTCGGGGGCTGGGGTCCGCCGCAGCATCTGGCGCAGGCGCGGCTGCGCGCGATCGAGGAAGGATTGCCCGTCATCCGCGCGACGCCAACCGGGATCAGCGCGGTGATCGATGCCGATGGCCGTGTTCTCGACTCGCTGCCGATGCACACGGCAGGCCGCATCGACACCTTCATTCCCAAGCCGCACGCCCCGACGCTGTTCGCGCGATATGGCAACGCTCTGCCTGTCGGATTTGCATTGCTGTTGCTCGCCGCCGCCATTGCCTTTCGGCGGCGTGGACGCTAACAGGCGCGCGACATAAAGCATCCTTTATATTCGACTCCACAAAAGGCTCCCCTCATGCGCAACAGCTTCCTCTTCACCTCCGAAAGCGTTTCCGAAGGTCATCCCGACAAGGTCGCCGACCAGATTTCGGATTCGATCGTCGACCTGTTTCTGTCGAAGGATGCGGAAGCCCGCGTCGCGTGCGAAACGTTGACCACAACGCAGCTCGTCGTGCTCGCGGGCGAAATCCGCTGCAAAGGCGTGTTCGAAGATGGCGAATGGGCGCCCGGCGCGCTCGCGGAGATCGAGGCGACGGTGCGCAATACCGTCAAGGACATCGGCTATGAACAGGCCGGTTTCCACTGGAACCAGTTCCGGTTCGAGAACAACCTCCACGGCCAGTCGGCGCATATCGCGCAGGGCGTCGACGAAAGCGCGGACAAGGACGAAGGCGCGGGCGACCAGGGCATCATGTTTGGCTATGCGTCGGACGAAACCCCCGACCTGATGCCCGCGACACTCGACTATAGCCACAAGATCCTCGAGCGTATGGCCGCCGACCGCAAGGCGGGAATCGCCCCCTTCCTCGAACCCGATGCCAAGAGCCAGGTCACGCTGCGCTACGCCAACGAACGCCCGGTCGAAGCGACCGCGATCGTCGTGTCGACCCAGCACGCGCCGGGCTATTTCTTCCACGGCGGCGAAGGCGACGAAGCGAAATATCAGGAGCTGCGCAAATATGTGCTCGGCGTGATCGCCGACGTGCTCCCCGCCGAGCTGCTCACCGCGAACACCGTCTATCATATCAACCCCACCGGCCGCTTCGAGATCGGCGGCCCCGACGGCGACGCCGGGGTGACCGGCCGCAAGATCATCGTCGACACCTATGGCGGTGCCAGCCCGCACGGCGGCGGCGCCTTCAGCGGCAAGGATCCGACCAAGGTCGACCGCTCGGCCGCCTATGTCACGCGCTACCTCGCCAAGAATATCGTCGCCGCCGGTCTCGCGCGCCGCTGCACGATCCAGCTGAGCTACGCGATCGGCGTCGCCGAGCCGCTGTCGATCTATATCGACCTGCACGGCACCGCCGCCGAGGGCGTGACCGAAGCCGCGCTCGAGCAGGCGATCCCGCAGCTCGTCCGCCTGACGCCAAAGGGCATCCGCACCCACCTCGGCCTCAACAAGCCGATCTACAAGCAGACCGCCGCTTATGGTCATTTCGGCCGTCAGGCGACCGGCGAGGCTTTCCCGTGGGAACGCACCGACCTCACCGACAGGCTGAAGGCGGCGATCGCCCGATAAAAGGAGCCGCGGGGGTGCTTGCCGCCCCCGCCGCGCCGCGCTAACGCGCGCGCCATGACGGCTTATAAATCGGGCGATCCAACCACTCTCAACCGCCTCTACGGCCGCGCCAAGGGCAAGCCCCTGCGCGCGGGTCAGCAGGATCTCGTCGATACTCTGTTGCCGCAGATCGCGGTGCCGACCGAGGGCGACGTGACGGCCGAACGGCTGTTCGGCCATGACCGGCCGCTGCATTTCGAAATCGGCTTCGGCGGCGGCGAACATATGGCGGGGCGCGCCGACATGCTGCCCGATCACGGCTTCATCGGCGCCGAACCCTTTCTCAACGGCGTCGCGCAAGCGCTCGTCCATGTCTCGGGCGACCCCCATCTTGCGGAAAAAGGACGCGCGCATCTGCCGCTCGCCAATATCCGTATCCATCATGGCGACGCGCTCGAAGTGCTGCGCCGCATAGCCGACGGCGCGCTGAGTTTCGCCTATTTGCTCCACCCCGATCCCTGGCCGAAGGCGCGCCACGCGAAACGGCGGATGATGAACGACGGCCCGATCGACCTGATCGCCGCCAAGCTGAAGCCCGGCGGCGAATTCCGCTTCGGCACCGACCACCCGGTCTATCTGGCCCATGCCCTGATGGTGATGCGCCGCCATCGCCATCAGTTCGAATGGCAGGCGCGGGACGCAAAGGATTTCCTCGTCCGCCCCGGCGGCTGGCCCGAAACCCGCTACGAAGCCAAAGCGCGCGCGCAGGGGCACGAGGTCTGGTATTTTCGCTGGAGGCGTATATAGGAGTGCTATAGGGTTGAAAAGGCTAGTTTTTTATAGCCACTCCCTATGCTATCTTTTCCCCAATTACGCGGCAATTTCCGCCACGGTGATTGCCGGGTGATTGCTGGAAACGCCGTATTGGGAGACCAATTTATGGCAAGCGGAAAGATCACAAAACGGTCGGTCGATGCTCTCATTTCGAGCGGGCAACATGACATTCTTTGGGATGATAGCATAAAGGGTTTTGGCGCAAAGCGAACCAAAGCTGGCGCCGTGTCTTACGTGTTGCAATTCCGAATGGGCGGTCGCGAATCTAAGACGCGTCGCTACACGATAGGCAGCCATGGCTCGCCATGGACGCCAGCCACCGCCAGAGCCGAAGCGGAGCGACTGGCTATTCTGATCGCCCAAGGGACCGATCCAGGCGAAGCAGAGCGGCAACGACGGCGAGAGTCGGTCGATCTAGCCTTCGATAATTACTCTGATCGCTTCGCTGATGCCTGCGTTGGAGAAGGCTGGAGGCGCCTCGTCAAGCGCAGCCTCGAGCTGCATGTAAAGCCTGTCTTGGGATCAAAGCCCCTTCCCAATCTTACGCGAATCGACATCGTTGCCGTCTTCGACCGCATGCCGCGCGCGCAGATCGCAAATATCCGCAACGTCTTCGCTGTTTTGCGCCGCCTTTTGCGCTGGGCCGTCAGCCGGGGAGATATCGATCGGAGTCCGATGGAAGGCATGGAAACCCCGCCCCCGGTCAAACCTCGCGATCGCTGGCTTTCAGACGAGGAGCTTGGCCGCATCTGGATGACGGCGCCAAACACGCATTCCTGTTTCGGACCCATCATCCGCCTTCTGATCGTCACCGGTCAGCGACGAGAGGAGGTTTCGTCGCTGCGTTGGGAGGAACTCAACCGTAAAGATCTCCTATGGACCCTGCCCGGCGAACGGGCAAAGAATGGCGAGCCCAACCGAATTCCGCTCAACGAACTTGCAGTTGCGATCCTCGACGAGGTTGCCGGGTCGACTATCTGGCCGCGTAGCGGCAGGATGTTCACGACCTCCAGGGGCGGAAGGTTCACCGGATATAGCAAAGGCAAGATCAAGCTCGACCTGCTTATGTCGCAAGACGGCCGCGAACCGTTACCGGACTGGCGACTGCATGACTTGAGACGAACTCTTGCAACCGGGTTTCAACGGCTAGGCGTTCGATTTGAAGTGACCGAAGCTGTGCTCAACCACGTCGGAGGTTCCCGCGCGGGCGTCGCCGGTATCTACCAGCGCCACGACTGGAAGGACGAGAAGCGCGAAGCAATGAAGAGTTGGAACGATCATCTGGCAACGATCATTCGTTTGGCGAATATGGCGCCTGATCGCGCATGGTAAGCGCTTATAAAGAGACTTGCTGTCCACGATCGATTGCGCCGAACAAAATATGCAGAGTGAATCTGTCGATTTCCGTTGCGAACAGCTCTTGCAGCCGGATCCGTTCGCCAACGACTGACTCTTGCGTTCTTGCTGATCAAGGGGGATATTCGCGGCGTGCGTAGCAGCGCCAAAGTTGGAGACAATTCGAGTGAACAAGAAGGATGAAATTTACGATCTTCTCGTTAGCCGAATGGTTGGCGCGCAATATAATTTTGGCCAGCGGGTGTCGGTCAAGGATCTTGTGAGCGATACCGGAGCGAGCCGCCAGCCGATCATGGCCGCGCTCAACCGTTTGAGTTCGGAAGGATTTGTTCGCATAATTCCGCAGGTCGGTTGCGAGGTGATAAATCCAAGCTATTACGAGATCGCAGATTTCTATATCATGTTTGAAAGGCTCGAGGGACTGCTGACGGAACTGGCGGCAGCGCGTCGGACCGATTCGCAAACGCGCGATTTGCGCGCGCTGCAAGCACGTATTCTCACGATCGACTTTGACGAGCCGCGCAGCGCGGTAATTTATTGCGAACTCAACCGTGCCTTCCATCAGCTCATCCACGATATGGCTCAGTCGCCCTTTGTCGACGCGCGGCAGAACAGCAATTTTGACATGTCTGATTTCTTCATCAACCAAGCCGGTGGTTTCAATCATTTCATGGCCGATACCGCACGTGAACATGATGAAATCATTGAGGCGATCGCTTCCAAATCCCCTGCCCGCGCGCGCGGGCTGGCAGAATCACACATCGGCGCGGTCGCCTCGTCGGTGTTGGCGGGCCTGCGAAAACATCGCGCCGCCGCCTAACTAATAGTCACGAGAGCATGGTGAGGAAGGGCATGATCGGAGGCTCCATCGTCGCTCGGTGCGGTCGATGAGGATCACCCTATTACTCCTCTTGTCTTTAGCCCCGCTACTTCTAAGTCGCCCAGTCCGAGCTCTCTCCGCAGAACGGAGTCAGTATTCTCGCCCAAGAGCGGTGGTGGTGTGGAGGCAACCGCGCGCTCGCCATCGACTTTGATGGGGCTGGCTATGCCTGGAAGATCACCCAATTCCTTGTGGTTGAGCGAAATCTTCATTCCACGGTGCAGAACATGAGCGTCCTTAAAGACGTCCGAAATTTCATTGATCGGACCAGCCGGGACATCGGCGGCGTCGAGCCGTTCTATCCATGAAGCTGCGCCCGCGCCTACAAAGATCGGCGCCAACTCATCTTCCAGCGCCTGTTTGTTTCCGGCCCGCGAACCATTGGTGCCAAAGCGTGGGTCGTCAGCAAGGTCACTCCGCCCAATTGCGTCGCACAGCCGACGAAACTGAGAGTCGTTTCCGATTGCGAGATTGATCCCGCGGTCGGCTGTCGGGAAAGACTGGTATGGCACGATGTTGGGGTGAGCGTTGCCATAACGGGGCGGATTCTCCCCCGTGGCGAAAAAGTTGAAGGCTTGATTTGCAAGGGTGGCAACGGTGACATCGAGCAACGACACGTCGAGATGAGCGCCCTCGCCGGTATTTCCCCGCCGGACAAGAGCTGCCAGGATTGCGATCGCCGAGTAGAGACCCGTCATGATGTCAGACAGGGCAACGCCCGTCTTCATCGGGCCACTTTCCTGCGAACCCGTGACGCTCATTAATCCGCCCATGCCCTGCGCGATAAAATCATAACCGGGCCGGCCGCTATAGGGGCCGTCTTGGCCAAAGCCCGTCACGGAACAATAGACCAGGGCCGGGTTGGCCTCTCGCAGCCTCGCAGCGTCGAGCCCGTAGCGCTTGAGCGTCCCGACCTTGAAATTCTCAACGACAACGTCGCAACCGGCCGCCAAATCTCGAATAATCTGCTGTCCCTCGGCGTCGGTGAAATCGACGGCAATCGCTTCCTTTCCCCGATTTGCGCACAGATAATAGGCAGACGTTGCCTCTCCGCCGGCATAAAGCCAAGGCGGCCCCCAACGACGCGTGTCGTCCCCTTCGAGCGGGCGTTCGACCTTGATAACTGTGGCGCCCAAATCGGCCATGAGCTGCGTTGCCCAAGGTCCAGCAAGGACCCGACTGAGGTCAAGAATCAGAATTCCTTCTAACATTCGGGTCATGGTGCCCCTCCAGCGAGCGCCACCTTATGCGCTTCCTTATTGCATTTAGAAAAATGTGATGCACTATGTGCAACGCGATGACGCAGATCGGATCATGGTTCAAGCCAAATTTTGCGAGCCAGAAGAAGCGCAGGGCGGCGCACCAGATCGGCAAATTGACCAAAAGGGGCATCCATTGACGCATCGATTTCCAATATTTCAGCGAGCCTGGGGTTCTGCCGGCTTATTGCTTTGTGCAGCCTCGCTTTTTTGGGCCCTCAACCCCATTGTTGCGCGCGCAGTTCACCACCTCGTTACCCCCCTCGGCATGGCCTTTTGGCGATGGGTCGTAGCAATGGGGGTAGGCTTACTTTTCGCTTGGCCGCATCTTGTCGCGGATCGTCGCGCAATTCTGCAGAATTGGAAAATGCTGTCGTTTCTCGGAACGCTTGGAATCGGAGCGTTCGCCCTCGTGGTTTATTGGGGCCTTCAATATACAACGGCGACGAATAACCTGATGATGCAGGGCGCCATGCCTTCGATGATACTCCTGCTTTCGACAGTGATCTTTCGAGACCGAATTACGATCGGTCAGTTGGCAGGCACGCTCGTATCACTGGCCGGTTTGCTCGTCATCGTCGCGCAAGGAAGCCTAGCCAATATTCTGGCCATGACGTTCAACCGCGGAGATGCCGCCGCCCTTTTCGGCGTTTTTCTCTACTCGCTCTACTCGACCCTTTTGCGGAAGAAACCCGCCATACATCAGCTCAGCTTTCTCGTAACGCTGTTCGCGGTCGGGGCCGCAAGCATTGCCATCCCGTATCTTCTGGAGATTGCGCACGGCCATTATATGGCGGCGAGGATTGAGGTTCCGCTCGCCATCCTTTATGTCGGAATTTTCCCTTCGCTCCTTGCATATTTCTTTTTCAACCGTTCAGTGGATTTGATCGGTGTCGCTCGCGCGAGTATCTATATGAATCTGCCCCCAGTCTTTGGGGTTGCGCTTGCAATTCTCCTGCTTGGAGAACATCTCGCTCCCTTTCACATTGCGGGCGCGGCACTTGTCGGTGCAGGGGTGTTCATGGCGACACGCCGCGAGGACGAGCCGCCAGCAGCAGGCCGCGTCGAAACTGTGGCCGTCGAGGCTGCATCCTCGCCGCGCTAATTTTCACGTTCGATTTGCCGGCGGACACTGGCACACGACAGGAGAGCGGATACGCGCGAATGGCTGGCAACAGGGCGCAATCTGCCATTGCATAGGAATGCCGCGCGGGCAGTTGCACAAGAAACGACTTTGCATCTTGAGATATGAATTGTATCTGTTGTCGCTTCCTAGAACCCTCGTATCCCTGCAAAAGGGACAAAATAAGAGAATGGAAGAAGTTTGGAACGTCAGGCAAAAAGCGTGAGAGTGACAGAGCTTGAAGACGATCACTCCGATATGTCGGCCTCTTCCAAATCGCCGCGCGATGTTGCGCAAAAGCCTCGCAAGAGTATCCAGTCGGTAGAGACTGGGGTCCGCGTGCTCGAAGCGCTGATATCTTGTCCCGGCGGCTGCGCACCCCTTCGCGATATCGCCGCGGGAGCCGAGATGTCGCGCAGCCAGGCGCACCGATATCTCCAGGCCTACATTAATACTGGGCTGGTCCAGCAGGAGCCTGCGGACGGTCGCTATTCTCTCGGTCCAACCGCCCTCAAGGTCGGACTCTCGGCCTTGTCGAGGCTCGACGTTATTCGCATCACCACCGCCTATCTGCGGCAGCTTGCGGATGATCTCGGGACCACTGGTCTGCTCTCGATATGGGGTGACTATGGGCCGACGATCATCCGTTGGCTCGATGGCGGCGTTCCAATTGCGACGTCTTTGCACGTCGGATCGGTCCTTCCCATTCAGCATTCGTCTGCAGGGCTCGTTTTCATGGCTTTCCAGCCACTCCCTGCCTATAAGCGGCTGCTTGAACGTGAGCGCGCTGCGCGGACGTCCATCGATGAAATCGAGCTGCAAGCTATGCTGACGGAGATCCGGAGGCAAGGCTACGCCAAGGTGGACGGCCAAGTGGTACCGGGGCTCGCTGCCATTTCAGTCCCGGTTTTCGACATGCAGGAAAAGCTGATCGCGGTGATTGGCGTACTTGGCCGGATGACCGACGAAAAATTCTTTTGCCAGAGCAATATCGACAAAGTCCAGGCCGCCGCTCTCAAAGCCAGCAACGCAATGGGCTGGCAGCCGGAGGAGATGCGTGGGGATTCCTGACCCGCTTGGTGCGATCGCCATAAACGGGAGCCTCCCGGGCGCTGGCATGCGAGGGGATTTCGGGGGCAGGACGTGAAGCCACTCGATCCCGACACCTTCTGGCGTTTCTCGGTATCAGCTTATGCGCAGCCCGGTGTAGCGGATATTTGCCTCAGCTTGCAGGACGACCATGGCTTCGATGTCAACCTCCTGCTTCTGTGCTGCTGGTTAGCGCAGCTGCGGTCGATCGTGCTTAGCGAGACGGAATTGCGTTTTCTCCTCGCAGAAATTGAGGCGACAAATTCAGAAGTCATCGGGCCACTGCGTCAGGCCCGCCGGTGGCTGAAAGCTCCCGCCAGCACCAGCGGGGCCTCGGCTGCCAAGGCGCAGCGTGTCCGGCGCCTCATAAAGATGGCCGAACTCGAAGGGGAACGGCTGGCGCAGCACCTGCTAATCAGCGCGGCGAGTGCGCTAGGAGCTGAGAGCTGCGCTGACCTATTGAACGCCGCAAACCTCAGTCTGACGGCCTATACGCGGATCGTTAACGAGACTGACGCTGCCGATGCCTTGCAAAGCCTTGCGCGCCTCGTCGTCAAGGAGCGTTCGAAGGACCCTTTGCCGTCTTGATGTAGGTGAATACAAGATCCACATCGGCGTCTGTCAGCTCGGTTGGGCGGAATGGCGGCATTTCGATCAGCCCGTTTCGGACGACCGAGTGGACATAGTCCTTGTCGAGGTCCTTGCGGCCAATGAGGGGCGCAACGGGTCGCTCCATCTCTTCAAGCAGCATAGTGGCGGGATGACCCGGGCCCGGGTCGTGACAACCCGCGCAGTTCAGGGCATATAATTCTGCACCGTCCGGTTTGTCCGCATCTGACGATTTCGAACAAGCGGTTAGCATCAGCAGAGCGACCGCCAGCAATCCCATCTTCATGCTTTCGATTCCCTTGTTTGAGGTCAGGCCGACAGAAAGAGGTTCGCGGGATCGAGCGCGCGTTTCACGCGCGCGTGCAGTTGAGTTATCGCGCCGCTTTCATAGGTCGCCCTAGCAGAGGCGGCGAGCGCCGGCTCGACGTGCGTCTGTCCAAATCCGGCACCTGCCTGCGCATCGATCAGCTCGATAGCGCAGTCTCTCGCCCGTTTACTGCCCGCGGGACTGCCATCGAAGCACAAATACTGCCGATGCTGGGCAGAGCGCCAGACGGCATTCGTTTCTCCGACAAAATCGAAACCGTGCCGGCCGGAAATATCGCGCGACAAGTCATAAAGGCGAAGCCCTTCCTTGCCATCAACCGGGCTGATGGGGCCGATGTCGAGAGAGGATCCTCCGGCCCAGGCCGAAGGGCGGCCAAGTGCATTACCGACCGAACCAAGCATCATGCCTTTTCGCCACGCCCACAGTCCTTCCATCCCGGCTGCGGGAGCGGCCAGCACCCGCGAGCCTTTGATCGATGCGAACGCGTCCTGGACCATCGACCAAGCGATGCGAACATTGTCGGGGAGCCCGTAAAGCGAGCCGTAAAGAGTCCAGTAGCCAAGCCCGATCGACTCCCCGGCTTTTCGAACCTCGCCGGCGGACATTGGGCCGGCGCCGCCGAAGTCGCGGCGTACCTTGCCCGAACGCGCTGCTTCGTGCAGCGCATTTGCCACCGCCACGCCATTGGGGACGACCATATTGGTCTTGAGCGGGCCCAGTACATCGAGAAGTTTGCCAAGATCGTCTTCGTCCGGCACCGTGACAGCAAAGGATTGCGCTGCCGGGGGCTGGGGCATGAGCCAGAGGCCGAGCTTGGTCACGACGCCAAGATCGGATTGTGTGAAGAGCCCGTCGATCCAGGGCCCGTAACCAAATTTGAAGAGCTGCCAGCAGGTACTCTTGGGCATAGCACCCATCCCTGTCCGGACACTGCGGCCGTCGGCCAGCATCAACTCCAGCCCGCATTGCATAAGATAATGATCGGCATATGGGGTATAGCCCACGCGCCGCTTCAGAAAGGCGCTCGCCACCGATTCGTCGGGCTCACCCGGGCAATCGACCCAGAGCTTGAGCCCCCGCTCGCCTATCTGTTCGGAGAGTTGCCGAAAGGTGACGCCTGGCTCGACGAGGCAGTAAGCCAAGTTCTCATTGATCTCGAGAATCTCATTCATGCGGCCAAGATCGAGCAATATGATCTTGTCGCGTGCCGCCACCTCCTGACCTGCGACCGCGCGGCACACAGGTTGAAGCGCCGCTCCGGCGTCGCTCGCCACCGCGAGGACCTTGGCAAGTTGCTCGGTGTCGCGCGGCGCGATGATACCCAGGGGCAGGGCGACTCCGGAATGGAAGGGTGCGAGCGCCGCCGGATCGCGCGTTACCCCATCGGCACCCACCAGTGCCTCTAGCGCGTCGAGCGCGGCGGCTTGGCGATTTGCGTCCATCTTGATCACCCCCTATTTCCGCATGGTCGAAGGTTGCAGGACGATCGGAAAAAGATCCGGCTCCGAAACATCGATCGCGAACTCCTCGGCGCGCACACGCGGGTCGATCGCACTCGCCGGCTCGCTGTCGCGCCAAGAGAAACAGCAGGCCGTGCAGCGATGGATTGTCCAAATCGTTTTCTCGCCATCGACGCCGCGGAAATCAGGGATCGAAGCGTCGGAGCCACATCGCGGGCAATGGGGTGCAGTCATAGCGTCTCGCCTCGTTGCATCGCCTGGATCCGTTTGCCGAGGTCATCGATAGTCTGGCCGGTGGGCGGGGTGACCAGATGTGCCTCGCCAACCGGATCGGGCGGGAGATAGCTTGTTGCGTCGATAATCAGATGGTGCCCCTTCCCCGGCGTCACGGCAGCGGGGTCGATCGGGACCATCGCCATGTTCGGCAGGACGATGATGTCCTCCGCGCGCGTCCGGGTCGACAGGGCCCACATGACCTGGTTGAGATCGAAGGGATCGATATCGCCATCGACCATGATCAGATTTTTCAGATACATGAGGCCATGGGGCGTACCAAGCGCGCGGAGCGCCACGGATTTTGCGAAGCCCGCCATCCGGTTCTTGACCGCGATGATCGCTGTCAGTCCGTGCTGGTACAGCGCATTCACCGCGGTGACTTCGGGAAAGGTCTGGCGCAACTGTGCATAGATGGGCGCCGACGTATGAAGACCGATCAGCGTGTCGTGCTCCGTCCAGCCACGACCGATGTAGATATTCTCGAATATGGGGTTCTTTCGGTGCGAGACGGCGGTCACCTTGAAGACAGGGGCGCGTCGCACGCCGCTGTAGGATCCTGGGAATTCACCGAACGGCCCTTCGAAGACGCGCTCACCAAGCTGGAGCTCGGCTTCGATGACGATCTCGCTATCCGCGAGGATGTCGATACCGTTGCCGGAATTCGTCAGCCGGATCGGCGCTCCCATCATCGCCGAGGCATAAGCATATTCGGACTCGTCGTAGCCGATTGGTGTTGCTGCGAACAACGCGACGCCGGGATGGTTGCCGAGCATGACGGCGATCTTGAGCGGCAGGCCTTCGCGTTCCGCTGCGAGGATCTGGCGTCCCATGTCATGCGACGGGATCGTCATCAGGCTGAAGCGATCGGGACCCTGGATCTGAAGCCTGTAGATGCCGACATTCTGCTTGCCGAAATTTTCCGGATCCAACGGATCGCGCGAAGCCACCGACGCCTTGGCCAAATAGAAACCCCCGTCAAACTCGTTGATGCGATACACGGGCAGCAGGTCGTAGAGATTGATATTCTCCTCGTGCCGGCACTCATGGACAGGCGCCTGCCCCTCGGGAACGCGGCTGATCTGGGCAGAGGCATCGCCCCAGCGCCCGGCTATGTCGAAGAACATATCCCGGATTGTGGTGCCTTTCGGCTGACCCAGGAGCAGCGCGATATTATCCCAAGAGCCGTGCACCCCGACAACCGTGCGTTTCCCGGGGTAGCCCGCTATATTGTCGAACAGGATCGCAGGAGCATGATTGACATCGCGCGAGGCGGCCACGGCAATGTTGCGCAGGTCGGGCTCGGGCATGATCCGGTCCGTCCAGGTAATGGCCTGCCCATATTCTTCGAGGAGCTCCAGAAAATCGCGCAGCGATCCGACGCCTCTTGCGCGATCGGCGAGGTTGGCGCGGACGGCCGACTTGTCTTGAGACATCAGTGTGCTCCCCCAGCGACCGCGTCGGTCTGGATGCTCACCCATTTCCACTCGGTCATGATTTCGAGATCGGCCTCGGTGCCCTCGCGGCCAAATCCGGAAGCCTTGGAACCGCCGAACGGCACGTGAGGCTCGTCGTGCAACGTGGGCGCATTGACATGGACCATCCCGGACTCGACTTCGCGAGCGAACCGAAGCGCCTTGTCGATGTCGCGCGTGAAGATCGCGGCGCTCAGGCCATATTCGGTGTCGTTGGCAAGCCGGAGGGCTTCATTGAGGTCATCGAACGGATAGAGCGACGTGACCGGCCCGAAGGTCTCCTGGGCCGCGACCTCCATCCCGGGCTGGACACCGGAGAGGATGGTCGCATGGCACACATGGCCCGTCCATTCGCCCCCGGCGAGTATTTCGGCTCCCTTGCCGCGGGCGTCATCGATATGACGCCGCACGCGCGCGCGCTGCCGCTCGGAAATGATAGGACCCAGCATCGTTGCGGGATCGCGCAGATCGCCGGATGAGAGTTTCGCAGCTGCAGCAGCGAAAGCCTTGGAGAACCGGTCGAAGATCGGACGTTCGACATAGATACGCGACGCCCCCATGCACACCTGGCCCTGATACATGAAGATGCTGAAGATCGCGGCCGCCACGGCCTTGTCGATGTCGGCGTCGGCGCAGACGACGAGAGGACTCTTCCCGCCGAGTTCGAGGGTATATTTCTTGAAGCCTTCAGCTGCGATGCGAGCGATATGCCGCCCGACCCGGGACGAGCCCGTGAAGGTGATCGCGCGAACCTTGGGATGGCCAGTAAGCGCATCGCCGATTTTGGCGCCGTCCCCATATACAATGTTGAACAGGCCTTCGGGCACGCCTGCGTCCTCCCAGAGGCGCGCGAGTTGATCGGCCACGCGCGGTGCCGCTTCCGACGGAAGCAGGACGAAGGCATTGCCCGTCGCGAGCGCCATGGCCGACTGCTTGATTCCCTTGATCAGCGGGACGTTGAACGGCGTAATGCCGGCAACGACTCCCACCGGTTCGCGAAAACTCATGCTGACGCGGCCGGGCGCATCGGATGGAATAGTTTCGCCGCGAATGCGACGGGGAACGCCTGCGGCGGCGCGCAAGAAGCTCGTGGCGAACCGGGTCTCGAAACCGGCCTTGGCGATCGGCGAGCCGATTTCATCAACGAGCGTGTCGGCAAATTGCGATGCGTCACGCTCCATGAGAGCCGAAGCCTTTATCATCCATGCCTCGCGCGCGCCTGCGGAAAGGTCGCGGTTCCGGCGAAAGGCCGTGTCGGCCGCCTCAACGGCTCGATCGACGTCGGCCGGAGTCCCGGCAGCCGCCCGGGAATAGAGACTGTCGTCAATCGGGTTCAGGCTTTCGAAATAAGCGCCGTCGCCAGGGGCAACCGGTGACCCGCCGATCCAGTGGTCAAGCCCCCTCACTTCGTTCTTACGCATCATGAATCTCCTGGGAGCGTGGGTCGTGTGGCATCAGGACGTGCCGACTTCGGCCATATGCCCTGCTTTCCGGGCGAAAGGATGCCGTTGGGATCGAGAGCGTCCTTCAGGCGGTGATGGAGATCCCAAAGCGCCCCGTCGTTGTGACGATAGGTTCCAGCAATCTGGTCCATGAAGGCGAGATGGGTACGATATTCGCCGAACCCTGCCGCCGCGGCCTCGTCCACCAGGAGACTGAAGAGATCGTGGGCGCTCTTGCGCATCGTTTCATCGGCCCGATTGTACATGATCATCAAAATGTGATGCATGTCCCGCCAGCCCACCAGAAACTCCCCGATGTAGTCGAAGCCGAACTCGTGGCAGCGTTTCTTGATCAGATTATATTGGGCCAACGCCTCCGCCCCGTCGGGGGCGGAAATCGGGGAAAAGTTGACGTGTCCCCCTCCGCCGATCCAGTTCATGATGCTGAACTCGGTCATATTGGGTTCGCCGCGCATGAGCTTTACGCGATAATCCCACGCAGGATCATTCTCGCGCGTGAAGTGGAACTTGGCGCCCGGAATGTTGCTGAATGCCTCCTCGATCAATTTCCAATTATTCTCGATCATGGGCGGTGGTCCGTAGAGAGCGCCGTAATAATTCCACATCCCGAGATTGAGGTCCGCGGCGATCTTCGCCCGGATCGACGGCGGGAGCGGCCCCTTGCCGTCATAATAATGTCGCCGCGTGGTCTTCGCCGAGGCCTCCCACAATAGGTCGACCGCGACCGCTGCGTTGGGGATCACCTGATTCACCTTGAGCGGGCGCGTGATCTCGAAAATCTGCTCGAGATCCTCTTCGCGTGGAAAGGTGATCATGAACGGCTTGTAACCGGGGGGCTCCGGCATCAGCCAGATGCCGAGTTTGGTGACGACGCCGAAATTCGACTGGGTGAACATGCCATCGAACTGCGGTCCGAGCCCATGTTTGCTGATCTGCCAATGCTTGCTGTTAGAGATGCCTCCCTGGCCCGTGCGAACGACCTGGCCATCGGCAAGCACAACTTCCATCCCGCATTGCATGATGAAGTGATCGCCATAGGGCGTGTAGCCGGCGCCATGCTCGAGCGCGTTCCCCATGACGCCGCCCCAGGCGGGCGCTGCCGGATCGATCCACAATTTGCTGCCGATCCGCTGCAGGTGGCGATAAAGCTGCATGTAGGAAACGCCCGGCTCGACCAGCGCATATCCATATTTTTCGTTGACTTCGATGATCCGGTTCATCCGTTTCAGATCGAGGACAAGATATCCGGATCTTCGGGGTGCCGGCCCGCCATATGCGAAGTTCCGTCCAGTCCCGATGGTCCAGATCGGCAGTCGGAAGCTGTTGGCGATGGCAAGGATCCGCTGCACCTGTTCGACGCTTTCCGGAGCGACGGCGGCAGAAGGAAGCAGAGTGCCATCGGCAAGCGGCGAATACGCGTCGCGGTAAGTCGACAGCGGAAGCTCGTCGACGAAAACCCAGGTTTTGCCGACGACGCCTGCGAGTTCATCGAGGGCCCGTGAAAAGTCGGCCGCCGCAATTCCCTCGGGCAGCGGCGGCCTCACCGCGTTTCTCCGGCAAGCCGAAAGGCCCAGGTCACAAGTAGGCCGGGGCTATTCGAGGCGAGTGCACATTCCCCCGAAATGCACGCGGCCCGGCGCGGTGATGATTTGTGGCCGTCCAGCTCATCGCGAACTTTCTGCGCAACGACGGCGGGCCAAGTATATTGCGGGAGCGCGCCCAAGCCGGGGGCGGCGCCGATGCGGTGTGTCCAGCGGCCCGCCTCATAGGAATGTTCCCATCGAAGCAAAGGCTCCGCTCCACTCTCGATGAGCAACTGGGCCGCAATCATTGCAGCGGGGTCGGAGGTCAGGCCTGCAATCACCTGCGCGCCGCGGGGCCAGTCGCCAAGCAACTCATCCAGCCCGCTTCCGACATCCAGCGCGAGAGACTTTTTCGAAGACGATATGAGGGACGCGGCAAAACGCTCGCTTTCCTCAACCCTTGGCTGGCTGACGACGAGAACGGCCTCTTCGTCCGCCGCACTTCCTGACCGGAAGCGGGAGGCTCCAACCAGACCCGCGCAAAAAACCCCGGCGCCCAATAGCTCCCGGCGCATCAGCACTGCCGCCATCAAATTGTCCTTTCCGATTTATCCGCCTGCGCCAGAGGCATCACTTCTGCGCCCTTCAGTCCGGTCCATCGGCGATCGGCGGCCCGATGGATGCCGAACTGGTCGAGGACCCGGATGCAGCTATGGTCGACGATTTCGTCGATCGACGATGGCCGAGCGTAGAACGCCGGGACGGGTGGGAAAATTATCGCCCCCATTTCGGTACAGGCTGCCATGTTTCGAAGATGGGCAAGGTTCAGGGGCGTCTCTCGCACCATGAGCGTTAATGGACGACGTTCCTTGAGCATGACGTCGGCAGCTCGGGTGATCAGATTGTCGGAGAGCCCATTGGCGATCGCCGCAAGGGTGCGCATGGAGCACGGCGCGACGATCATGCCGTCACAGAGAAACGATCCGCTCGCGATACTGGCGCCGACATTCCGTATGTTATGAACCACGTCAGCCGACGCTTCAAATTTTTTCAGCGTTAGCGGCAGTTCCTCGCGGATGTTGAGCACGGCTGCCTGGGAGACCACGAGGTGCGTTTCGCAGCTCGGATCTTCACGTAGCATCTCCAGCAGACGCAGGCCGTAGATTGCCCCCGTGGCGCCAGTGACCGCGATCACGATCTTCCGCAACGTCATCGCGCCAGCCGACGGAGGCCGCCTTCATCCGGTCGATTCGGCACTAGCATAGCCCGCTCCCGATTTCCTATTTGGACACAGCATACAATCCGTTGCTTATTGTGCAAGGCCAAAACCGGCGCGCGGATCGCGGTCACTGGCGGAATTGATCGAGCAGCCCGCGTGCCGCATCGGCGAGGACGAACGCATCTATTCCGACAGCGACGAAGCTTGCGCCGCCGGCGAGATGTGCATCGAGAAGCGCGAGATCGCGCGACAGAATTCCCGCTGGCTTTCCCGCGGCAAGGATGCGAGACAACGCGCCCAGCGTGAGCTCGCGCACCCGCTCCCGGTTGGCGCTTCCCAAGAGCCCGGCCGACGCTGCCAGATCGGCCGGACCGATGAACAGCGCGTCGATCCCGTCGACGCCGGCGATTGCTTCGATATTCTCGACACCCTGCATCGTCTCGATTTGCGCGATCAGACAAAGCCGCGCGTTGGCATCGGCGACATGGCTCGCAATGCCGCCCCAACGCGATGCCCTTGCACCGCCGATGCCTCGGCTGCCCGATGGGGGGTAGCGGCATGCTTCGACCAACCGGACGGCCTGCTCAGCCGTTTCGACCATCGGAACCATGAGGGTCGTCGCTCCCAAGTCGAGGATCTGACGGATCGCGACGGGATCTGATGAAGGCACGCGCACGACGGCGGCGCAGCGCGGGCAGGACGCTATTGCCCGCAATTGCTCGATTATCCCGGGCAGGGTTTGCGGTCCATGCTCGGCATCGACGAGGAGCCAATCGAACCCCAGTCCGGCGCAGATTTCGGCGATATCGGCATTCGCCAGCGCCAGCCAGAATCCCATCTGCGTCCGCCCTTCGGCGAGCGCGACTTTGAAATGGTTGGGAGGATTTGCTGACGACATGTCAGACAAACCGCATCGCGATCGAGCCAAGCCTGCCATAATCCGCAGATATCACGTCGCCGCGCGACACAGGGACCGGGCGGGTAAAAGAACCGCCCAGCAGGATTTCGCCCGCCTGTAACTCTTCTCCCCACTGCGACAAGCGATTTGCCAACCACGCGACCCCTCGCGCTGGATGGTTTAGCACGCCAGCCGCAATTCCTGTTTCCTCGATGACGGCATTGCGAGACAATATGGCGCCGGCCCATCGCAGGTCGATGGCGTCCGGCCGGATGGGCCGACCGCCGAGGACGATCCCGGCATTTGCCGCGTTGTCGGCAATCGTATCCTGGATTTTACGAGCGCTTCCGGTCTCCGCGTCGATCGGCTGAACCCGGCTGTCGATGATCTCCACGGAGGGCACTACATATTCAGTGGCAGCGAGAACAGCCCGTGTCGTCACATCGGGACCACCCAGCGGCCGGGAGAGGATGAAGGCCAATTCGACTTCGACCTTCGGATTGATGAAGCGATCGATGGGAATTTCGCTCCCCTCCTCGAACGCCATGTCATCGAGCAACGTGCCATAGTCGGGCTCGGTGATACCAGCAGACGCCTGCATCGCACGCGATGTCAGACCAATCTTGCGGCCAATGGACCGACGTCCCGCCGCCTTCTTGAGCTCAACCCACGTGCGGGCGATGCGATATCCATCTTCTATCGTCATCTGAGGGAAGCGAAGCGACAACTGCCGGACGGGTGTTTGGCTCGCCTCGGCGACATCCAGTTCACGCGCGAGCGATGCAACAGTCTCGTCGTCCATCTCAGCTACTCCCCGTCCCACAATTGCTTATCTGGCAAATGCATTGCACAATGAGATATGAGAGTCCAGTCGGCAGGTCGCTAGAGTTTACAATGGACAACACGATAGCCATTGTGCAATGTCCAGGTCGGATGGAATGCCATCGATAAGACGGAAGGGAGAGATTTCATGGGTTCGGATGTCATCCGGGAAGAGAAAATCGAAGGACGCGGGCTTACGTCGCACACGATGATCGCCGGCGATCCCAAGAATCCTGCCATATTACTTCTGCATGGCGCCGGGCCGGGTGCGCACGCCGCATCAAACTGGCGCCACCTAATGCCCGATCTCGCCGAAAATTTCTTCGTGATCGCACCCGATCTGATCGGATTTGGCCAGTCCACCATACCGGATCCGTTCCCGGACAATGTCATGGCGTGGATCGGTGTCCGCGTCGAACAATGCCTCGGACTGATCGACGCGCTTGAGATCGACAGCGCCCATATCGTCGGAAATTCGATGGGCGGCGCGCTGACACTGCAGCTTCTGAGCGAAACGCCCGAACGATTCGATAAGGTCATCCTCATGGGGTCGATCGGTGCCCCGGCGCCGCGGACGCCCGAGTTGGTTCGGCTGCTCTCCTTTTATTCCGATCCGCGCCCAGCGCGATATCGCCAGCTGATGCACAGCTTCGCCTATGACGCGGACAAGTTCGAAGGAATGGAAGAGATCGTATCGTCGCGCTATCAAATTGCGACCGATCCCGCTGTCATGTCCATCGCGTCGAAGATGATCGATTCGATGAAGGTCGGGATCGAAACGCTTGCAATGCCGCCGTCGATCTTGGGCAAGCTTCCGCACGACGTGCTGATTTTTCACGGCAGGCAGGACCGGATCGTACCTCTCGATACGAGCCTCTATCTGCTTGAACATCTCCAGCATGCCGAACTTTATGTTCTCGACAGGTCGGGACACTGGAGCCAGCTCGAGCGATGGGACATCATGCGCCCGATGCTCGAACGCCATTTTGGCGCACGCGACTGGACGACGGCCTGAGGGCCGTTGTCACCCCGATAACGTACATATCCACCAGGGCGCTGGCTCTCACCATCCCTCCCCGGTGTGGCTAGATCGGATAGACCAGATAGCGGGGTAGTACCGTCGTATCGAGGAGGGTACGGCGGGAAAGGAGCTTCAGATCTCCATCCTCGCCTTCCCGAACGAGATCCTCATATTGCCCTGTCGCGAGGACTTCGGACACGCCGCTGTCTTCGGGCGTCATGAACACGCTGAAGTTGGACCGCGCTTTCCAGGTGTTATCATCAATTCGGTCCGCCGCGACGCGCTGAACGAAACGCCGAGTTCGATAGTCCTGAAATGTCCCGGCCCATATCTTCGTGATATAGGTCACTCGGTCGAGCAGGCGCGCGTGGCAGTCGTCGTACATGAAGCCCAGCGCGAGCCCCTGTTCCTCATTTTCACGCGACAGACAGATATAGGATGCGTCGTCCTCTTCCACATAGTTGGATAGCCAGCGCTGCATATCCTTGCTGTCGAGTGCGTCCGCGTCCGCGACGAGCAAGTCGTCGAGCGCGCGATTAAAGTTTTCGGGCGCCAAGGTCATGCTGCGCGCCTTTCGAAACCCATTATTTCCCGATAATATTCCCATCTCGGAAGATTTCCGCTCTCGTCGTTCTGAAGGAACTCGTCCTCGATCTTCTCTTTGTCACGGACACCTTTTTGAAAGATGGCCGCGCCCGGCGTGTGATTCCCGATATGAATCCGGTGAAAAATCGACGCGTCTTCCATGCTGATCAGGCCGCTCGGACCCAAGAGGTTCGAACTTTGGCGCAAGCGGTGCCGCACCATCTCCTCATCGTCATCGGCATGCGCAAAATAAGCGTAATGCACTTCGACCCGCTCATGATCGATGGGCGTCGCGAACCGCAGGTTGATAACGTCCAGATGCTTCGTTGCAACGAAGGTCGGAAAGAGGCTGACGATCCGGGATCCGACGGAGGGGTCCTGCCCCTTGAACTCGATGATCGACGGATCTTCGAGCATCGTATCGCCGCGGGCAACCGACAGCTCGGATTCAAAGCCTATATGGCCCCGTTTCGTACTGGTGAACTGGCGCCCCTTACCGCCCTGCCAGTTCAGGAGATTGAAGGCCTGGTGCAGGAGCGGTGCATGATAGCCGTCATTGTCGGTATAGGACTTCCAGTTCGTGTTGTACCGGACCTTCTGGTAGCCGAGCAGCTTGAGGCGGCCGTCCCCCCCCACGAGCTCGCGGAGCGTTTCCACGATCGATCCGAGGCATTCGAGAAGGGGTTCGGTTCGAGCGGACATGGTAACGAACACGACGCCGTAGACGCTCTCCATCCGGGGTTGGGCCAAGGGATAGTCGGAGCGGTTGAAGCCAGGCACGAACTCGCGCTGGTTCGGACACCCTACCAGGTCCCCCCGCGTGCTGAACAGCCAGCGATGATATGGGCATTCGAATTCCTGCTTGTTCCCCATTGGAGCGGTTTCGAGCTGGTTCCCGCGGTGCGAGCAGGCGTTGAAGAAGGCGCGAACGACACCATCATCGCCGCGCGCGATCAGCAGGGGAATACCGGCGAGACGAAACGTCTTGAAATCCCCCCGTTCCGGGATCTCGCTCTCATGGCAAACCGGATGCCACTCCTCGCCATGAAAAATGCGCTGCAGTTCGGTGTCGTAAACGTCCTTGCGTACGAAAACTTCCTTCGGAATCTCATTGAAATTGTGAGGCCAGTCTAAATCTAGCTTCGTCATGGGATTGCCTCCAATGATAATGGCGTGGATTGCTCGCGTTCCAGCTCGCGTCCCAGGTCGGCCCACATCGTGCCGGATTTGCGCGCCCCGGCCAGAAACGGCTCGGGTACGAGATGATACGGCGGCCGAACTGGTCCCGCTTTCATCCACCCTGCAGCGTCCATTCGGGCCTTCTCGAGGCCGATGTTATAAGTTGAAAATTCCTTGAAGCTCCCATTCGGGAACAGGGGCGCGGCGGTGGGGCCCAGACGCGCCTGCAGCGCCCGCGCGGCCGCCCAGTCGCCGCTTGCCCTCGCCTTCGCGACAATATCGCGCAAACTCGTCGTCACGAGCGGATGGCAAACGGCGCCACTGGACCAGAAGGCATCGATCTCGTCGACCATCCGCGCCGCCGCATAATAATCGAAATCGATGGGGAGTAGCTTGATATTGCCCTTCACGGCCGCAAGATCGGCCAGCAGTGTACCGATTCCGATATATTTCGCGGTTACGACCTGGGGAATTTCCGCGACCTGCGCCCAGAATGCCCGCGGAAAATCGAACTTAAACGCTTCGGGGTTGGCGTAAATGGCGATATTCATTTCGGGGACCGCCTCGGCGACGTCGCGATAGAATTGCACGGAAACGTCGAGCGCGGGCGCGCACCACATTGGAATGCCAAGCATGGTCCCGTCGGCGCCAAGCGCAAGCGCTTCCCGGGTCAGGGCGATCGTATCGCGCGTGTTAAGGCAGGTCGTGCCCACGAACACGGGAACGCGGCCGCCGGCCGCATCGACAATCGCTCGCATATAATCGAGCTTTTCACCGTGGGTGAGCGTTGCCGCCTCTCCCAGAGTTCCCATGCTGAGAATGCCGTCAATTCCAGCATCGATCAGCCCGTTCACCACCCGCGCGGCTTCATCCAGGTCGACCGTATTCTGAGCGCGCCAGTCCGAGGCGTTTTCGGTAGCGGGCGTCGGCACGATGGCCCAGGCGCCTTTGATATCATCGGGTCGGAGCAGCCGGCTGCGCATCATCCCTCTCCTTTTGGACCTGCAGAATCACGGCCCCTTCGTTGTTCATAGTGTAATGCATTACTCCTTGTGTTTGCAAGCTGTGACATGTAATTCCCGAATCAACCTACGCGTAATAATCCTAACTAGTTGCTATTTAACAATTTTCTTTGTGCAATAGTGGAGAGCTCACGATGATTTCCTCCGGGCGATATGCCGACAAGATCGCCGTTGTCACGGGCGGCGCTCAGGGCATCGGATTGGCGGTTGCGGCCCAAATGGCCCGGGAAGGCGCGACAGTGACCATCGCAGACCGCGCCGAGGACGCCACGATGGCGGCCGTTGCGGGCCTTCGTTCCGACCGGCTCGACGCCCATGGCGAAATTCACGACCTTGAGAAAAGAGACGGCGCCTGCTCGCTATACCGGAATGTGATCGAGCGGCATGGGCGGGTCGATGTCGCGGTCCATAATGTCGGCGGCACGATCTGGGCCAAGCCCTTCTGGGACTATTCCGCGGAGGAGATAGAGGCTGAGATCAACCGTTCGCTCTGGCCTACGATCTGGTGCTGTCATGCCGTGCTGCCGTATTTCCTGGCGGCGGGACAGGGTGCGATCGTCAACGTGGGTTCGGTCGCGACGCGCGGGATCAACCGCTTGCCCTATGCCGCGGCGAAGGGCGGCGTTGCTGCGCTGACCGTGGCGCTCGCCCAGGATCTCGAAGACAGGCCCATTCGGGTCAATTGCGTGGCGCCAGGCGGCGTGAACATCACGAGAGTTACCCCCAGAAATCCGGCCGAGCCCACCGAGGCAGACAAGGCAGGGTTCGAGGCTGTCGTAAGGCAGACGCTGCGCGATACCCCGATGGCGCGCTTTGGCGAGGTCGACGAGATAGCTGCCGCCATCTGTTTTCTCGGCGCCCCCGAGGCCTCCTACATTACCGGACAGACGCTCTATGTTGCCGGAGGCGGGATCGGCTGAAGTTCGGGGACCTAGGAAGGAGACTTCTTCAATATATCGCGCAGCGGGACATCGATATCGGCCAACTCCGCCTGCACGACGCGCGCGCGGCGTTCGACAAGGCGCTTGGCGACTCCCATATCCGCAGAGCGGTTCGCGGTCAGCGCGCCCATGACGAGATCTCCTGAGAGGAAGAATGCGCAAAAGGCATCATCCTCCACCCTCCCGCGCATGATGAGCTGCTGCTGCGCGTCGATGCGCCCGGTCACTTGTATGTTCAGCTCATATTGGTCGCTCCAGAACCAGCACGGGCGGCAATATTCGACGGGTTGACCGAGCATGGCGGCGGCGGCTGCAGCACCCTGCTCGGCTGCATTCTGATATGTTTCCATTCGCACGCGGCCGCCGAAGAAGTCGGGTTGCTCGGCGACGTCGCCCGCGGCGAAGATGACGGGATTGCTGGTACGGCATTGCGCGTCGACAACGATCCCATTGCCGACGATCAGGCCGGCATCCGCCGCCAGTTCGACGGCCGGGACGATCCCGATGCCCACGACAACTGCGTCGCAGGCAAGTTCTTCGCCATCATCGAGCTCGACGGCGCAGACTTTTGCGCCGCTCAGGCGAAGACCTTTGACCGATCGGCCGTAGAGCGCACGAACGCCCTGCATCCGGTGATGCTCGCCGAGCCAAGCTCCAAAATGGTCCCCGAGTGCCCGGATCATCGGCGAAGCGAACGGCTCAACAGCGGTAACATCGCAGCCCATGCGCCTCGCACTGGCAGCAACCTCGGCGCCGATGACGCCCATTCCGATGATCACGATCTGCGCGCCGGGCCGCAGATCGGCGGCAAGGCCGGCGGCGTCGCCGAGGGTGCGAAGATGGTGCACATTGGCAGCCTCGGCGCCTAGCAAAGGCAGGCGGCGAGCGGCGCCGCCCGTTGCCAGGAGAATGCGGTCCGCCTGAACCGCTTCGCCGGACGCGAGTCTCAGCGCGCCGGCGCGCAGGTCGATCGCCGTTGCTCGCACGCCCAGGCGAAGCTCGACCTTGTTCGCGGCGTACCAATGCTCGTCATGAAGATAGAAGCTTTCAGAAGGCGTTCCGCCTTCCCACAGAAACTCCTTCGAAAGCGGCGGCCGTTCGTAAGGGCGCCACGGCTCCTCGCCGATGAGATGAATATGGCCGTCATAACCTGCGCTGCGCAGTGATTCCGCCGCCCTTGCGCCGGCCATGTTTGCGCCGACGACCGCAATGCTATTGATCACTATTGGTCACCCTATTGATCGAACATTCCAAGCTTGCCCTCGTCGAGGTTCACGATCACCGACTTCGTCTGGGTATAGTGGTTGAGCACCTCGTGACTAAACTCCCGGCCAAACCCGCTCTGCTTGTATCCGCCGAGCGGCATGTTTGGTTTGAGGTTATAATATCGGTTGATCCATACCGTCCCGGTTTCAAGCTTCCTTGCAATGCGATGCGCGCGCGCGAGGTCGCGGGTCCACACGCCGCCGGCGAGGCCGAAGCTCGTGTCATTGGCACGCGCCATCATCTCGTCCTCGTCGCGCCAGCTTTGCACTGTGGTAACAGGACCGAAGATCTCTTCTTGCGCAATTCGCATGTCGTTTGCGACCTTGGTGAAGATTGTCGGCTGGACGAAATGCCCTTTCGCGAGCCCGGCATCCGCCGAACGCGCGCCGCCGGCAAAGACCGTCGCCCCTTCCTCGATCGCGAGCGCGAGGTAGGATTCGATCTTCTCCATTTGCATAGTCGAAGCCTGCGCTCCGAGCTGCGTGGCAGGGTCCAGCGGATCGCCCTGCCTGATGTTGCCGAGCGCATCACGAAATTTCTCGAGAAACTCTTCCTCTATTGCCTCGTGAAGGAAGAGGCGCGACCCGGCGAGGCACACCTCGCCCTTGTTAAGGACGGTCGACATCGTTGCGCTCTCGACAGCCGCGTCGATATCGGCATCGGCACAAATGATGTGCGCCGATTTTCCGCCGAGTTCGAGCGTCTGCGGAACGATATTCGCCGAGGCATATTGGATCACGCGGCGCGCGGTCGCGACCGATCCCGTGAAAGCGACTTTGCGCACGTCGGGATGGGTTACGAGCGCCTCTCCGACGTCGGCCCCATAACCCGTGACGACATTCACCACACCCGGCGGCAGAATATCGGCCATCTCCACGAAAAATTCGAGCACCGAGAGGCATACCGTTTCGGCCGGCTTCAATACCACCGTATTGCCCGCCGCCAGAGCCGGCGCGATTTTGCACGCCATCATGAGCAGGGGAACATTCCACGGTATGATCTGGGCGCAGACGCCCAGCGGCTCGCGGTGCACGATGCCGATCGCATCGGGAAAGTCCAGCGTCTGGCCATGCAGGCCGTAGGCGGCACCCGCGAAGAGTTCGAACTGGCCGATCGCGTTGGGCAGGTCGAAATACAGCGACTCGCGGATGGGCTTACCGTTGTTCAGCGTTTCGAGGACGGCATATTCTTCAAGGCGCGCCTTGAGGCGGCGCGCAATTTCGTAAAGAAGGTCCTGCCGCTCCGCCGCGCTGCTCTGGGACCATGCGGGAAAGGCCGCTTTTGCCGCCGCCACGGCCCGACCAACATCGGCGGCGTTCCCAGCTTGAATTCGGGCGAGCGTCTCACCCGTAGCAGGGTTGAGCAGCGCGATTGTCTTGCCGCTGGCGCCCCCGACCCATTCTCCGCCAATCAGATGGCCATATTCGTCGCGAATGCCATAGTTGCTTTCAATCGCCTTCAGATTTGTCGACATGTCGCTTCTCCACCTTATTCCACAACTTCGATCGTCAGACGACCGAGAGGATAGAGCCGGCAAGCAAGGGCATAACCCGCCTGGAGCTCCGCGTCCGATACATGCGCCTTGCTCATCTTGCCGAGCCGATGCGCGCCTTCGATAACCCGTACCCGGCAGATTCCGCAGCCGCCGCCCCGGCATCCGACGCCGATGTCGCTCGCTCCGCTGCGCTCCATGGCAACGAGCACGCGCTCCCCGTCCGGGCATGGAAAGGCGCTGCCTCCCACGATTTCCACGAGATGCGGGCGCATAGCGACTATCCCCCGGACTCGCGCGCGCGCCGCGCGGCGAACGACTGGCCGCCAACTGCGAAATGTGCTGCGGGAACCTCACGCAGGATGACGCGAACCGACTCGATCGGCGCCCCGACGGCGGATACGGCGGCGTCGGTCAGCGCCGCGACGAGAGCTTCCTTCGCCTCCGGCGTTCGTCCCTCGAGCAAGGTGACCTCGATAATCGGCATCAGGCATCAACCCTGATCGAAACTGATCCGAGATTCTGGACAGTCGTGCGGATCGACTGACCCTTGGCAAGGGTCGGAGCAGCTGTGATCCCGCCCGCCAGGACGATATCCCCGGCCTCGATGCGCTCGCCGCCCTCCGACACCATGCGCGCGGCCGCAACGAGCGATCGTAGCGGATGCCCCAATATGGCGGCGCTGGACCCCACTTCGACGACTTCGCCGTCGATTTCGAGAATGACCCCGAGATTCGAGATATCCTGGTGCGGGTCGTTCCAGCTTCCGACGACAAAGCCCGAGGAAGAACTGTTGTCAGCGATGACATCGGCGAGCGCGAACTTGAAATTCTCGTATCGGCTGTCGATCACCTCCATCGCAGGCGCCACCGCGGCAACCGCGGCGAGCGCCTGGGCCATCGTAACCCTACCGGCGAGGGGCGCCGACATCAGGAAGGCGATTTCCGGCTCGATGCGTGGGTGGACGAAGTTAGCGAGCGCAAGGCTGCCCCCTTCCTCGATCAGCATCTTGTCGGTGAGTCGGCCCCAAGCCATCTGGTCGACGCCCACTTGTTGCATCTTGGCCCGGCTCGTGAGACCCATTTTGACGCCGACACGCCGCTCGCCGCGCTGGAGGCGACGATCGATGGACAGTCGCTGGATTTCATAAGCGTCCTCAACCGTCAGCTCGGGTCGGGCATGGGTCAACTGCGGCGTAGCCACGCGTTCGTGCGCGGCCCGGTCCAGGATTTCGGCCAGACTTGCCAAATCGCTCATTGCGACACCGCCAGTTCCTGGTCCCGAACGAGGTCGAGGGCGACATCGACGATCATATCTTCCTGGCCGCCGACCATCCGCCGCCTGCCGAGCTCGACCAGGATCTGGCGGGTATCGAGACCATATTGTTCGGCCGCCTTTTCGGCATGGCGCAGGAAACTGGAATAAACGCCTGCATAGCCCAAGCTGAGAGTCTCGCGATCGACGCGCACCGGGCGGTCCTGCAGTGGCCGCACAATATCTTCCGCGGCGTCCATCAAGCCCATCACGTCGCACCCGTGCTTCCAGCCCTTGCGATCGGCGGCGGCGATGAAAACCTCGAGGGGGGCATTGCCCGCCCCGGCACCCATGCCGGCGAGACTGGCGTCGATGCGCACCGCGCCGGCCTGCGCCGCGACGATCGAGTTTGCGACGCCGAGCGAGAGATTGTGATGCGCATGCATCCCGCGCTGCGTTTCGGGCTTGAGGACCCGATCGTAAGCTTCGAAGCGGGTCCGGACGCCGTCCATGTCGAGGGCTCCGCCGCTGTCGGTTACATAGATGCAATGGGCGCCATATCCCTCCATGAGCAAGGCTTGCTGCGCGAGCGCTTCGGGATCGATCATATGGCTCATCATCAGGAAGCCAGAGACGTCCATGCCGAGGTCCCGCGCAATCCCGATATGCTGCTTTGCAACGTCGGCTTCGGTGCAATGGGTAGCAACGCGCACCGAGCGGACGCCGAGACTGTGCGCGCGCCTCAGTTCCTCGACCGTTCCGATGCCCGGAACCAGAAGCGTCGTCAGCACCGCATGTTCGATGACATCAGCCGCTGCCTCGATCCACTCCCAATCGGTGTGGGCCCCAAACCCGTAATTAAAGGATGTCCCGTTGAGGCCGTCGCCATGCGAGACTTCGATGGCATCGACCCCGGCTGCGTCGAGCGCCTTTGCAATGGCTCGTACGCTGTCGGTGCCATACATGTGAAGGATGGCATGCATCCCGTCGCGGAGCGTTACATCCTGGATGTATAGCGACTGGCTGGATGGATCGAAGGTCATGCTGCGATTCTCCCCGTCTGACGCACGAGGACTTCGGCGGCAGCCTTTGCCGCAGCGGTCATGATATCGAGGTTGCCGGCATATTTTGGCAAATAGTCGCCGGCGCCTTCGACCTCGAGGAAGACGCTGGTCTTCATTCCTTCGAATTCGCCATAGCCCGGGATCTTTAGCGGCCGGTTCGATCCGAACCGTTCGAACTGAATGTCCTGCTTCAATCGATACCCTGGCACATAACGCTGGACCTCGGCGACCATCGCCTTGACGGCATCGCAGACCAAGCTCTCGTCAACCAAGTCGGTCAGGGTGAAGATCGTGTCGCGCATGATCATCGGCGGGTCGGCCGGATTGAGAATGATGATCGCGCGGCCTTTGGCCGCTCCCCCAACAACCTCGATGCCCTTGGCCGTGGTGCGCGTGAACTCGTCGATATTGGCCCTTGTACCGGGTCCGGCCGACCGGGACGAAACCGACGCGACGATTTCCGCATAATGGACCGGCGTGACGCTCGACACCGCAGCGACAATCGGGATCGTCGCCTGTCCGCCGCACGTGACCATATTGATATTGCGAGCGCCCGAGGAGACCGCTGCGTTGACCGGCGGTACCACGAAAGGGCCGAGCGCGGCGGGCGTCAGATCGACGACAAGCTTTCCATCCGCTGCGAGGGCCTTGGCATGTTCGACATGCGCATAGGCTGAGGTCGCGTCGAAAACGAGCTCGATGTCAGGGTAATTCGTAAGCGCGCGCAGTCCATCGATACCTTCGTGGGTCGTGGTTACGCCGCGCGCGCGCGCCATCGCAAGGCCTTCGGAGGCGGGATCTATTCCTACCACAACGGCAAGTTCGAGTTCGCTCGAGCCCAGCAATATCTTGACCATGAGATCGGTGCCGATGTTGCCCGATCCGATGATCGCGCATTTCGTCTTCGCCATCTCTTTATCCCTTTCCGGTTGATCGCCTCAGCTTGCAAACGCCGCTTTGACGGTCCCGACTCCATTGATTCTGGCCTCGACGACGTCGCCGGCCGCGACGGTTGCCATGGGTCCGAGAGCGCCCGACAGAAGAACATCTCCGGCAAGAAGCGGACGGCCTTCGCGTGCCATGACGCGCGCCAGCCACAAGGAGGCACTGATCGGGCTGCCAAGACAGGCGACGCCCGCGCCGACAGAAACAGGCTCGCCGCGGCATTCCATCACCATCCCGCACGCGCGTAGGTCGAGCCCGTCGAGCTTGCGCGGAACGGCGCCAAGCACGAACAGACCGCTCGAAGCATTATCGGCGATGGTGTCCAAGATCCGGATGTCCCAATTGGCGATGCGGCTGTCCACGACCTCGATCGCGGGCACGACATATTCGACCGCCCGGATCAGTTCGGCGATCGTAAGGTCGGGCTGAAGGAGGTCGCGCCCGACCACGATCGCGATTTCCGCTTCGACCTTTGGCTGGATGACCCGCCCGAGCCCGATCGGCTCGCCCTCGGGCACATCCATATCAGCGAAGAGCATGCCATAGTCGGGCTGGTCCACGCCGAGCTGCTTCTGGACCGCCCGCGAGGTAAGCCCGATCTTGCGTCCGACGAGACGGCGCCCCGAGGAGAGTGCGTGGCGGGTGTTCAATTCCTGCACCGCATAGGCCGCCGCGACGCCACCGCCGCTGAGGCTTTCGCGAAGCGGGGGGATCGGCGAGCGCCTTTCGGCCGCCGTTCGGAGGGCGATCGCTGCTTCTTCAATGATGTCAGGGTCAAGTGTATTTTGTTCGGACATGATCATATCTTCACGCAGATGTTTTCGAGCTCGGTGTAGAATTCGAGGCTGTGCGCTCCGCCCTCGCGGCCTATACCCGATTGCCCCGAACCGCCGAATGCCGTGCGCAGGTCGCGCAGGAACCAGCAGTTCACCCAGCACACGCCGACGGACATTGCCGCCGCGACGCGATGAGCTCGAGAGAGATTTTCTGTCCAGACGGTAGCGCACAGGCCATAATCCGTGTCGTTCGCCCAACTTATCGCGTCGTCTTCGGTGTCGAAGGGAATGATCCCGCAGCAAGGACCGAAAATCTCCTCCCGCATGACGGTCGAATCATGAGCGAGGCCGGTCCAGATTGTGGGTTCGACCCAGAACCCGCCCGCCGCCGCGGCATCGACGTTGGGTACCCCGCCGCCCGTAACGGCGATTGCCCCTTCGGCGATCGCCCGCTCATAATATCCGAGCACTTTCTGCCGATGTTCTTCGCTGATCATCGGCCCGAGGTAATGCGGATCACCCTTGTCCCCGGGTTTCAGTGCGCGAGCGGCAGCGGCAAGCTTGGCTACGAAAGGTTCGAAGACGGATTGCTCGACGTAGACACGCTCGGTCCCCAGGCACACTTGCCCGCTATTCAGAAAGGCGGCGCGCGAAATGCCTTCGGCTGCTTTCTCAAGATCGGCATCGGCGAAGACGATCGCTGGATTTTTGCCGCCGAGTTCGAAGCTGATGTCGCGAACGCCGACGGCAGCCTGCTTCATGATGGCTTGCCCGGTGCCGGTTTCGCCTGTGAAGGTGATGGCATCGACGTCCGGATGGGCGGTGAGGAACTCGCCTGCTGCGCCGGGGCCGAAGCCATGGACGACATTGTAGACGCCCGCGGGCATTCCGACCGCGTCCATCACTTCGCCGAGAAGGGCTGCCGTCCGCGGCGTCTCTTCGGACGGCTTGACGATCACGGTGTTCCCGCAGGCCAGCGCCGGGCCGACTTTCCAGGTCATCAGCAAGAGCGGGAAATTCCACGGGCAGACGACCGCGATGACACCCTTCGGTTTGCGCACAGCGTAATTGATCGCACCGCTCCCGTCAGGCGTCGGGGTACCGAACGATTCTGTCGGGAGGGTCGTGACGATGTCGGCGAACATCCGGAAGTTCGACGCGCCGCGCGGAACATCGATGTGCGCCGCGACCGCTCTCGGCTTGCCCGTATCGGCCACTTCTGCATCGAGAAAGTCTTCCGAGCGCCGTTCGATCTCATCCGCAACAGCAGCGATGAGCCGAATGCGCTCGGCTGTTGTCATTTTGCCCCAAGGTCCTGTGAGCGCACGCTTGGCCGCCGCTACAGCGCGATCCACATCCTCACGGGTCGCCTCATGAACGCGCCCCGTCTCCCGACCGGTGGCGGGGTCGATGTTGGGGAACGTCGCCCCCGAGCCGCCCTTTACGAACCGTCCGTCGATAAAGTTCAAGATATCCGCAGCGACAGGTCGGTTTCTCTCTTCCGGTTCGACCGCAAGCTGTTGAACCTGTACCATTCAGAACTCCTTCGCACCAATCGAGGCGGCGGCTGCCCGGGCGCAGGCGATGTCGAACTCCTCGGAGCCGCCCGAGACTCCAATTCCCCCGATGCAATCCCCATCGACTATGATCGGGACACCGCCGCCGAACATCACGACCCGCGGCTGACGCGCGATGCCGTTGCATAAGGCTTCGGAGCCCGAGACCAGTTCGTAGACCGCTGCCGTCGGCACTTTGAAACTTGCGGCCGTGAAGGCTTTGTCCTGAGCTATCTTTTCGGAGTGAAAGGGAGCCGCGCCGCCTTTCAGGAACGCGACCAGTTCCCCCGACGCGCCCACGACCGCAGCGACCACGGGCGTTCCGCCGGCGGTGCCATGCCCTACGGCAGCGGCGACCGCCTCCAAGGCGGACCCGTGTGCAATCGTGTGGTAGTTTTCGACCATCGCAGGAAGTCAGGTATTGACGGTCATGAAGCGGTCGTTGAGCGCCTTTTCATAATAGAAAATCGCCTTGCCCGCCTGTTCGACGCCCCACGACCGGCGAGGATTATCGGGGTAATAATCATATCCGCCGGCAAAGGTCTCGTTCCGATTTCCCGAAGGGTCGAAGAAATATATGGTCTGACCACGCGTGATACCGTGGCGCGTCGGGCCGATATCGAGTGAGATATCATAGCGACTGATGATATCGGCAGCATTTCCGACGTCGTTCCAGGATTCCAGGCGGAACGATGTATGGTGGATTTTCGCATCCTCGGGGCCTGCAAGGAACGCGATATCGTGAGCCTTATTGCTACAGCTCAGGAAGATGCCGAGCCGAGTGCCGCTCGCTTCGTCGACGAGTTCCTCGGTAACGGAAAAATCGAGCGCTTCGACGAAGATTCGCGCCGATCCCGCGACATCGATGCCGTTGAGCGCCGAGTGATCATATCGCATAGCGCGCATGCCGCGCGGCTCACTGTGCCAGACGTCCGGGTTCTTTGTGGGAGGACCGTCTGCCGATAATTCCATGTCGGCGTAAAGGTCGAAGATATGCCCGGTAGGAACCGCGAAGCGCAGCTTGCGTCCGACGCCCTCTTCCTCGCCCGCGGCGATCCATTCGACGTCGACGCCGGTGGCTTGCAAACGGTCTGCGAATATTTCGAGGTCGCTGTCGCGGCAAACCTTGAAGCCGATCCGATCAAGACCGGGCATATCCGCCTCGCGCAGGATGACGCTGTGTCGATCGAATTCGTCGAACCCGCGGAAAAATGCCCGGTCACCCGAACGACCGACGAGTTCCAGCCCGATCCGGTCGCGATAATGGGGGATGGCCTCCTCGAGATCGAGGACGCGCATCTGGACAAAGCCTGGTCGCATCACGCCTGTAATTGCCATCACCGCTCTCCCGGGAAATTTAAAATTTTAGGCCGTGACTGAAAAATTCGATCACGGCGCGATTGAAACTGGCCATCCGCTCGATCTGTACCCAATGGCCACACTCTCCAAAGAAGCGGACGTCTGAGTGTGTGATCAGGTTTCCGAGGCGCAGCGACACCTCTTGCGGAATGACTTGGTCGGCCTTGCCGTGCAGGACGAGCACTTCATGGGGAAGCGCGGCGATATCTTCCTCGCGGCTCGACAGCATAGCAATATTGGCCTGCCGGTCGGAACCGCCGAACGTCGCATGATAGGGCTCATGCGCTCCTGGGCGGATGCTCGCGTGATAACGGGAGTCGATCAGATCGTCGGTCAGCCGGCTCTGGTCCCATGCGAGCATCTTCAGCGACTCATGCATCATTTCGCGGGACGGCTCATAACCCCAGACGAAATCGAGCGCCGGCGTGAGCGGGAATTCAAGTCCAGCCGCTCCCATCAAAACGGCACGATCGACCCTGTCGGGATGGGCGATCATGAAGGCGAGCGTCACGCCGCCGCCGAAGGAATTTCCGACCATCGAGACCTGGTCGATTTCCAGGTCGTCGAGAAGACGGACCAGTTGATTGGTCCAGATGGCCTTGTCGGTGATCCGACCCACCGAGTCGCTGTAGCCGAAGCCAATCATGTCGGGAGCAATGACCCGGAATTCCTTAGCAATCTCGGGCATATTAAGCCGCCAGTTCGCCCATGCCGTGACCCCGGGGCCCGAACCGTGGACGAGGAGGACCGGCCTGCCCTCGCCGGTGTCATGATAGTTGGTTTTGATCCCGTCAGCGACGAATGTCTTGCCGATTTCGGGCCGGACCATGTCGGGCGCCGAACTCATTGGCCAGCAACCTTGTAATCATCATGTCGGGCGACCTGCCCCCAAACGGCTTCAAGCATCACTCAATCTCCGTTCCACGGGCCATCATGTCGCAGCCCTCTTGGGACAATGGTTTGCACCATGAGAAACGCGTTTGCAACCGGTAAATGAAACCGGCGCCTCTGATGCGGTCACTTCAGGCTCTCGGCTCGCACGGCTTCGAGGACACCGGGCTCCTCTTCCATGCGGGCGCGGTAGCGCGTCAAAGCGGGGAAGCCCGCGAGACCGATCTCCACTCGAGAGGGCCACCCGAGGATGCAATAGAGATAGGCGTCGGCCACGGTGAAGGCGTCCCCGAAGCAATAATCCTTGTCGGTCAATTCCAGGTCGAGCGCTTGGAGATGGTGCATGACGTCCCGCTTTGCCTCAGCGCGGATCTCCGGCCCCGCGGTTTTGGAGAAGAGCGGCACGAAGCTCTTGTGCAGCTCGGAGGCGATGAAGCTCAGGCTGTCCGTCAGCGTGTAGCGAGCGATTGTTCCGGCCGGCGGGGCGAGCCCCGCGCGCGGTGCCAAGTCGGCAACATAGAGAAGGATCGCTATCGTCTCTGTGAGAAGCTCGCCCGAATCCAGAAGGAGAGCAGGGATTTTTCCCGAAGGCTTTATCGACCGGAAGTCGGCCCCATGCTCGGTTCTGCGCGTGGGCATGTCGACTTTTTCAATATCGAACGCTGCCCCTATCCGGCGCAGCGCGATGTGCGGTGCCAGCGAGCAAAGGCCAGGCGCATAGTAAAGGAGCATCTCATTTCCTTATGGACGACTTGGAGCACAGCGCGCGAATGGCCGTGCTTCACGCCGGAGTTGGGCCGGCGCGTCAGCGATCAACCTCGGAAAAGCCCTTTCCCGCGGTCAGCACCCCACAAGTCCGCATGGCACTCAGCATCATCGATGGATCGGCTTTGCCCGTTCCCACAATGTCATATGCCGTGCCGTGTGCGACCGACATATGGAGATAGGGCGGCCCCATCATGATCACGCAGTTTCCCGAGAATCCCCATGTCTTGACGGCTATGTGGCCTTGGTCGTGAAACATCGCTAGCACGAGATCGTATCGGCCTTCGATACATTGGCGAAAGACGGTATCGGGCGCGGATGGTCCATCGACATTGATGCCGCGCGCGCGCGCGCGCGCGACTCCTGGACCGATGGCACGATCTTCCTCATCGCCGATGGCATGAGGATTGAGACCCGCGACCACGATCCTGGGGTTGGCGACGCCCCAGCTTCGAAGCGCCGCGTCGATTTGCTGTAGGGCGGTATCGATCAACTCGGGCGTGATGAGGTCGCAGACCGCCCGAATCGACATATGATCGGTGAGGTGGGCGACACGGAGCGGTCCGGTGAGGAGGAGCAGATAACTCTCGCCCGGCGTCGGGCTGATCACCATATCCAGCTTTCCCGCCAGTTTAAGCGATCCGGTGCTGATCGGACCCATCACTGTGCCGGCGAAGACCCCGTCGCGCGCGAGCGCATCGAGTTCGGCTAGCCATTTGGCGGTCGCAATGCCCGATTCGAGCGTATCTTTCGCGAAGGGGAGCGCGCGGTCGTCCAGCGCACCTGTATCCAGGATATCGATGACTGCCGGGTCGTCGCTGAGCGGCTCGAGCGAACGCATGACACGCAGGCGGGCCGACACTTTAGTCAGGTCAAGCGCTCGTTCGACCGAGGCCGCCGACCCCACTAATAGGGGAACCGACACCTCATGCACGCGGCCTGACGCCCAGGCGCGAACGGTAACCTCGGGTCCGATGCCTGCCGGCTCGCCGACCATGGTACCGATGCAGGGCCGGGATCCGGCCTGCTGCGACGCTACGCCGACCTCAAATGCTGTAGACATCGAGCATCGTCTGCGCGAGGTCGTTGATGACGACGGTATATTTGCGTTTTATCACAAAGGCGTCGCCCATCGGTTCGAGATCGTAAATGGCCGACCCACTGTAGACGGTCGGCCGATCCTCCAAGACCGAGGTCACCGACCAATTCGTCCGCGCCCGAATGATGTCGTCCTCATGGTCGACCGCGAGCAGGCTAAAGATATGGGAAGTGCGCGGGGCCGGCGAACTGGCCGACGACCGGCCCGTCCGAATGCGATAGACGCGGTCCTCGAGCCCTGCCCGGGTCGGATAATAGATCAGCGAAATCTCGCGCCTTGGGTCCTCGGTCAATCGGCCGCTGTCATCCCACGCGGGGACCCAATATTCGGCATCGGGATGATATAGATCGATCCAGCTATCCCAATCCTTGGCATCGAGAGCGGCCGCTTCGCGCCCGAGAAATCGCTGGATCGCGGTCCATTGCGCAACTTCGCTGCTCATTTCGCCATCTCCGGCTTCGCGGGTAACGCGCGCTCGGCCTCTTCGCTCGCAATGGCTCCGCGCATGCGCAATATCCATTCGTCGTGGATCGCGACGTAGAGCCCTTCGTCGGCCACCGCCGTGCCGCTAAGGATGGCGTCGACGCCCAGGGCTTCGCCGTGGCTGCTGACGCCTTGCACCCACCGTGTCGATCCCCGCGACATGTCGTTCATCCGGCCAGCCCCGCCACCGAAACCGACCTGACAATTGTTGAACTCGGTCAGGTCGTCCGGCGTAGCCATGCCGCTTGCATTGAAGAAATCTTCATACTGGCGGATGCGCAAGGCGCGGGCGTCGTCACTCTCACCCACCGGAGCTATGCAGTAGGTTGTCACCTCGGTCTCATCCACCGAGATGGGCCGGATGATACGGATCTGGGTGCTCGTCTGGTCCATGAGGAAGACGTTAGGGAACAGCTCCAGATTGCGTATCCGGCCGTTCATCCAGGTAGCGCGCTCTTCGCCGCGCTCGCGCTTCAACCAGTCCAGGATTTCGTAATTCGGCCGGTCCTGATAGTTTGCATAGTCATTCCAGAGCACGCAATGGCCGTTGTCGAAGGAGAAAGAGCCGCCCTCGAGCTGAGCCCAGCGACCGAAATCGAACGCCCTGGTATCGTTCTTCGATGTCCCGTCGACCCGGCGTGCGACCGTCATGAAGTAATTCGCGTGCACCGTGCCGATATGATAGCCGTCGAGGCCATTTTCGACCTGCAGCTTCCAGTTCCCTCGATAGCGGTAGCGCGTAGCGCCTGGAAGTACTTCGAGCTTCTCTTCGACCGACTGGTCAACCATGAGATCGATGAATGTCTTCGCGCCCGCGAGATAGTCCTGAAGAGGAACGACCTCGGGGTTGAGACTGGCGAAAATGAAGCCCCGGTAAATCTCGATGCGCGCAACATGTTCTAGACCATAGTCTTCCCGCTTGAAGCCCGGCGCGTAGCCACCCCCAGCCTCATCTGTCACGTCGAGGAGTTGGCCCGCGGGATTATAGGTCCAACCGTGGAAGGGGCAGGTGAAGTTGCGGCGGTTTCCGCTCTTCTCGCGGCAAACGCGCGCGCCGCGGTGCGCGCAGGCATTGATCAGACAATGCAATTCCCCGGCCCGGTCGCGGGTCAGGATGACGGGCTGGCGGCCGATAAAAGTCGTGAGAAAGTCGTTCGGCTTTGCGACTTGGCTCTCGTGCGCAATGAAGACCCAGTTGCGCTCGAAGATATATTTCAGCTCGAGAGCGAACACGTCCGCGTCGGTAAAGGCCTCCCGGTCGATCTGAAAGCGGCCGCTTCCCTCGTCTTTTACGAGCCATGCATCGATACGCGAACGCAGTGATTCAAGCTCTGCCACGGCTGCGCCGTTTCCGTCAGGTTGCAACATCCTCTCCTCCATTTCCGGCCACCGAGATTCGAAGGTCAACTATTGGATCAACGATTTTCGGCTCAACTCTTTGGACTCTTCCGATCCCGATTGACCCAACATAGCATGCGTGGCTCATTGTGCAATGGGTTGCACAATGATCTGAATTGCACTATTCGAATCGCGTTGCATCATGTGCGACACGTCAACACAGGCTGGTTCAGGCGTATAAAAGCCAAAAATGGCTTGAGATTTGGGAGTGCGAAATATGGCGGGCGTGACCGAGCTGGGTTATCTAGGCTTGTCGGTATCTGATCTGGATGCATGGCAGAGCTTCGCATGCGGCGTCGGCGGCATGGAATATGTCGATGAAGGCGAAGGCGACCGCGCGTATCTGCGAATGGACAAATGGCATCACCGCATCACGCTGCATGCTGATGGCGGTGACGATCTTGCCTATCTTGGCTGGCGCGTTGCGGGTCCGGTAGAGTTCGACGAAATTGTCGAGAAGCTGACAGTCCAGAATATCGAAGTCGAAATAGCGAGCGACGAAGCGGCGCGCGAGCGCCGGGTCCTCGGCTTGGCCAAGCTCAAGGATCCGGGCGGTAATCCCACCGAAATCTTCTTCGGCCCCCAGGTCGACAATTACCGCCCGTTTCATCCCGGCCGCCCGATGTTCGGTCGTTTCGTTACCGGTGCCGAAGGGATCGGCCATTGCATCCTGCGTCAGGATGACGTCGCCGCGGCGGTTCGCTTCTATCAGCTGCTCGGGCTGCGGGGCTCGGTCGAGTACCACCTCGCTTTGCCGAACGGTGAGGTCGCCGCCCCCTATTTCATGCATTGCAACGACCGGCAACATTCCGTGGCTTTCGGCCTCGGTCCGATGGACAAGCGGATCAACCATTTGATGCTCGAGTACAGCGAGCTCGATGATCTCGGCCTTGCCCACGACTCGGTGCGCGAACGAGAGATCGATGTCGCACTCCAGCTCGGAAAGCACGCGAACGACGAAGCGCTGACATTCTACTGCGCAAATCCGTCGGGGTGGCTGTGGGAATTTGGCTGGGGAGCGAAAAAGGCGGGTCCGCAGCAGGAACATTATCTGCGCGACCTCTTCGGCCATGGAAATGAAGCCGAGGGTTACGGAATGGACATCCCCCTCGGCTGACCACCCAAGGAAATTTTTAATAGATGGATGTGATTGCAATGGAGAGACTTCGCCTCTGCCCGATCGGCGACCCCCAGGATGGCGAACCGGTTGCGATACCGGCAGGCACCTATCCGCCGCTCGCAGTGTATAATGTCGACGGCCAGTATTATGTCACGGCCAACACATGTACCCACGGCAACGCGCAGCTTACCGATGGCTATCAGGATGGTGCGACGATCGAATGCCCCTATCATGGCGGTGCCTTCGACATTCCGAGCGGAGCCGCGACAACTTATCCCTGCCAGATCCCGCTCAAGACCTATGAAGTGACGATCGAGGACGGCTGGGTGACGATCGACGCTCCCGGTGCGCCGGAGAGCTGAGGCTATGGACCTTTCCACTCTGCCTCGCACCGAGCTCCTCCGGGAAGTGACGGACCTTATTGCCCTGCACGCCGAGCTGATTGACGACGATCAGCTCGAAGCGTGGCCCGATCTGTTCGTCGAGGACTGCCATTATTCCGTATTGCCGCGAGAGAATGCCGACCGCGGATTGCCGGTTGCGACGATCTTCTGTGACAGCAGGGGCATGCTTGTAGACCGCATCGTCTCGCTCCGGCGCGCCAACATTTTTCCGGTCCATCACTATCGACACATCATCAGCACCAGCCGAATTCACGAGGTTCGTTCAGATGCGATTGTGGCCCATACAAACTATCTGGTGCTCCAGACAAGAAACACCGGCCGATCATTTGTGTATAATGCTGGTAAATATGTCGATGAGATAGTGTTTTCATCCGGGAAATTTCTTTTTCGGTCAAAGAAGGCGATTTTCGACACGGACCTGATCGACACTTTGATGGTCCGCCCCATTTAGCCCTTTTCGAGGTTGCGATATGCTCAATGTTAAAGATACGGCCGCAGGTAAAGTGTCGACCGACACCGAGGAGCCCGTTGGCTGCCGGATACCTTATTCCGTGTTCACGGATGATGCCTTTTACAAGGCCGAACAGGAGCATCTCTTCCGCGGCCCCACCTGGAACTTCGTTGCGCTCGAGGCCGAAGTCCCGAACCCCGGTGATTTCAAGTCGACCTTTATCGGCGACACGCCGGTCGTTGTGACGCGGGACAAGGACCAGAGCCTGCATGTCGTTGTGAACCGCTGCGCGCATCGCGGCGCTACGGTATGCCGCGCACGCCAGGGCAATGTGCCGCATCTCGAATGCGTTTATCATCAATGGGCTTATGAATTGAACGGAGACCTCATGGGCGTCCCGTTCCGCCGCGGGATCAAGGGCAAGGGGGGGATGCCGGCGGATTTCGATCTCAAGCAACATGGCCTGGTCAAGCTGCGCGTCGAAGCGTTGAATGGGCTGGTTTTCGCGACATTTTCGCAAGAGGTGGAGCCACTCACGGACTATCTCGGTCCGCTCATCACCAAGCATGTCGAGCGGATCATGTGCCGCCCGATCAAGATATTGGGCAATCAACGCCAGTTCATCCACGGCAACTGGAAGCTATACGCCGAAAATACGCGCGACCCCTATCACGCAAGCCTCCTCCATCTGTTTCACAATACTTTCGGCCTCTATCGTTCGACGCAAACGGGCGAATGCCTGATGGACGAGAGCAAGCGGCATTCGTTTCTTTATTCGAAGGCAGGCAGCAACGACGCGGCGCGCGATAGCGAAGTCTATCAGGACTCGCGCAGCTTCGACACGAGCTTCTCGCTCCAGGATCCTTCGCTGCTCGCGGGCCGGAGTGAGTTTCCGGACGGCATCACCCTCGTCATCCTGGCCCTTTATCCCAACCTGATTTTGCAGCAGATCTCGAACACGCTCGCGGTTCGCCAGATCGTCACCCACGGACCGAATTCGTTCGAACTCGTGTGGACCCAATTTGGCTATGCGGACGATGATGCGGAGATGGACGCGATCCGCCTCAAGCAATCGAATCTCATCGGACCGGCGGGCATGATCTCGATGGAGGATGGCGAGGCGGTCGAGATCGTGCAGCAGGCGGTCAGCTCGGACAGAAAGGCAAGATCCTATATCGCGATGGGCGGCGGCGGCGCCGATGACGCGGATCATCTTGTCACGGAAGGGGCCATCATCGGCTTCTGGCAAAATTACCGCGAGATGGTGGGCATCGAAGAGAGGGTCTCATGACCGCCACCATCGATTTCTACTTCGATTTCATCAGCCCGTTCAGCTATCTCGCACAGTTGCGACTGCCGGAGATTGCGCGCCGGCACGGCCGGGCGCTTGCCTATCATCCCATCGACATCCCCGAAGCAAAGATTGCGGCGGGCAATTACGGCCCGTCCAACCGCGAGGTGCCGGCGAAGATAAAGGTTCTGACCGCGGATCTGCAGCGTTGGGCTCGGCGGTACGACGTGCCGCTTACCTTTCCAGCGAGCTTCGAGTGCGGAGCCTGGAACACAGTCGCAATCTTCGCGGCCCGTCATGGTGCCGCCGAAGGCTTCGTGCGGGATGCCTATCGGCGCATCTGGGGCCTCGGAATCGATCCGCGAGACCGGGACGAATTGCGCGCCTCGGCGGCATCGGCGGGTCTCGAAGCCGATGCCGCCCTCGCCTTTGCTGACTCGGAAGAGGGCAAGCGCGACTATCGCGAAGCGCGGTCGAAAGCTTACGCCCGTGGCGTATTCGGCGCGCCCCTTATGTTTGTCGACGACCAGATATTCTGGGGAAACGATCGGCTGGATTTTCTTGAAGAGCATGTGCGGACGAATTGAAAAAAGAATCAGGGAGAGGGAGAATGGACATGACGACCAACAGAAATAATAGCGGGCGCGCCCTCGCAGGCGGTATCGCACTTTTCGCACTGGCCTGGAGCGCGGCCGGCCAAGCCCAGGACACGGTCCCGGCTGCCGAACCCGAGCCCGAGGCGCAGTCGAGTTCGGGCATCTCCGACATCATCGTGACGGCTACGCGCCGCGAGGAACGACTTCAGGACGTTGCTGTCGCCGTCACGGCGATCACCGGCGATTCGCTCTCGGCTGCAGATGTTTCGACGGTGCGCTCGTTGACTCAGGTGGTTCCCGGATTCATCGGAAGCCGCAACATGGGCGTGTTCCAGCCCGTCATTCGCGGTGTCGGTTCGACCGGCATCTCGATCGGCGACGAGCCAAACATCGCGACCTATGTCGATGGCGTTTACCAGCCAGAGTCGGCTGCCAACTGGATCGATCTCGTCGAGGTCGAGCGCGTGGAAGTGCTGCGCGGACCGCAAGGCACGACATTTGGCCGCAACGCCACCGGCGGCCTCATCAACGTGATTACCCCTGACCCCAGTTTCGACCTGCGCGGCAAGGCGTCGCTGCGTTACGGCCGCATGCGCAGGGACGCGGGCGATTATGACGCCCGCTTCTATATCACCGGCGGCCTTAGCGATAAATTGGCTGCCGACTTTGCCGCCCTCTATCGCAAGAATGACGGCTATATCGACGATCTGGTGCGCGGCGGCACGCTCGGCGACCAGCAAGTGATCAACTTTCGCAGCAAGCTGCTGTGGCAGCCTTCCGACAATGCCAAGGTCATCCTGACCGGCGAATTCTTCGACCAGAACAGCACGACCAATTCGCCCCAGCCGGTCAATGGGAATACGGCGGGCCGTCGCTTCCCGGGCGTCATTCTCCCGACCGACGCCTGGCAGGCGTCATTGACCAGCATTCCGACGTTGGACTTACGGCGCTGGAGTGCGGCGCTGCATGTAAAACTCGAGTTCGACGGCTTCAACCTCGAGGCGACGAGCGGCTTCATGAATCTGCGCTGGTACCAGGAAACCGATTCGGATGCCTCGAACATCTTCCTCGGTAATTTCCCTGCAACATTTGCGACGGAATCGGGGAGCCAGGAAATCAAGTTCACGTCTGCCGACCCCGGCCGATTCCAGTGGCTCCTGGGCGGCTATTTCTACCAGTTCGGCGGCCATTCTGGGTTGGATCTCGTCACGTCGCCGGGACCCGGCGTCCCTCCGACCACGCTAAATCTCGATCCTGCACTGTCGGGTCGCTCGTTCGCGGGCTTCGCCGAAGGGACATATGAGATCGTCGACAATTTGTTCGTCACGGTGGGAGCGCGCTATACGACCGAACGGCGGACCTTCGAACAGGTCGTGAACGGAAACCTGGTCGTTCCAAAGACCGCAAAGTCCTTCAACAAGTTCAACTACCGCGGCGCGATCCGCTACCAGTTCGCACCCGACGGTAGCATTTACGCAAGCTATGGCACCGCGTTCAAGAGCGGCGTCTACAATATGGCCAGTACGTCGCCGAACCCGGTCAACCCGGAAAATATCAAGGCATGGGAAGCAGGCATCAAGGTTGATCCCGTCGATTGGCTACGAACAAACTTGGCTGTTTACCATTACACCTACGACGATCTGCAAGTTCAGGCGAAAGACGCGTCGGGTCCGAGCTACGTCCTGCAGAACGCAGCGAGCGCCAAAATCTATGGTGGCGAGTTCGAGGCGATTATCCAACCGATTGACGATCTCAACATCCGCGGCTCGGCGGCCTACAGCCACGCGCGCTATCGTGATTTTACGCTCGCGCAGAGCTTTTTCCCGCGCCCCGACGGAGGCAACACTGTTGCCCCGGCGGACGCGTCGGGTAACGTGATGACCCGCGCCCCGAAGTGGACGTTCAACCTGGGGGTCGATTGGGGCCATGAGCTCGATGCAGGGCGCCTTGGGGTCTCGGTCAACACCTTCTACTCGACCCGGCTCTATTATGACTTCCAGAATATTTTCTCCCAGCCGAGCTATACCCTTACCAATGCGTCGATATCCTTTGCCCCAACCGGTGATCGCTGGAAGTTCAGCCTCTGGGCGACCAACCTCACCAACGAAAAGGTCTTCCAGACCATTCGTGTCGGGGCGCAGGCGACTGACGGCTTTTACGAACAACCAAGAAAAGTGGGCGTCAGCGCCGAACTCCGGTTCTGACGCGCCCAAACGCGGTCCAAGGGCTTGTTCCCAAGGATCGCGTGCGGCCGGGCTGCCGCCGTGTCCGCCAGCATGAGCCTCGGTGGCTTGTGCTGGCGGACTTTGTTTGCTGTCGCGCAAAGACGGGCCGTTCAACCGAAACTGGTCGAAGGATGGATGGATGACGATCACGGGACAAATGCAGCCTGCGCAGCTGGCGATCGGCACGATCCTGACATATGCCGCCGCCGCGCACGCAACCCGGGAAGTGGTGTCGCGCGAGATCGGCAGCGATCGGTTGTGGCGTTATGATTATGCAGCGCTCGCCCGCCGCGTAGCGCAGGCTGCCAACATGTTCACCCTTGCCGGGATTGGGAGCGGTGACCGGGTATCGTCGCTCGCCTGGAACACGCACCGGCATCTGGAACTCTTCTACGCGGTCCCGGGCCTTGGGGCAGTGCTTCACACGGCCAACCCCCGGCTCCCCGACGATCAGCTGATCTTCACCTTGAACCATGCCGAGAGTCGCATATTGGCGTTCGAGCCCAACCTCGCCGCGCTCGTCGAGCGGATTGCGCCCAACCTCCCGCACATCGAAAAATTCATCGTACTTTCCGACGAGGGCGTCGGCATCGGCGAGAGGTTCGAGGCGCTGGCCTATGAGGCCTTGCTCGCGGCGGCACCGGTCTCGATCACCTGGTCCGAAATCGATGAAAATTCCGGGGCGTTTCTTTGTTACACCTCGGGGACTACAGGCGATCCCAAGGGGGTGCTCTACAGCCACCGGGCAGTCGTTCTGCATGCGATGGGAGCGGGCTTGGCGAGCGCGTTCGGCCTCACGTCGTTCGATTGCGTGATGCCTTGCTCCTCGCTCTATCACGCCACCGCCTGGGGCCTTCCGTTCGTGGCGCCGCTCTGCGGCGCCAAGCTCGTTCTTCCTGGCGACCGCATGGACGGTCCTAGCCTCCAGGCCCTAATCCGAGGGGAGGCGGTTTCTTTTACCGGTGGGGTGCCCACGATCTGGACCATGTATCTCGCCCACCTCGAGGCAACCGGCGGCGACACGGGAACGCTCAAGCGGATTATGATCGGGGGCTCCGCCGTACCTCGCGCGATGGCAGAAAGCTTCAAGGCCGACCATGATGTCGATGTCCTTCAGCTCTGGGGAATGACCGAGACCTGCCCGCTCGGTGTGATCGCAACACCGACGCCGGCCGTCGCGGACCTCGGCGAGGCAGCGATGCAGGATATATTGTGGACGCGGCAGGGACGGCTCCAGTTCGGCGTCGAGATGCGCATCTTGGGCGAAGACGGGCGCCCCTGCCCCCACGATGGGGCGACGGCAGGCGCGCTACAGGTGCGGGGTCCGTGGGTGGTTCAGCGCTATTTTCGTCAGCCGGCGGATTGCACCGATGTCGGCGGGTGGTTCGATACCGGCGACGTTGCGACACTCGACGCCCAGGGGTTCATGCGAATCACAGACCGCACCAAAGATGTCATCAAGTCGGGAGGAGAGTGGATCAGCTCAATCGACCTTGAGAATGTTGCCGCTGGGTGCAGCGGGGTCAAAATCGCCGCGGTCGTCGGCATTCCGCACCCTAAATGGGAAGAGCGCCCGCTCTTGATCGTCGAGCCTCATGATGGAATCCTTCCCGACGAAAAGGAAATTCTATCAACCCTATCCGCGGAATTCGCGAAATGGCAGCTGCCCGATCGCATCCTCGTCGGCGCGGTGCCACTTACGGCAACAGGGAAAATCGACAAGAAGCAACTGCGCGAACGCTCTGGTAATGTCTACGCGGCTTGAGGGAACGGGACCCCATGGTTGGGCAGCGATCACTGCGCGGCGAGAAGCTTGTCATCGCAAGCTTCAACCAATAGCGTCTGGGCCGCCCGTCCCGTCGTTCCGCTCCCGCAGCGACTGCGCATAGCCGGACAGCAAGGCAATTGTCAGCTCGGTGACGCGCCTTGCCCGCTCGGGGTCCTTTCCGATTTGGGCTCGCACCGCCAATCCGCGGAGCACGCTCCACAGCAGCCACAATATGTCTTCGGCGTCAGACGGAGACAGGCCGGTCTTGGCAAAACGGCTGACCCAGACTTGCTCGGCCCCGACGCGTCGTTGCTGCGACATACCGCGAACATCGTCGGCGAGGGCCCGAAGCTTGTTTCCCGAGATGACGAGGTCGAGCGCGATCAAAAAATCTTCACCGTAGAAGAATGCCTCTGCATCGTCGCATGCAGCCTCGAGGAGGCCGTCATCTTCGATAGCCTTACCCGCGGCAGCGGTCGCCTTCTCCAGGGCTGCCGAAAAAACCTGCTCCAGGCAGGCGGCGACTAGTTGGTCCTTTGTCGGAAAATGGTGAAGCTGCGCTCCGCGAGAGACGCCTGCGCTTTCGGCAACGTCTGCGACGCGAAACGCCGAATAACCTTTCTCGCGCAACAGATTGATAGCGGCCGAAAGGATTCGAGCCCGCATCTTTCTACTGCGTTCGCCTTGTGGCTTGTGCGAATTGTCGTGAGCTGGGGAAATGTCCGCCACTGCGTCTGCTACACCTCTTGCCGAGACCCTCATGCGGCCGAACGTACAGATGGCATAGCTTTCCTATCGGGCTTGTCAAAGTCATAGCTGCGAGATGCAACAAGATGCCGTCCGCACCCGGCTGGCCATTCCGCCCGCCTCGTTGCGGGCCTGTTCAGCGAAACGTCGTACCGCCATCGACGGCTATCGACTGGCCCGTCACAAATTCTGCGCCGTCGGACGCGAGGTAAAGCGCTGCGGCGAGCAAGTCGTCTGCGGTCTCGTGGCGCTTGATGCACTGCATGTTCAATATCTGGGTCTTTTGCGCGGGCGTCACCGTCTCGCGCTCGATCTCCGTGAAGGTTGCGCCCGGAAGCAGCGCATTCACCGTGATCCCGTCGGCGCCGAGTTCACGCGCCATGGCGCGCGTCATACCGACCACCGCCGCTTTGGAAGCCACATAATGTAAATAGTGCGGTCGGCCCATAGTCACCACCCCGGACGAGATGTTGATGATGCGCCCATGACGATTACCTCGCATTACCGGCGCGCACGCCTTGGACACCAGCATTACGCCATCGACGTTCACGCGCATGACCTGTCTCCACTCGTCAAACGGGATTTCCTCGAAGGGCCGCATTTTCAGCGTCGAGAAGATCGCCGCATTGTTGATGGCGATGTCAATGCGGCCAAAGGCCTCCAATGTCTCCGCTATGGCGGCGTCGACGGCTGCCGGATCGGCCACATCGGCCCGAATGGCGATAACGGTGCCGGCGCCACATGCCGCTTCGACCTCGGCCGCTACCGACCGTCCGCTGTCTTCGTTCAGTTCGACGATGGCGATTTTCGCACCGGCGCGCGCGAAGCCTTTGGCGAAAACCCGCCCGATTCCTTGTCCCGCGCCCGTGATGAGCGCGACGCGCCCCGCGAAGGTGTCTGTCTTGGTCATGTCGGTCATATCGTTTCCTCTTTCTTGCTGGTATTCGGGCGAGGCAACGGCGCATATGCGAGCACCGCGCCTGACGTCATCCGCCGCTTGCTCCTCGACCTTCGGTCACGTCCATCGCCGTCAGCCAACTCCACATCCGCTCAACGACGCCGCCGGCCAGGGTCTGGCGCGCGCGTATCTCGTCTTCATCGAGAAGCCCGTGTTGAGGGCCGAACCCCATCGAGCGCACGTCGCGCTCTACCCGCGCGGCGTCTTCGAGGAAGAAGGCAAAAGTCGCAGCTTCCTTCAGATCTTGCCCGACCGTAATCGCTCCATTTCCTCGCATGACGATCGCACGAGCCTCGCCAAGGGCAATTGCAAGATTTCTCGCTGAAGCGTCGTCGCGCAGGAGCCTGGGATCGTCCCAAAGCGGCGGCCGGGGAGCGAAATAGGCGCCTAGGCCGTGCCGCGCCGCCGGTGTGATCCCGAGCGTCGACAACGACATGGTGGCGGCGGGCATGATGCGACAAATGCCGCCGACATCGGACCGCGCGGCATAAATCGCCTGGTGCGCGCGCACTTCGCCAAGCACTTTTTGGGGAAGGGCGCCATCGACCGAGACAATAGTACCGGGTTCGTCCTTGATAAGCCCCATGGGCATTGCGGCACAGACAAGAAAGTGCCGCGCATCGATGCGCGCACTGCAATGGCCGAACGCGTGCACGAGCCCGGCGTGCGCCAGGCCGCGCGCCGCCATGCGCACCTGCATCTGAAGTCCGGGGTCAATCGTCGCCGGCATAAAACCCTCTCCCGAAGCAGAGTGATTCGGCCATCTTCATCGCGGAGGCCATGCTGGCGTGCTGGGCGATGCCCTGTCCCGCAATTTCCATGGCAGATCCGTGCGGTACGGTCAGATGAACATAATCGAGGCCGATATAGATGGTGCACGCGCCTTCGAAGGCAGCCGTCTTGAGCGCAATCTGGCCCTGGTCATGATACATTGAGACAACAACGTCGTATCGTCCCTCCATGGCAAGACGAAATATCGAATCGGGCGACACCGGCCCCTCGACGCGGCGCCCCGCCGCGCGCTCCCGTTCGACCGCCGGCGCGATCTCGCGCACTTCTTCAGTTCCCATCGCGTGCGGATTCAGGCCGGCGACGCCGATCCTGGGGGCATTGACGCCCCAACGCCTGAAAGTCTCGTCAACGAGACCGATCAGCGACGACACCGCCGCGGCAGAGACAGTGCCCGGGACCTCGGCGATGCTGATATGCTCGGTGATTGGAACGATCCGCAACGAGGGGCTGACTCGCAATAGATAGGTTCCAGCCGGCTGAAGATCGTCGATGGACGATATTTCGCCAGACGCCTTGAGTGATTGCGAGTCGACCGGGGCCATGATCCAGCCATCGATCTCTCCATTGCGAGCCAATTGCTCGGCCAAGCGGATCCATTCTATCACCGCCCGGCCCGAAGCGGCGCCCGACTGTCCGATATCCCATGCCCCCCTCGCCAGCGAGCCGTGGTCGAGAACGGCGATTTCGCCAACCGCATCGGACACCTCATCCGGCGTTTCCACCTGGTAGATGGGAGGGCTAATCCCGCTCGCCGCGGCCGCGAACCGGACAGCGTCGATGCTTCCGATCAATAGGTGCCGCGCCGCGTGGTTGCCGGCGGCGAGTGCCTTGACACAGACCTCTGGACCGATACCCGCCGGATCGCCAATGACGGTAGCGATGAGTGGCTGCTCACGGCGCGGCTTGCCCGCTCCTTCGCCTGCACCTCTCATAGCAGGAAGGTCACATTGCGCATGGGCGCATCATTGTTGATCAGATAGACCTTCTTGCCCAAGATTTTGAAGCCATCGGCCCCCTGTTTCAGGAGGTGGGTCGCGCGCGCGAACAAGGATTGATGCTGACCGGAGCGCGCCTCGCCCAGGATGAAGTTTGAACTGACAAGGACATCGGATCCGCCGGATGCGGTGACCGTAATGTTCGAGACGATGCGGATCAGACGCGACTTCGGACTTTGCGAATGCATCCGCTTATCCTTCAGGCGGAATATTCGATCCGAGATCTGGTCATAATGCTCGTAGATGATCGAGACGGACCGATCCGGGTCGAGGTCGGCCTGATTGGAGGGAACCCAGTAGAGTCCGCCCGGCTCCCAGAGCGCGAGCCAATCGTCATAGGCGTGGCTGTCCATCAACTCGGCCTCAAAATACAAAAATGCTTCGATTTTGCCGAAAATGTCGCTCCCGGGCAGGATTGCCCGGCTCTCCTTCAATTCCGAGAAGACGGTGATATCGCAAAGATCTGCTGCTACCATGTTCATCCTAACGCCTCCCATCGGGCGATTCTTCGGCCATCATCGCCAGCCATTGCCGGATCTGAGCGCGCTGCGGAACCTCGTCGGAAACATGTCCGACGATCGTCCCATCTTCATCAACCCACTCGCGCTCCATCCCGCGCGATATATTGATCCACGGATCGAGATTAGCCTCCAGGCCGAGTTGCACCCGCTCGAAAATCTCGGCGTCGTCTGTCGATCCGGATCCTGCGGGTCCATAAAAGGATTCATGCTGGCGAAGTCGCAGCGCATTGATTTCGGTGCTGACGTTGGAGAACAGCACAGGGAACATCACGACCTCGGTCTCGTCGACAGACAGGGGATTAACGATCCGGATCTGGTTGTTGATCAGTTGCAGGTTTGGAAAAACGCCGACGTGAGGATCGCCCGCCATGGCAAGCAGCATGTCCGCCCAGGCAACATCATGCTCTGCATAGAGCGCGTCGATATAGTCTGCCCCTCCCGGCGTGTTTTCCAGAAGCGCGCGATATTTTCCCGAGTGCTTGAGCCGATGCTTACGGAAATCGAGCATCGTGTGGCCATGACCGAAGTCGCGCGTTTCCGAGATTCCGTCGAAGTCGAAGGGGTTCGCACTGTGCGTGGCACCGAGGCTGTGACCCGAATCGGTGTGTCGTTCCCATGTCGCCAGCACCGAGGCATGGACGAACAACGGATGATATCCATCCATCCCGACCTGCTTCCAATTTCCTTTATAGATCGTCCGGTTCGATCCGGCTCGCACGCTCAACTCTCCGCCCGGCGCCGCGTCGACCAGGATGTCGATCACCTTGGCTGCGTTGCCGAGATAGTCCTCGAGCGGAAGGACCTTTTCGCTCAAAGCCGCGAATATGAAGCCGCGATAATTTTCGACCCGCGGCACCGGCGTGAGACCGTTTTCGCTGGCGTCGAAACTCGGCCCATAGCCGTCGGGCCCGGAAACGCTGACCAGTTCGCCAGCATTGGAATAGGTCCAGCCGTGATACCAGCAGCGGAAAAAGCTGTCCCTGCCTTCGTCCACCTCGCAGACGATTGCGCCCCTGTGTCGGCAGCGGTTCAGGAAAACGCGGATCTCGCCATCCTGGCCGCGAACAAAAATGACCGGTTGACGGCCCATCTGCCGACGCTTGAACTCGCCCGTTTTTGCAATCTCGCTCTCATGGCCGATGAACAGCCAACCGGTGTGGAAAATCCGCTCGAGTTCAAGATTGAAAATCTTCGCGTCGGTATACACCGCCGAATGAATCCAGCCCGGTGCCACAAGCGATCGCAGGCCTGCCGCGTCATAGTCGCGGCCGCGTATGTCGAGGCGGTCCGGCATGCGGTGCGGTCCTGACGGCGCGCGATCGCCCTTGCCGGCCGGCAAGGTGCCGCCGGCGCCCATTGCTAGATGATTTTCCGCTGACAATTTCATTCTCCAGACAATGATGATGAACAATTTGTGTCACACTGGATTGACGGCCTTCCACCTGGTCATGTCGCGCCCGATCGACGACCGCGCGCGCCAGAAAAGAAATGCGGAGAATGGTGCGACCAGGCTTGTAAGGATGAGGGCGGCACGCAAACTCCTGCCGGAATCTTGATCGAACTGCCACGAGATCGCGTCGCTGGCCGTCCCGACGAACAGCGGTCCCAAACCCACGCCGACCAGGTTCAAGACCAGAAGGAAGAGGGCGGTCGCGCCGCCACGGATCTCCGGCGGTGAGACGCTTTGCTGGGTACTGTGGACCGGGCCCATCCACATGGCCCCTAGCATGTTGGGAAGCGCAAGGCCCGCAAGCGCCAGCGCGCCACTGTCGATGCTGAAGATGACGGCATAACAGGGAAGGGCCGCCAGCGACGCAAACGCAGGGATGGTTACATAGGCTCGGACGTCGCTCCGGCCGAACCGATCGGCCAGCAACCCACCGAGCCACACGCCGGCGGCGCCTGCGAGACCTGTGGAAAGACCGAGCGTCAGGCCCAGGAACCCCGAAACCCCCATCCCGGCCTGGGTGGCCATGGCGACGATCTCCGGGCCATGATTGCGGATAAAAAAAGATGCGATGAAAGGTCCGAAGCCATATCCTACCGCGGCTTGCAGCGCAGTCGCGATCACGATGAGCCGGTAGGTGCGAACCGCCCAAAGCGTCTTTACCGCCGCGAGAGCGCCCGGCGGCGCCGTTCGCAACAGAGCGGCGTGCGCCTTGCGCGGTTCGCGCAAAACCAGCAGCAAAAAGGGGGCAAGGACGACACCTGGTATGCCGGCCACCAGAAAGGCGGTGCGCCAGCCATAGGCATCGGCAACCAGCCCTCCCAATGCCATCCCCGCCAACGTTCCCAACGGCACGCCAAGATAGTAGAGCGAAAGCGCCGACGCGCGCCGCTCGGGTGGGTAATAATCGACGATGAGCGAATTTGCGGCAGGTGTCAGGCCGGCCTCGCCAATCCCCACTCCGACACGCCCCACCAAAAGTTGGGGAAAGCTTCGCGCGAGGCTGCAGGCGATGGTGAACCCGCTCCAGACGAGAACGGAAAATGCCATGATCTTTGGCCGGTTGCCGCGATCCGCCCAGCGCGCGAGCGGGATTCCGGCGACGCTATAAAGCAAGGCAAAGGCAAGGCCCGACATCAGCCCGATTTGCCAGTCCGCCAGCTGCAACTCTTCCCGGATCGGTTCGGCTAGAATGTTGACGATCTGCCGGTCAACAAAGTTGAGTGTGAGAGCAAAGGTCAGGAAAAACATGGCGATGCGGCGGCGGAAAGCCGCCCCCGCCACAGCCAGCGCGGCTTCGCCCTCGCCAGGCGGCGTGCGTGCTGTGCCGAGCGCCGGTTGCAGCACAGGAGGCGCGCCCCCGCCCGTCACCGGTTGCCTGATCCCAACGAGATGAAGATATTTTTCTCCTGGGTGAACGCCAGCAGTTCGCCGAGGCATTCCTCACGGCCGATGCCCGACTGTTTCATTCCGCCGAAAGGGGCTCCAAGAATGTGGCGTGAGGTCTCGTTGATCCAGACATAGCCTACGTCGACGGCCATGGCGGTGCGGTGCGCGCGTTCGAGATCTCGTGTCCAGATGGAGCAGGTCAATCCATACTCCAGTTCGTTGACGACCTCGATCATCGTCGGCTCGTCGGACCATCGCAGGATTCCGAGCACCGGCCCGAAAACCTCTTCGCGGGCCAAGCGCATGTCAGGGGTAACGTCGGCAAACACCGTCGGCTCGATGTACAGGCCGCGCGCAAGAGCTTGGTCGGCTGGTGGCCCCCCGCCGCATATCAGGCGAGCGCCTTCCGCCTGGGCGCTATCGATGAATCCGACTATGCGCTCATGCTGTTTCGCGCTAATGATCGCGCCCATCGAAGTCGCCTCGTTGGACGGATCGCCCGGCTGAAACCGCCGGGCTTCCTCCTCGATGCGAGCCAGAACCGCGTCGTAGATATCCTCATGTATGAGTGCCCGGCTCGTCGACCCGCACGATTGACCGCACCACGCAAAATTCATCCCCTGGATTAAGGCTTTTGCTACTTCGGCGGGATCGGCATCGCCATAGGCGATCAGGGCATTTTTGCCGCCAAGTTCGAGCAAGACTGGCTTGAGCGTGGGACTGGCCTCGCGCATTAGAGCGCGACCTGCAGCCGCGCTCCCCACCAGGCTGATCATCGCCACCTTGGGGTGGGCCGCTAACGCCGCCCCCGTTTCGGCTCCTCCCGTAAGGACGCTGAACGTACCCGACGGCAACAAACCGTCGATCAGCTCGGCGAAGCGGAGTGCTGAAAGGGGAGCCTGTTCGGATGGCTTGACGATTACCGCATTGCCGGCAGCGAGGGGAGCGGCAACCTTGCCGGCGCAGAACAGAAACGGATGATTGAAGGCCAGAATGCGGGCGACGACGCCAAATGGCTGCCTGACGGAGAAGTTGACCGCATCGGGTCCGACGGGGACCGAAGCACCTTTCATCTCCGTCACCAGCCCGGCGAAATAGTCGATGAGCGCGGCTGCCACATGGGAGTCGGCCGCCAGTTCGCGGACTGGGTTGCCGCAATCGAGAGCATCGAGTTGCGCCAATTCCTTTGCATTCTGGCGAATGACTGCCGCTACTTCGCGCAGCAGCCGGGCACGTTCGAGGGGTGGCACATCGCGCCAGACCCTCGATCCGACGGCGGCAGCGAGGACTGCCCGGTCGACATCCTCGCTTTCTGCCTGCGCGACATGTGCGATGAGCGAGCCGTTGGCCGGATTGTGCGAGGGGCTGTACCCGCCCGCCGTCGGTGCATGCCACCCGCCATCATAGTAAAGGTCGTACTGATCTGGAATTGCCATCTATGCTCTCAATACTGGAGGGGCGAGCCAGCCTATGACCGGCGATCGCATCAGAATTTCACTTCGACGCCGGCGCCGATACGCCGGGGGAGCTCGTACCTGAGATCGGTGCCAAGCGCGCCGGGCCGAACTTCCTGGATGATCTTCTCATTGGTCAAATTCGTCGCCCAGATCGAGAACCGAAACTTTTCGTCATCCGTTCGCCACGAAATTTCGCTGTTGATCGCCGTATAGGGATCCTGCTTCACGGAATTCAGGAAGTCGAAATAGACGACCGAACTGCGGAACAGGGTGCCGTTGATGTTCAACATTCCCGATGCGAGCGGTACGTCGAGACTTGGAGCGATGTTAAAGGTCCAGCGAGGTGCCCGCGGTAGGCGGTTGCCCGACACATCCGCTTGCGACACGATATTGCCTCCCGTTGGCCGGGGAATGAAAACTTGCGCGAGCGGAAAATCGTCATATTCCGCATGGGCGTAGGCGACCGCCGCGTTGACCCGGAAATGATCGGTTGGCGCCAAAGTGGTTTCGAGTTCGCCGCCGTAAAGAGTGGCGTTCGCGGCGTTCTGCAGGACATAACCGGGACCCAACGGATCGCGGGCAGTGACCTGCAAATCCTTATAATCATAACGATACAAGGCGAGATTGGCGCGCAGCCAGGGCGTGATGTCAGACTTGATACCGCCTTCGAGGGCTTTGAGCGTCTCGGGATCGACCGCGAGAGGCGACACGCCAGTCATGTTGAACACACCGCTTTTGAAGCCGGTGCTGTAGGTCGCGTAGATATTCGTGTCCGGTCCGATTTCGAACCGGACCGTGCCTTTATACGTGACCCTGTTAAAGGATTTTTCCGCTGTCTGCGGAAAAAGGGCGACGCCGTTTACGATCTGATCGAAACTTCTTTTCTCATGGGTGTAGCGAATGCCGCCCGTCACGAACAGGCGCGGGACGACCTCAAGCGTCGCCTCGGCGAATCCGGCATAGGAGGTCGTCTTCAGGACGGGGTCGAATGTGCGCACGAGCAGTGGCTGGCTCGGATCAGCGCGACTGCTCAGAATGAAGTTGGCGTCGCCGGAGAGGTGGAAGGCATATAAACCAGCGATCCATTGAAGCGGCCCGGAGCCGGACGAGAGCAGGCGCACTTCCTGACTATAATATTCCGAAGCGATTTTGGGGGCCACAAAAGTCGCGAGCAAGATATTCGACGAATCCGAATCCGTCGCCTGAGAGGTTCGGTTGGAGGCATATGCCCCGGTCGTCTCCAGATTGACCCCGCCTAGATCGAAGCGTGTCTGCAAGGCGACACTGTATCGCCGGGTGGCGAGCGAGGGGCGCAGATCGGCGGACAGCTGCCAGGGTTTCAACGGGAGGATCGCGCCGGGAAAGGCTCGACCTGCCGTGTTATTCTCATAGGGCTGGTAGACATTCTCCGAGCCCTTGCGATCGAAATATTCTCCCGTGAGGACGATCTTGGTTCCGTTCTCGCCGCGGTACATCAGCTTGCTGCGGACATCGACAACCTGATAGCCGCCAGCTTTCCCACCGCGCACGAGATCGTCGACAAAACTGTCCGTTTTGCGGTAAATTCCGGCGATATCGGCTGCAATCGTATCGGACAGGCCACCAGTCAGATAGCCGCGCACATTATAGTCTCCGTCGCCCGTCTCGAGGGCGGCCGCGCGCGCCGAAACCATGCCGCTGAAGTCGAAACTGGGATCAGGCGTAATGACATTGATCAACCCGCCCGTCGCGTTCCGACCGAATATTGTCCCCTGCGGCCCGCGCAGGACCTCGACGCGGTCGACCTTGACGAGATCGGTCCAGGTGGAAAATGGGTCTCCCTGGTAGATTCCATCGACATAGGTTGCGACGTTTGACTCGTCCCCGACCGAAATACTGCTCGACCCCACCCCGCGGATAACGGGCAGGAACACGCCCGCAGCGCGGCCACCGAAGAAGCCGGGCACGACCTGAGTGAGATTCCGGATGTCGGCCGCACCCGAACGGCCAAGCGATTCCGAAGTCACGGCGGTCACCGCGACCGGCACATCCTGCAACTTCTGTTCCCGGCGCGTCGCGGTCACGACGATATCTACGAGGCCGCTCTGCGTCGAGGTTTGATCCTGATCCTCGGCTGGGGCCGACGGGCTGGGCGCGGACAAACCGCCAACGGGCGCCGTTTGCGCCATGGATGGCGCGGCGGTCACGGCTGCCGTCATCATCAGCAGCGCTTTGGATGCAAAAAGGCCTTTCATTTTCGGTCTCCCTCCCGATTATTTAGTCATTGATTTATAAGGTTATTCTGTCACCACTCACAAAGGAAACACCAGATACCGCGGCACGACCGCGTTGTCGGTCACCGCGTTCCGCGACAGAAAGCGACATTGATCGTCTTCCATTCGAATAATGTCCTCGTAGGTCCCGGCGGCCAGCTGCTGCGGCAGCCCGGTATCGTCGGGGGTAAAGATCACGGAGAAGTTCGAGACCATGTCGACGAGACCATCCGCGCGGCGGCCGGCGTGCACGCGCTGAACGAAATGCCGGGTACGATAGTCCTGGAATGTACCCGCCCATATGTCTTCGATGAAGGTGCAGCGATCGATTAACCTGTCGCGGCAGTCGTCGAGCATCATCGCCACGCGCAGGCCGCTCTCTACATCGTTGCGCGCGATGCAGATGTAACTCGCGCTCGGATCATCTTCGAACGTGTCGAGCCACGACCGCATTTTCTTCCCGTCCAGTGCCGACATATATGCCGACTGGAGTTCATCGAGCCGCGCGAGCTCGTCGAGCGTCAAGCGCGTCATGCCTCCCTCCTCCGGAAGCCCATGGCGGCGCGATAATATTCCCAGTGCGGAAGATTGCCGCTCTCGTCGTTCTGACGGAATTCGAACCCGAGCCGGGATGGATCGGTGACGCCTTTTTGGAAGATGGCCTTGCCGGGGGTGCGATTGCCGATCTGGACCCGGTGGAAAACCGAGGCGTCTTCCATACTGATCAGGCCGGACGGGCCGATCGCGTTGGAGCTTTGCCTTATTCGGTGCAAAACCATCGCCTCATCGTCGTCCTGATGCGCGAAATAGGCGTAGGTGACTTCCACCTCGTCGATTGCGACAGGCGTAGCGAAACGGATGCTGATGACGTTCAGGTAATTTGAGGCGACGAGCATCGGAAAGAGAGCGAGCACGCTGGCATTTTTTGGCCGCCCCTCGTCGCGAAACTCGATGACCGAAGCATCGCGGATTACGCTCGTGGGCTGGGGAACGGTCAACTCGGTTTCGATGCAATAATGGCCACGTCCGGTGGTCGCATACTGGCGGCCTGCGCCGCCCTGCCAGTTGAGCATCGTGAACGCCTGGTGCAGGAGCGGCGGATGATAGCCGTCGTTGTCGCTATAGGCTTTCCAGTTGGTCAGATACCGGACCCGATGATAGCCAATCAGCTTGAGGCGTCCGTCACCGGCCATGATGTCCAGCAACGACCCTTTCGCTTCCTGCAGGAAGTCGTCGAGGCTTTCGGTGTCCGGCGACAGCGTCACGAACAGGAGGCCGCCGACCGATTCCTGCCGCGGCTGGGTCAGCGGATAGTCTTTCTTGTCGAAACCGGGGATGAATTCGCGCTGATTGGGGCAGCCGACCAACTCGCCCTCTTTGTTGAACAGCCACCGATGATAGGGGCATTCAAATTCGGCTCGATTGCCCGAAGGCTTTACCTCGATCTGGGTGCTGCGATGTGAGCAGGCGTTGAAGATGCCCTGACCCGTCCGTCGTCGCCGCGGATGATGAGCAGGGGGACGTCCGCAAGATTGCAGGTTTTGAAGTCCCCCGGGTGCGGCACTTCGCTTTCGTGCGCAACGGGATGCCACTCGGCTCCACGGAAAATCCGGTCGATCTCGGCTTGGTAGAGGTCTTGCCGGACGAAAATCTCCTTGGGGATTTCGTTAAAATTTGCCGGCCAGACAATGTCTTGAAGATAAGCCTCCGGAACCGTCATCTCCCATCCTTTCTCTTTGCTATTTCGCCGCCCGCGTCACCTCGCGATGCGGTCACATTCATCCCATGCCCGCTGCCCACCGGGGCCCAAGTCTATGTGGACAACTCCTTGATTTTCGGGGTTGCGCCCCACATGCAGAAGCTCTTCGGTTCAAAGCCGAACTGGCGTTCCCTGTAGGTCTCTTCGTCGACCTCGCGCACGCCGACGGAATATTCAAAGACCATCCCGTCGGGACCCTCGAAATATACGAACCGCGCGCCCGAAGTCGGATGCCGGCCGGGCCCGAAGACGATGGGAACCTTATGCTGGCTAAGCAGCGCGTAGCTGCGCTGCACATCGTCGATCGACTGAACCTGGTGGTTGATGTGCTGGATACCGCACCGGTCTGCGGGGACGAGCGCGATGCTGTGGTGAATCTGGCTCAGACGGAGCAGCGGGAGCTCGCCTACCCGGTCACTGACGCGTGCATTGCAAATTTGCGTCCAGAAATGCTCATCGCGACCGGGATCCCGACTGAACAGACCAACATGACTGAAACCCGTAATTCCCGCGTCGCGAGACAGCTGCGCGCCATTGCCACCGATCTGCGGCGAAACCGCGAATTCGATGCGACCCCCACTGGGGTCACGAAATGCTATGAATTCGGAAACGTGACGCTGCTCGCGTTCCTCATGCGATCCGTGACGCACCTCATACCCCAATGCTTCGAGCGTTTTCGCCGCATTGAGGAGATCCTCCCCATTCGCCAATTCGAAGCCGACAATCGTTTCGGACGGGTCGCCGATCTCGTAGCTCAGCGTGCTCATGCGACTGTCGGAGCGAAACGACAGGCGATCAACCGCGCGATCGACAGGCTCCAGGCCAAGTATTCGCGTGGCGAAATCGGTAGCGGCCGCGACATCTGGTGTCTTGAGACGAGTATAAGCGATGTCAATGATGTTGATGGTCATGGCAACGTTCCTCCCAATTCTTCGAGGTTGGAGGTCGAACCCCAACTGCATAGCGAGGCGGGAGAATCGGCAAACTGCCGTGGCCGGCGTCCGACGGGCGACGGATCCGATCGGGTCGAATAGGTGAAATAGCTGTCGGGCGAGGGCCCGCTGAAGGTCAGAAACACTTCACCGCTCGCGGGTTCCTTGCCTGGGCCGCGGACAATGCCGACCTGCCGGTCAAGGAGAAAATATTTCGACTGCATCACGGCGTCGATGCTCTCGACCTCAAACCCCACGACGAGGAAGCTCTCGCGCTTGCTCGGCACAATCATGATCCTGTGATGCTGATCGTCCCAGCCGAGGTAGATTGCGTCGCCCACCCGATCGGTGATCCGCGCTCCGAGGATGTCCACCCACACAGCGGCGTCAGACGCCGGGTCCCGGCTGCCGAGGATCACGTGTGACAGGCCGACAATTCCCGCATCGCGCGATGGAAAATATCGCTCGCCGCTCTCCTCGGCCCGAACGACCAGCTCGATGAGATTGCCGCTTAGGTCGCGACAGGCGAGCCCCGCGTGATAGCGGCGGCTTCGACACAGATCGTGAGGGATCGCCTCGACATCCCAATTTCGCTCCCTGAGTTTCCCGGAGACTTCCTGCAGCTGCTCGACGGTTCTCAGCGACACCGCCACGCTGGGCCGGAGGCTGCTCCCGGAACCGTCGAACTCCAGGCAATAGGACCGAGAGTCAGAACGGAACCGTTCGGCTTCCGGCAACCGTTCGCTGTGCTGCAGGCCGACGGTATCAACGGCGAGCCGCGTGGCTTCGCTAAGCGACTGAACCGGGATCCGTACGAACCGTAGCTGCTCCAGCATTTGCCACCTCAAATCCACTAATCAGTCAGTCTGTACTGTTTGTTTTGATTCGAAGCAAGCCTTATCGCGAGTCCCGAGAGGGGTGTCGTCATGACCGGGGCGATGTGCTGAGCGGCATCCGGCAGCATAGGGTTGTTATCGCCCGCTCGTCGCGAACGTTCGATCCTTCAACGCGCAGGGCCCGAGGCAAAGAGCGGCCGGCTTCGGCGAGCCCGTCGAGAGCGATCTGGTAGTCCCCGCTGCCCCGATATCAGACGTGTCGTGTCGGGCGATCCGCCGAAAGGGGAAGCACTAGCTTGTTCGGTACCCGACCGCGTGCGAGCCTCTTCAGGATTGGAAGCGCGTTGGGATAGGCGTCGGCGAATGCCAGAGGCTGACCGTCGGCGCCCAGCCTCACTTCAAAGACCGGCCCGTCGCCACAAGCGCAGCCACCGGCACTCTGTCCTCGCATGAAGCGCTCGGGTTGAGCCACGTCGGTCTCCAAGCAGAGATTCGTTTCCTAGTAGACAACACGTTGCACAAAATGGCTCGTCGGTCAATTGGCGTTGGCATGCGAAGCCAAGAGCGGTCTGCCTCGAGGAAGGGCCCTCACCGCCGAAAGATCGCCGGCTCGGTCGGACGATTTTGCTGACACGACAAGAGGTAGGTAGGGCTCCCTGCCGCCATATTCGCAATTCGTTAGTCGTCAGTGCTGGCGATTTGGTGCAGAGGGGGCAGAACGGCGGCGGTGCGCCGCCGCAAACGCGAGCGGCGCCAATTGGGGAAATCGGCTTGCTGACGATGAATGGCGTCGGCCATTTCAAATCTTTCAGTGCTTCTATCGAGGAGGCATGTCTTCCGATCCGCTTTCGAGATTGCCTGACATTTTCGTCAGCAATGCGCGGACCGCGCGTATTTCAGTCGGTGAAATCATATGGAGCAGCCGCGCGTAGATCAGGTCGGCTTCGGCGCGCAGCTGGGGCAGGATTTCGATCGCTCGGGGTAAGAGATGAAGCTCCCAGACGCGCCGTATCGCACCCTGCCTGAGACGCGAGCAGTGCTTGCCCGATCGACCTATTCAGGTTGTTCAGACAACCGCGCTGCGGCTTCAAAGGCGCGGCGCGTGTTTAGCGAGATTGATCGCCGACCCACGGCATGTCCGTAAAAAAATTGGACGCTGGCCCGAGAAATCATCCTTTGGTCACCCGGTCAATTAAGGGTTGGATGTCGTCAGGAGAAATTTTTCCGGTGGCGATCCGAGGTGAGGAAGCAGGAAAATGCGGAATGTGGGGCGGTTCGGAATTTCATTGCAGCGAAGCGTGATTCCAGCAGGCCTTTTGTGCTTTCAAGGCTTCGTTGTTGGCTGCAGCGAGGCCGAGACGCGTGATCCTGACGCTAAGGGCCCGACAAAGATGCCCGAGACGGCAAGCGTTGAGGGCAGGGAGGAGGGCGTGTGGCAACCCCAGCGGGCCATCAGCAGACGCCACCGTGGCCTGGAGCGGCGCCGAACATGGAGGATGTCAAACTTCCTCCAGAGTATAGCGAAACGGCAACGAATCCGAAACGCTTCGCCGGACGTCCGGTTACCGGCGCCTTCAACGTCACTGTGCCCACTCTCACGGTGTTTCCCGCCCAACAACCAGGCAATGGCACAGCGATGCTGGTTTTTCCCGGCGGAGGATTCTCCAAGCTCGCGATCGATCTGGAAGGTAGTGAAGTTCGCGACTGGCTGACTTCAAGAGGCACCACTTGCGTGCTCGTCAAATACCATGTTCCCAAAAGCGGCCACCATTATGATGAAGACTGCCATTGTGCAGTGACGCCCAAGCACCTCCTTGCGTTGCAGGTCGCCCAGCGTGCGATACGCCTGGTGCGCTCGCGCGCCAGCGAGCTCAAGATCAACCCCCGCAAGATCGGTGTCATAGGCTTCTCAGCCGGAGGGTATCTGGTCGCGCAGACCAGCAATATATTCGAACCTGCTTATGAGCCGGTCGACGAAATAGACAAAGTGAGCAGCCGGCCCGATTTTGCCATCGCAATGTTCCCAGGCCACCTGTGCAGATCGGGGGGCTCGCTTGATCCTGGTATCAAAGTTACCAAGATGACCCCGCCAACATTTCTTCTTCAGGCTTGGGACGATCCCGTCGATCCGATTTGCAATAGCATAGTCTATGCGCGAGCGCTGGACGAGGCAGGTGTTCCAGCGGAAGTCCATCTCTTTGCCAAGGGAGGGCACGCCTTCGCCATGCGCCCGCTGCGTCATCCCGTTGAGCGATGGCCGACGCTCGTGGAAGATTGGCTAAAGGACACAGGAATTCTTTGAGCAAATAGGGCAAGAAATGACCCCCTCTCCCCGGAATGTTCGCTACTCAGGGGAATCGCTGGTCTTGGCCGATCGGAGATCGCCGGGTTTCTGACTGAAACTAACCGAAAGCCGACAACGGTTTGAGCTCCAGGGTATCTTTTGGCGCTGCCGTACAATTATCGGTCGGCTCGCGACGCTATCCGCGCGGTGCGACCCAGAAGAGCTCTTCCTTTCAGGAAACAGAGATCTTCATCTGACGCCCGCACGGTTTCGATCGCGCGGGCGTCTTTTCTTTGGCGCACCGCCGCCAGCGGTTTGAACGAACACATATGGGTGATCACGCCTGACCGACGTGAGGATGACGCCGCAGACACTCAGCGCCGCCGCCGTTCCGTCGCAAATCCACGATCGGTCGCGATAAAGCGCTCGATCATCGGCACCGCGATCTTTTCCGGCGCCATAGGCGCCGAGAGGCCATTGGCCTTCGCATGCACCTCGGCATAGACTAGCAATTCGCGATGGAGGGATCCCGGCAATTCGATCGACAGCTTCACGGGCTTGTCGTCGGCGATGGGGCCTAGGCGCAGCTTGCTCATGGGGCCGCACCTGCCGGCGGTTCGAGTATCAGATCGCGTGTGACAAGGACCCGCAAAGCGAAGCCGGGGCGGATCGTGAGGGTTGGCGAGATGTTCATCTGACGCTCGACGAGCCGCCGTCCCGACTGGTTGACTGTATCCTGCGGCCCGTCGCGAAGCGCCCGCACGAGCGCATCATCCCCGTCCGAGCCAAGTTCGGCTCCGACGCCGAGCAACGTAGAGACGAGCGCCGCGCGCAGCATCGACCCCCAATGATGGTCGGTGCGATCGGCAAGCCCCGCCATGCCCCGCGCATCGGCGCCGGGCTGACGATCGAGCCGGATCGATCGGCCACCGGGCAGGATCAACCGGTTCCAGGCCAGCAAGACGCGCTCCTGCCCCACGGATATTTCGCTCTCATAGTCGCCGATCAGCCGGGCACCCTGCGGAATGAGGAGAATGCGACCCGTCGGGCTATCATAGACATTCTGGGTCACCTGCGCCGTGACCTGTCCGGGAAGGTCGGACCTGATCCCAGTGATCAGTGCGGCCGGAATGAGACTTCCCGCCTGGAGGATGTATGGCGAAGCAGGCGCATGAACGCGCTCGGCACTCTCGAACGGTTCGGCGGAGCCGCCCGCGAGAAAGGCGCGCCGCGCCGCCGCCGGAGTCCGCGCGCCACCTTCGGGTGCCGACATGGTCGCGGCGGACGGTTCGATCGATCCACGCTGCGCGTCCGCCACCGGCGCGCCCGAGGCCCCTCCTCCAAGGAATATCCGGCTCGCCGTGGCGGCCTCGCGCTCCAGCCGCGCCCGATCGCGCGCCTCGTCGGCGGGCGGATTTCCCATCGGCGGCACCGGAATCGTTTCGCCGTTCTGCTGCGCCGAGACGATCGGCCGCCCGAGATCGCCGGGTAGCGGCGGTCCGAGCTTCGGCACCTTGCCATAGTCGGCGGGCGCACCGGTGACGACTTCGGCGCGGTTCGCTCCATCGGGCGTGTAGAGGTTCTCGGCGGTCTTCGGGGCTACGGGTTGCAGCGCCCAGAGCAGAGCGCCGCCGATCGCGGTGCAGCCGGCAGCGCCGATCATCGCGAGCGTCTTGCGCGAAAGCCGCATGACCCGCGGCGTGTCGCCGCGTAGCCGAAAAGGATCGAGCTCCGGGCCGGGCGCCGTGCGCTCGCCCGCTTCCGGCGCGTCGGCTGGCGCCACCGCCTCGCTTTCCGGCCCGGTCACGACCGCACCCGGCGGCGCGGCATTTCACGCTCGATGCGGACGACACGCGCCTGCTTGCCGGCGCCCAGCCGGAGTTCGCCGCGCTCTAAAAGGCGGTCGACGATCATGTAGCGCCCCTGTACCCGGTAGTTCACAAGCTCCGCCTCGCCACTCCCGCCGATCACGAAAAGCGGCGGCATGTCGCCTGTTGCAACGCCCTCGCCGAACTCGATAAACAGCTGGCGCGTGTCGTCGAACGCGCGCACGGGCCGCCAGGCGACCTTGTCGCCCGCGATGCGATAGCGAAAATTAAGCGCCGCCAAATCGATGCCTCCGGCCACGGGCGCAGCTCTGGCCGCTTCCGCTGCTGCGGCCTGCAAGGCGATGAGATCATCGGCGGGATAGGTCCAGGAGACTGACGCCATATAGGCGGCGGCCGTCGCGCGGAGTTCGACATGATAGGTGCGCCGGTCGGTGTTGATGATCATATTGGTGGTGATGTCGGTCCGCGTTGGCTTCACGAGGATATGAACCCGGCGCTTGGCTCCGGCGCCGCTCACCGTGTCGCCGATGATCCAGCGCACCGTGTCTCCCGAAGCCACCGGTCCCGGGCCGACAAGCTGCTCGCCTTCCTGCAGCACGATATCGGTGACCTGGCCGGGCGCAGTGTAGACCTGAAACAACGCTCCTTCCGACCAAGGATATTGCTGGATCGCATTGCGATAGCCTTGGCGGTCGGGCTGCACGCGCGCTTCGGCGTTAGCGCGGCCGACCCGCTGGCGGGGACCGGCGGCATCGCCCGCTTTGGCCGGCCACGCCGTCAGCAAGAAGGCGGCCGCGACCGCGACGGAAAACGAATGAAATTTCCTCATTGGCTGAGTTCCTTCGACCAGTTGATAGCATTGACAAAAAGCCCGATCGGGTTGCGGCGAAGCGCGTCGGGCGTGCGCGGCGGCCGAATCGCGACGGTCACGATCGCCGACCAGCGCGAGTGCTCGACGAGACTGCCATCCTGATAGCGGCGCTCGCTCCAAGCGATGCGGAAGCTGTCCTTCGAAGCCCGAATGACGCTCGACACGTCGACTGCGACCTGGACCTTGCCGACCTCGGCAAAGGGATCGTTGGTGCGGGCATAATCATTGAGCGCCTGCGCTCCGGTCGCGGTCGTAAAATCATAAGCGCTGAGCCAGTCGGCCCGCAGCACGACCGGATCGGCGGGAATGCTACGAACATGTTCGATGAAGCGCGCGAGATGGAACGCGACCTGCGGATCGGTCGGCTGATAATCGCCGTCGGCGGGCGCGACCGCGCGCGCTTCACCGAGCTTGTCGACCTCGACGACCCAGGGCGTGATCGTCCCGCGGGCGGACTGCCAGACGAGGCCGCCGGCAAGACCACCGGAGATGATGAGCGAGCCGAAGAAGGCGAGCCGCCAGTTCTTTGCCTGGACGCGCGCCGAACCGATCCGATCGTCCCACACTTGCGCGGCGCGCTGGTAAGGCGTGACCGGCTCGGGCGCGCGGCCATAATGATTGGTGGGTCTTTTGAACATGGGATCAGTCCTTTTCGGTGATGTTCGGCGCCGAGCCGGCCCCGTGGCTGTCGCCGCTCTTGAGAGTCTGCGCGCCGATGGTCGCGCCATGCGTCATGGTCTGGCGCCTACGCATTGCAGCCGCCCAGGCCGGAGGCGCGCTCGCGGCTTGCGCTGGCGCCGCGCTATCGGTCGGACCGTCGCGGCCCGCCGCGAAATTCGCGCGAACCCGTTCGGCCATGCTGCGAATAGGTGAAGCTGCGCCGCTGGCTGCCGTACGTGCCACATTCGCAAGTCCCCCGCCGATGGCCTTCGCTCCGCTCTTCCCGGCCGCGCCCGCCGCATAAGCTGTCGACGCGCTCCCCGCTCCGCGGGCACCAGCAGCAGCGGTGCCGCGCGCCGCCGCTGCAGCCGCGCCGGTGGCCAGGGTCGCGCCAGCCGCCCCGGCGGCAAGCGTTGCGCCTGCGGCGACTGCGGTGCCGGCGGCGGCCCCTGCTCCGAGTTGCGGACCGCCGGCGACAATGCCGTTGGCGATCGAGGGGCCGAAGATGCCGAGGCCGAGCAGCGTCAGTGCGCCGAGCGCGATCGCCATGACCTGTTCGATGTCAGGCTCCGGACCGAGGCCGGCTTGCATGAAGCGGTCGAACAGGGTCACCCCGATGCCGGTGATCACCGCGAGGACGAGCACCTTGATGCCCGAGGATATGATGTGGCCAAGCACGCGTTCGGCCATGAAGGCGGTGCGGCCGAAGAAGGCGAACGGCAGCAACACGAAGCCCGCGAGCGTCACCAGCTTGAATTCCAAAATGGTGACGAAAACCTGCACCGCGAGGATGAAGAAGGCGAGGACGACGATCACCCAGGCGATCAGCAGGATCATGATCTGCACGAAGTTGGTGAAGAGACCGACCGGGCCGACGAGGTCCGCCGACGCATCGAGCAGGGGCTGCGCCGCATCTATGCCGGTCGCGGCGACCACGCCCGGACGCATGAAGTCGCCGATCGCCATCGCGCCGCCGCTCGCCTTGAGGCCGAGGCCAGCGAAGCTTTCGAGCATGATGACGGCAAGCGCCTGGAAGTTGCCGATGATGAAGGCGAAGACGCCGATATAGAGCGTCTTCTTGACGAGCCGCTGGATGATGTCCTCGTCGGTGCCCCACGCCCAGAAGAGCGCGGCAATCGTCACATCGACCACGATGAGCGTCGAGGACAGGAAGCCGACCTCGCCGCCAAGCAGGCCGAAGCCGCTGTCGATATAGGTCGAAAAGACTGACAGAAACTGGTCGATGACGCCGGTATCTTCCATGGCGATTAGTCCTTCTGGCCAAAGAAATGGCGGCGCTTGGCGTCCCAAGCCGCTTCACAGTCCGCATCGGCGACCGTGACCGTGCGGCAGCGCTCCGCCACGTCGGCGGCTGCCGGGTGTGCGCCCGCCCTGGAGATCGGGGGGACGGGCCCACGAGGCGTAGGCGGCGAAGACGCATGCAGAATTGCCAGCGTCATGAGCAGGCCGCCCAGCACCGCGACCGCCGCTATCTTCGCCGCCCGGCCCATCTCAATTGCCTTTGCGGAAGCGGCGGAAGCGCTCGCGGCCTTCGGCCTCGGCGGCGGCGCTGCGCGCAGCGTCGAGCATCTGCGCGCGGCCCTGCGCGGCGAGCGCGGCGGTAAGGTCGGAGAGCTGCTGCGACTGGACGGCGAGGATCTGGTTGCCCGCCTGCGCCGCCTGCAAGGCGCCGGTCGCCGACTGGCTCGCCGAGACGAGGGTTCCGATCGACTGGCGCGTGCCGCCGATGTTGGTGACGACGCCAGCCTGCACCTTCATCGCATCCTGGAACGCGCCGACGCTGTCGTTCCAACGCGCCTCGGCGTTGGCGACCATCGCGGCCTGCGGCCCCGACAAGGCTGCGCCCTTGTAGCGGGCATTGAAGGCGGTCTGGATATCGCCGACGTCATAAGCCACGCGCTGCGCATCGCTCAGCAATTGGCGGGTGCGATCGACCTGGCCCTGCAATTCCTGCAGCGTCGAGACGGGCAGGCCCGTCAGATTGCGCGCCTCGTTCGCCAGCGACGTCGCCTGATTCTGCAACATGCTGATCTGATTATTGATCTGCTCGAGGGTGCGCGCGGCGGTCAGGATATTCTGTGCATAATTGCGCGGATCGTGGACGATACCGCCGATCTGCGCCGCGGCGGGGACGGTTACCCCGCTCGCGATCAAGGTCGTTCCGGTGAGCAGGGCAGCAAGCAGCACGCGGTTCTTCACACATTTCATGGCAATCACTCCTTCGGCTGGTCGGGGGTTTCGAGGTTCGCAAGCAGATCGGCGGCCCAATGAAGTCCGCGGTGGCGGAGCCAGAATTCGGCGAAATCGGCATGGCCGCGCGTCTCGATCAACTCGCCGATCTTGATCTGATCGGTCTTTGAAGAGGCGGCGGTGAAAGCGAGTGCGATGTCGCCGAGGCCGAGTTCGAACAGCCGGTTGCCGCGTCGCGACTGGCAATAATAGTCGCGCTTCGGCGTTGCGCGGCTCAATATCTCGATCTGGCGATCGTTGAGCCCGAAGCGTTCATAGACCCGCGCGATCTGAGGCTCGGCGGCGCGTTCGTTGGGCAGGAAAATGCGTGTCGGGCAGCTCTCGATGATCGCCGGCGCAATGCGCGAGCCCTCGATATCGGCGAGGCTTTGCGTCGCGAAGATCACGCTCGCATTTTTCTTGCGGAGCGTCTTCAGCCACTCGCGCAGCTGCGCCGCGAAGGCGGGGCTGTCGAGCACGAGCCAGCCTTCGTCGATGATGATCAGCGTCGGTGAGCCGTCGAGGCGGCCCTCGATGCGGTGGAACAGATAGGCGAGGACCGAGGCCGCCGACGAGGCGCCGACCAGCCCTTCGGTTTCGAGCGCCTGAACACGCGCATCGCCAAGATGCTCGGCCTCGGCGTCGAGCAGCCGTCCCCAGGGACCGCCCACGAGATAGGGCGAAAGCGCGAGCTTCAGCTCTTGCGATTGGAGCAGGACGGCAAGACCGGTCAGCGTGCGCTCGCGGATTGGCGCCGTCGCGAGCGACGTGAGCGCCGACCAGAGATGCTCCTTCGCGGCCGGATCGACGTCGACCCCTTCGCCCGCGAGCAAGGCGGCGAGCCATTCGGCTGCCCAGGCGCGCTCCGCGGCCTCGTCGATGCGCGCCAGCGGTTGCAGAGCGACCGACCCGGCGCTGCCGGCATCGTGCAGCGCGCCGCCAAGATCCTGCCAATCGCCGCGCATGGCAATCGCCGCGGCGCGGATCGAACCGCCATAATCGAAGGCGAATATCTGGTTGCCCTCGTAGCGGCGGAACTGGAGCGCCATCAGCGCGAGCAGGACCGACTTGCCCGCACCCGTCGGGCCGACGACGAGGCAATGACCGACGTCGCCGACGTGCAGCGAAAAGCGGAACGGGGTCGAGCCTTCGGTCTTGCCGTAAAGCAAGGGGGCATCACCGAAATGCTCGTCCCGTTCCGCCCCCGCCCACACCGCCGACAAGGGAATGAGATGGGCAAGATTAAGGGTGGAAATCGGGGGCTGGCGAACATTGGCATAGACATGGCCGGGGAGGCTCCCGAACCAGGCCTCGAGCGCATTGACGCCTTCCACCGTGCAGGTGAAGTCGCGGCTCTGAACGATTTTCTCGACGAGGCGCAGCTTCTCGGCCGCGAGCGCCGGATCGCGATCCCAGACGGTGATCGTCGCGGTGACATAGGCGATGCCCGCCTCGTCGGCGCCAAGCTCCTGCAGTGCCATGTCGGCGTCGGCCGCCTTGTTCGAGGCATCGCTGTCCATCAGGACAGAGGCCTCGTTGGTCATCACCTCCTTGAGGATCGCGGCGACCGACTTGCGCTTGGCGAACCATTGCCGCCGGATCTTGGTCAGCAGCTTGGTCGCGTCGGTCTTGTCGAGCATGATGGCGCGCGAGGACCAGCGATAGGCGAACGCTTGGCGGTTCAATTCGTCGAGCAGGCCCGGGAAGGTGACGCTCGGGAAGCCGGTGATGGTGAGGGTGCGCAGATGATGATCGCCGAGCCGCGGCTCGAGCCCGCCGACGAGCGCTTCGTCGGCGAGCAGCGCGTCGAGATAGGCAGGCGTCTCGGGCACCCGGACGTGCTGGACCTTGGTCGAGACACAGCTGTGGAGGTAGGTTAATGTCTCGCCGTCATCCAGCCATTCGGCCTCGGGCATGAAGCCCTCGACGAGATGGAGCATGCGCCCCGTGCGATCGACGAAGCTTTTCAGCAATTCCTTGGGGTCGACGCCGGTCTTCGAGCGGCCCTCATAGAGCCAGTACTCGGCGCGCGCCGCTTCCTCTGCCGGCGGCATCCACAAGAGGGTCAGATAATAGAAGCTCTCGAAATGGGCGCCTTCCTCGCGGAACTGCTCGCGGCGTTCGACATCGACCAGCTCGGACACCGCATCGGGGAACTCGGACACCGGATAGGTCACCGCGGGCACACGCTGGGCTTCGACGAAGACTGCCCAGCCCGACCCGAGGCGCCGCAGCGCGCTGTTGAGGCGCGCGGTGACCGCCACGAGTTCGGCGGGCGTGGCGCTGTCGAGGTCGGGGCCGCGGAAGCGCGCCGTGCGCTGGAACGCGCCGTCCTTGTTCAGCACCACGCCCTCCGCCACCAGGCAGACCCAAGGGAGAAAATCGGCGAGGCGGGCGGATTTCGTGCGATATTCGGAGAGATTCATCATGAGCGCATCCAGACGGGATATTTGAGGTGACGCCGGGCGACGTCAACAAACTGCGGGTCATGGCGCGCGGCCCAGACCGAGAGGGCGTGGCCGATCGCCCAGATCGCGAGCCCGGCGAGCCAGAGGCGCAGGCCGAGACCAATTGCCCCGGCAAGCGTGCCATTGACGATCGCGAGGCTACGCGGCGCGCCGCCGAGCAGGATGGGCTCGGCCAGCGCCCGGTGGACCGGCGCAAAGAAGCCCGGCACTTCCCCTTCCCGGCTCATCAGACGAGCGCTCCGCCGCCGAAGGAGAAGAAGGACAGGAAGAAACTCGAGGCAGCGAAGGCGATCGACAGGCCGAAGACGATCTGGACGAGCCGGCGGAAGCCGCCCGAGGTGTCGCCAAACGCTAGGCTGAGCCCCGTGACGATGATGATGATCACCGCGACGATCTTCGCCACCGGTCCCTCGATGCTTTCGAGGATCGACTGGAGCGGCGCTTCCCACGGCATCGACGAGCCGCCGGCATGGGCGGGAACCGACACCGCAAGCGCGACGAAGAGCGCGGTGGAGCAGAGCATGGCGCGGCGCGCGCCATGCCGGAGGGCATGGATCATCGATTTTCTCCTTCAGGGGTGATGAGCGGGGTCAGCCGATATTCGAGGTTCAGCCGGTCGAACCCGTCGATGCGGGCGAGTTCGGCGAGGCGCCGGCCCGTTCCGTCGCGGACGAGCACGGCGACCAGATTGATTGTTTCGGCGAGCAGAGCACGCGGGACCGTGATCACGGCTTCCTGGATGAGCTGCTCCATGCGGCGGAGCGCGCCAAGTGCACTTCCGGCATGGATCGTTCCGACACCGCCGGGATGACCGGTGCCCCATGCTTTCAGGAGATCCAGCGCTTCGGCGCCGCGCACCTCGCCGATCGGAATGCGGTCGGGCCGGAGGCGCAGCGAAGAGCGGACGAGATCGGACAGCGATGCGACACCGTCCTTGGTGCGCATCGCGACGAGATTGGGCGCCGCGCACTGCAGTTCGCGCGTGTCCTCGATCAACACGATCCGGTCGCGGCTGCCCGCAATCTCGGCGAGCAACGCGTTGGTCAGCGTCGTCTTGCCGGTCCCGGTGCCGCCCGCAACGAGGATGTTGAGCCGGTCACGCACGCCGCAGCGAAGTATGTCCGCAGCATCCGCCGACATGATGCCCGAGTTCACATAATCGCCGAGCGTGAAGACCGCGATTGCCGGTTTGCGGATCGCAAAGGTCGGCGCGGCAACGACCGGCGGCAACAATCCCTCGAAACGCTCGCCTCCTTCGGGCAGCTCGGCCGATACGCGCGGCGCGCTGCCATGCACTTCGGCGCCGACATGATGCGCGACGAGACGAATGATGCGCTCGCCATCGGCGGCGCTCAGTGTTTCACCGCTGTCCTCGATCCCTTGGCCGAGGCGGTCGACCCACAGCCGACCGTCGGGATTGAGCATGATTTCGATGACCTCGCGGTCGGCGAGCCAATCCGCGATCGCACCGCCCATCGCGGTGCGCAGCATGCGCGCGCTGCGGTGACGTGCCTCCAGCCGGATTGGTTCTGCGCCCATCGGGAACCCCGTTTCATGAGCCTTGGCGATGATGCCCGGCTCGACGGGGATGAGTAAGAGACGCAGAGAAAACCCAAATTCAACAAGGTTTTCGCGCCGTCGTACCGTCTCGTAGAAAGACAGGCCGTGGCGTAGGTCGATCCGCATCGGAACGGATAAAAATCATGGTGGAACTTGTGAAACGCCCGATTTTGACAACAGTGTAACAATGACTGATTCGGGGTCGCAGCCGTCAGAGGATGAATTGTGCTGGGCGCGGCTCACGGACAAGCAGCGCGCTTGTCTCGATCTTGTGCTTGAGCATCAGACCTCAAAGCAGATTGCGCGGCGGCTCGACATCTCGAAACAGGCCGTCGATCTCAGGCTCACGACCGCGCGCGATATTCTGGGAGCGGACAGTAGAGCCGAGGCGGCCGTCCGCTATGCGCGTCTCAAACGGACCTATGACCGAATACCATGGGATCCGATCATACTACCGCCGCAGGCCAGACTGATGCCATCCGATTTCCCGGACGGAGAGCCGGCCGCATTGGCGCTGAACGATCATGCATCGCTCGCCAAGCATCCCAATGCGGTCGACCCGCCGTTCAAGGGTCTCTGGAGGCGCGATCACGCGCGTTCGAGCAAAGTCTGGATCATGGCGGCGATGTTCGCCGGATTGATCCTGCTGACGCTGGCGGGGGTGACGATCGGTGAAACGCTCACCCGTCTGATTTCCGGCTGATCCTTTCATCCTGTCTGTCACCAATAGGCCGGAGCGATGCTTCCGGCAGAGGAGAAGTCATGTCCCAAGCACTTACAATCACGGCAGCCCGTCTGATCCGCGACGTACCCGCCGCCGAAGTCAGAATCGACGATGCACTCATCGCAGTGTCTTCGCTGATGACCAGCGTCGTCACCGCGCGGCGCGACACCGCCGGGGTGCCGGCGACCAGAGGGCAGGCAACGATCCGCCGATTGATGAAGGCGCAAATGGCGCTGGTCGATGTCAGCGGCGATATTCTGCGGGTTCATGGCGAACTCGCCGATATCGGGCGCGAGACGGCGGGTTATGACCTCCATGAATGCCCGTCGATCGCGGAGGCGGGAACGAGCGTGCGGGCGGCCGCAGCCTGACGCCGGTTGACCGGGAGCGACAGCCGTGAAAGTTTCAGGGCATGCGCATCGCCTTGTTTCTCGCTTTCTTGGCTGTTGCTGTCGGCTATGCCGCCTGGAAGGGCGGCGGGCCGGAACGGACGATGGCGGCGATCGCAGCAACGATGGTGGGCTTGGATCAATTGCTCCACCTGTTCGTTCCGCCGACCTTCGCTTCACTCGACACCGGTCATCTCGCGATCGACCTGTTTGGAGCCGCATCCACCGTCACGCTCGCGCTGTTTGCGCATCGCTTCTGGCCCATGTGCATCGCCGTCTTGCACATGGTCCCGCTCCTTGCGCACTCGAGCCGGATTCTCGACGTGGCGCTGCATCCGGCAGCCTATCTCGCGATGCAGGTGGCGACGTCCTGGCCGGTGCCGGCGATCCTCATCCTCGCAACCTGGCGCCACCAGCGTCGGCTGGCGCGCGGCGCCAACGAGCCATGCTGGCAGATCTCGTCGCGGCCATCGATCCCGAGCATTGCGAGTCCCTAGCCGAGCGACTGCTCGCGGAACATCGGACACTCGCACGCCTTTTCGCCCAGTCCCCCGAAGCGCTGGCGCGAACGCTCGGCAAGGACAGCCCGGTCGGCGCGATGCTCGTCGCCGCGCAGCGCGCGACATTGGGGGCCATGCGCGAAGAGCTGCGCGGTCGCGGCATCGACCCCGACAATCCCAAATTGCTGCGTTATCTCAGGGCATCGATGGGGGGGCTTCCCGATGAGGCGCTGCGCGTGCTGTTCCTCGACCCGTCGCACCGCCTGATCGCCGATGAACAATTGCAGCGCGGAACGCTTGGCCATCTCGCAATCTATCCCCGCACGATATTTCGGCGGGCGATCGAACTCGGCGCTGCCGCGATTATTCTCGTCCATAACCATCCGAGCGGCGATCCAGCGCCCAGCCGGTGCGATATCGAGGCGACCGAGCGCCTGGCTACGATAGGACAAGCGCTCGACGTCGAGGTGCTGGAACATATCATTGTCGCGCTCCGGGGGCATCGGATGATCCTCCGGGGGCGATCCACCTCTGGTTCGACGTCTTCGCCCGGCACGCTACTTCGCGACAGAATTGCCGATTGGCGGAACTCACCCGATGCCGAGTTGGCGCTCGCCAACGCGCAGCGCGTATGGCGGCGGCGCCTTCTGCGCCGACAACTTGTCGGCGCGAAAGGCCTGTTCGGCGAACCGGCTTGGGATATGCTCATCGATCTCTTCATCCATGAGGCAGCGGCGAAATCAGTATCGACCAGCTCGCTTTGTATCGCGTCGGGCCTTCCGAGAACGACGGCCCTCAGGCTGCTGCAGCGCCTTTGCGACGAGGGACTGTTGGCGCGGGAGCCGGATCGCCACGACGGAAGACGCAATTTCATCCGGCTGGCCCCCGATCTCGCGCAACGCCTCCTGGCCTATTTCGCGGCGGGCGACGAATGATCGCCGTCCACGTCGCGGGACAATTCGTCACCAAGCTTCGGCCCGAGCTCCATCCGGCGGCTCAGCGAATCGACAAAGGCCTCCCACCGTTTCTTGCCAGTCACTTGCGCCGCCCGGAGTGCCGCGTCAGGGAGCGGGGGATTGTTGATCAGCCAGGAGCGGACGAACAGCGCGAAGCCTTCGTTCGACAATTCGACATGCCATTCGAGCCGGTCGAGTTGCCGCGACAGCCGATCGAGCCGCCGCGTCAGCACGGCCTCAAGTCGCTCCTCATGATCGGGAGTGAGCAAAGATGCGAGCGCGGCCTCGACGATGTCGGTGCGCGTGATGCGGCGGCTGCTCGCGCGTTCGTCGAGCTGGCGCGCCAGCACGCTATCGATCCGGAAGGTCCGCTTGACCGACGACTTCCTCATAGTTCGATCCCGTCGTCCGGATCCTGCGACGCCAGGCGGGCGCCGCGGCGCATCGCACCGTCGATCGCCTTGCGCTCGCGGACGGGGTCATCCTCTCGTTCCTCGGTTGCGAAATCGAACTCGCTGACATCCGGGCGAGCCTCAGATACGATATTCTCATGGTCGGCCATCGCCGGCTCCTGCCGGATACCGCTGTTGGCGTCGCTATCGTCCTCCTCGCCGTCGCTCGCATCGGGGATCTCATCATGAACTGCGATCTCGACCTTCCCGCCGGACAGGTCTTTCGGTCGTTCCAACGCGCTCCAGTCGTCGGGACGGCTTTCGCCGACTTGCGGCGGCGCGGGCGGCGGCAGGATCCGCGCCATCAATCGGGGGTCGGCATAGTATTTGGCCTTGCTCGCCCGGATCGGCGCGACGCCGGCGACCATGACGATTTCCTGATCGGGCGGCAGTTGCATGACCTCGCCGGGCGTCAGCAAGGCGCGGGCCGTCTCGGTCCGCGAGACCATCAGATGGCCAAGCCAGGGCGATAGCCGGTGCCCGGCATAATTTTTCATTGCGCGCATTTCGGTGGCGGTGCCGAGCGCGTCCGAGATCCGCTTGGCCGTCCGCTCGTCGTTTGTCGCGAAGCTGACTCGGACGTGACAATTGTCGAGGATGGCGTTGTTCTGGCCGTAAGCCTTCTCGATCTGATTCAAGGACTGGGCGATCAGAAACGCCTTGATCCCATAGCCGGCCATGAAGGCGAGCGCGCTCTCGAAGAAATCGAGCCGCCCCAGCGCCGGAAATTCATCGAGCATGAGAAGAAGGCGCTGCGACCGCGCACGCGGATTAAGTTCCTCGGTGAGCCGCCGCCCGATCTGATTGAGGATCAGTCGAATGAGCGGCTTGGTGCGGCTGATGTCGCCGGGCGGCACGACGAGATAGAGCGAGGTCGCCGTCTCCCCCGCCACAAGGTCGGCGATGCGCCAGTCCGACCGCCGCGTCACCGCAGCGATGACGGGGTCGCGGTAAAGCCCTAGAAAGGACATGGCGGTCGAAAGGACGCCCGACCGCTCATTGGCCGACTTGTTGAGCAGATCCTGCGCCGCCGCCGCGACGACGGGATGGATACCCTTCTCGCCGAGATGTGCCGTCGACTGCATGATGCGCAGGGTCGAGGCGATACCGCGCCGCGGATCGGAGAGGAAGGCCGCGACGCCTGCGAGCGATTTATCCTCTTCGGCATAAAGAACATGCAGGATGGCTCCGACGAGAAGCGAGTGGCTCGTTTTCTCCCAATGGTTGCGCTTCTCGAGGCTGCCTTCCGGATCGACAAGTACGTCGGCGACATTCTGGACGTCGCGCACCTCCCACGCGCCGCGCCGCACTTCGAGGAGAGGATTGTAAGCGGCCGACGCGATATTGGTGGGATCGAAGAGCAGGACGCGCCCATGCTGGGCCCGGAACCCCGACGTCAGCTGCCAATTCTCGCCCTTGATGTCATGCACGATGCAGCTGCCCGGCCAGGTGAGCAGCGTCGGCACGACAAGCCCGACGCCCTTGCCCGACCGTGTCGGCGCGAAGCATAGGATATGTTCGGCGCCGTCATGGCGAAGATAGCTCCGACCAAAGCGCCCCAAGATGACCCCAGCCTCGTCGAGCATGCCTGCGCGGCGGATATCGCCAGCCTCGGCCCAGCGCGCTGAACCATAGGTCTCGGCGCGCTGCCGCTCACGGGCCCTCCACACCGACATGGAAATCGCGACAATGATCGAGGCGAAGCCGCCCGACGCCGCGATCATGGCGCCGCGGTAGAAAATCGGCGGCGCATAGGCATCATAGGCAAACCACCACCAGAAGAAGGCGGGCGGCGGATAGACCGGATAGTCACCGATGCGGAACCAGGGCGCGCCGAGCGCCGGCTGAAATCCAAGCGCGCCCGCGGTCCACTGCGTTGCTGCCCAGACCGCGAAGATCACGATCGAACCGACCGCAGTAATCTGTCCCCAGAGGATCTTGTCGTTCATTGCAAAATGCCTTTCTAGATGCCGATGCCCCGGCCCAGCGCCCAATCGACCGAGCCGCCGGGGGACATGGTGCCGGTGATGTGCTGGCCGAGATGGCGGTCGAGCGCGGGGCGCCAGGGGACGAGCTGGAAACCCAGCCCGTCGTCGATCATGGCGAAGCGCCCCGATGCGAGCGTCACGCGCTCGCGGTAGACGCCGCTCACATAGTCGCCGGCAGCCGACGATTTGTGGGCAAGGCCGGTCCGCTCGGCAATCGATGCGGTCGCGGCTTCCAGTTCGCGCGAAGCGAGCTTGTCGATGAGCCCGGATGACAGGGTCAGCCGGTCCCCGGCGCGCGACGCCAATCCCTGCTCGACGAGATAGCGCGCCCGCTTCTCCATCGCCTGGCGGATTTCGAGACCGAAGCCATTCCCGCACGCGACCGGTTCACGGGCGACGAGTTGGCGGTCGAGCCAGGTCGCGCCGGGCGCGGTGACCTGCGACGCGAGCGGGAGGTCCGAGCGCGTCGCAAGCGACATATGCGCGCGCCCCTTGCCATCCTCCCAACTGCGGAGCTCGACGATCGAGCCCGGCCTGGCATCACCGGTCATCTCCATGTCGTTGAAGCGGATGTGATGGGTTCGCCCGTCGGCGCCGTCGACGATCGCATAGGCGCTGCCGGCAAGTTCGTCATGCAACCCCCGCTCGACAAGGCGGCCCACGATCGCGGTCTCGGGCGCGCCGTCGTGAAGCGCGAGCGCGGCGGGATCGAAGCGGCGCCCGCCGCGCGACAGCGCGCGGTGCATCGTCTTGATGATATCGCCGCGCACCGCGACCTCGCGCAGCGCCGGCTCGGCGCCGGCCCCGAGCGCCCAAAGGCCGGCGCCCTGCCGCTCGGCGAGACCCATCTGCTCGAGCCGTGCGGCGCGGCCGACCAGCAGGCCGTGCATGTGCCGGTCTTCGTTCGCTGCGGGCCGCAGATCGATAACCCCGCCCGCTTCGTCGGCGAGCCTCTGCAGCCGGACATCGAGGCTCGTCCAGCGTTCGGCATCGACTTCACGCGCGAGCGCGCTCTGCATGTCGAGCTCACTGCGCGGACCGAGCTCGAGCGTTGCAAGAGATTCGGCGCGGCCACGGATGCCTGAAGCGATATAGCCGCGGTCGATAACCAGATCCGCGCCATCGTCAGCAACGCCGCGCACGAGGATATGGATATGCGGATTGTCGGTGTTCCAATGATCGACCGCGACCCAGTCGAGGCGGGTGTGGAGATCGCGTTCCATGTCCGTCATGAGGTCGCGCGTGAAAGTACGGAGATCGCCGAGATCGGCGGCATCCTCCGGGCTGACGATCAGCCGGAAGTGATGCCGGTCGTCCTCGCAGCGCGCGGCGAAGGCGTCGCGATCGACCGCGTCGCCGCCTGCATCGAACATGCTCGCGTCGCGCCCATCGCGGGTCACGCCCTCGCGCTCAAGATAGGAGATATGGCGCGCCATCGGTGCGGCCCGAAACCGCGCGCCCTGGTGGCGGACGACACGCGCCATGACCGTTACGCGCCGGGCACCGGGCTGATGCCGCATCGCCGCCATGGCGCGCCGGCCCCTTCCATGCGTGCCGGTCCCGCCGCCGGCGCCGCGCCCGGGCCGCGAGCGGGTATAGCCCGATCGGGCGGCCGCCTTGCGCACCTGTGCGGCGAGCCGCTTGCCCTTGCCTGCCGACCCGGATCCGCGATCGCGGATCCGGCCCGGCCTGATCCGGAAATCATGGTCGTCACCGCGCATCGGGGGTGGTGCCATACGAAAACGCAGCGAAAGAGGGCGAGTTCAACCCGAAGATATGGCAGATTTCGGCAGTGCCATACGCGCAAATCCGCAGAAAACCGACCATCGCGTGCACGAAGCTGGCACGTCTTTTATCTTGCGATCCCCCATTTCCCTTCCAGCAAGATCCTGCTGCTCCCGAACCGCGGCATCCAGCAAGGCTGATCCACCGGCGAGACATCAGCGGTCCCGCGCGGTGGAGAGCGAAATGAAGAGCGACGCAGCCGGCGCGGAAGACGGCGCGGCGGCTTCGGGCGCCGATGCGGAATGCGCACCCTCGAGGTCGTCGCGGCGCCCGGCGAAGATCGCCGCATCCCGCCAGCCATGCGAAGGCCTTGGCGCCGCGGCGGCATTTCCAACGCCGTTGACGCTGTCGGCGCCATGTAGTTCGGGGGCGATCTTCGCGACATAGGCGACGGTTTCGGCGGGCAAGCCGCGGCGGCCCGATGCATAGGCATCGGCGCGCCCAGGTCCTGCATTATAGGCGGCGAGCATCAGCGCGATGTCGCCATAGCGGTCCCACATCGCGCGCAGATAGGCCGCACCCGCAAGGATGTTCGCGCGGGGGTCGAAGGGGTCCGGGCCGAGCCGGTGGCGGGCGGTCAGCGACGCCCAGGTTCCGGGCATGATCTGCATCAGCCCCATCGCTCCCGCATGCGAAACCGCGCCCGCCCTGCCCCGGCTTTCGGCGTGCATCACGCGCCAGATCCAGAGTTCGGGAATGGCGAAACGCTGCGCCGCTTCGGCGACCGGCGCGGCATAGGGATGCTCGCCCGGCTGCACCGCGGCGACAGCCGGCGTGCATAAGGGCTGCACGACGAAGGCGCCGACAAGCGCAGCGCAATGCCATGCGGGTCGATTGCCGCGCAGGCGGCGCATGCGCTCACTCGCCGTCATCGCCGCGGATCCACCGGATCGAATATTTGCGCTTATCGGGAAGTCTCTGGGTCAGATGAGCGTAGAGCGGAGCCGGGAGGCCCGGGTCGTCGATCATGATCTCGATGTAGGGATGGCCCGCGAGAGTGCGGTTCCAACCCGCGCCAATTTCGGCTTCGTTGGCCGGATTGCCGACCAGGATGCGCCAATCGGGATCGTCTTCGCCGCCGAAGTCGGGCAGGCTCTCAAGGGTGATATGAGCTTGGTACGCGACGGTCTCGATCATCCCCGAGAACCCGTGCGAAGCGCTTCCGGTCAGCGTTCCGATGATCATTTTTCGCGCTCCCTTTTGCCGTTGGCAGAATCGTCAGAGGTGTCTCCACCGCGCCTGCGAAGCGGCGCGGCAGCTTTCGAGCGGGTGAAAAGCGGATGCGCGGTGCCGATCAGCCCGGCAGCGGGCAGCGGCCCGAAATAGCGGCCGTCGAGGCTGTCGGGCGCCGCGTTGAGGAGAAAGATCTCGCCGCGCCCGACGGTCCGGCAGCCGGTCCAGACGGGCAGCGAGCGGTTCGCGCGGTCGCGCGCCAGCGCGCGGGCAGCCCCCGCTCCGTCGACGGTGACGAAGGTGCCCGAACGGCAGACGAGCGCGCCGGGAAGAGCGGCGACGCGCTTCAGGAGCGGCACGCCGCGCGGCAGATAGCCGCGCGCGCCGAGGAAGCCAGCGAGCGCCGGCGGCGGGTCGATGGCGACGAGTTCGCCGACCCGCGGCGCGGCATCCGCGTCGATCCGGTAGAGGCCGATTGGCGCGCTGGCGCTCGCATTCCAGAGCAGGCGCGGCGCGGGCTTCGCCCATTCGACCGCGACGAAGAGCGTGCCGAAAAGCGAGACGGTCGCCGCCGTGAAGGACAGGATTCGCCGGTTCATGATTCGACCGCCCGGCGGCGCAGCCACGCCGTGTGGCGTTCGAGCGAATAGGGCCGGAACGGCAGGCCGGCTGCAATCCGGTTGCCGATGTGGCGCCAATGGTCGGGCGCCGCATCGCAGGCGTCGATGCCGACGGCCTCGACCGCATCGATCGCCTCGAGCGCCTTCTGGACCTTCGGCCAGCCGTCGATCCGCGCCAGTATCTCGGCGCCGGGTCTGACGAACGGCAGCGTCGAATGGGACTCGCCCGGCGCGACGGCGAGGGCGATGGCGATGTTCGAATGGATGGTGCCGAAGTCGTTCGACGTCCAGCGGACGAAAGCGAAGACCGCGCCGGGACGGAAGGCCGCGACGCGTGTCCGGCGGCTCAGGATGCGCTCGGCAGCAACGCGGCCGAAGCGGATCCATTGTTCGTGCCGGCCTTCGATCCAAGTCAGTTCGACCTCGGTCGACGCACCCTGCGGCGGCGCCGCAATCGCGCGACCGCTGCGCGGCGAAAGCCCCGGCGACCCGAGCGCCGCATCGAAATCGATGCGGCGCATCAGCGCGGCTCTCGCCGCGCGGGACGCACGATGCCGCTGCCGGGATCGGACGTTGAGGTGCGGCGGCCGAGCTCGACCCAGGCGTCGAGTTCGTCGATCGCGTAGACGACGCGGCCCCCGAGCTTGCGATAGACTGGCCCCGTTCCATAGACGCGATGCTTCTCGAGCGTCCGGTGCGAAAGGCCGACGCGCCTTGCCGCCTCGGGCGTGGTGAGAAAGCGTGGCGGGTGACCGGTCGTCATGGGGTGCTCCTTCCAGCCGCCGGACCTTCGAGAGCGGGTCGGCGGGCGATGTCGCGTCATGGCGCGGCGCAGGACGCACAGGGGAGCGGCTCAATTCCGACGTTGTTTTTGTCGCCCCGGCATACCCGCGAGCAGCGCGCGGTAGCCGCCGGCGGCCAGCGCCTCGGCTTCGCGGATCAGGCGCTGGGTCCGGCGCCGTTCGGGCGAGGCTTTCCAGGCCGCGCCGCGGCCGATGGTCATGCGCGGATAGACGAGGCGGCAGGCGACCTCATGGCTCGTGACGCGGGCGCCTTCGCGGAGGTCGAGTATCGCGAGCAGCAGGTCGAGCCGCTGCGCCTGGTAGAAAGTCGGCGACGCTGCGGAGGGTGAAGGAGCCGCCCCGCGCAGCCATCGATCGAGATCCTGAACCGCTCGGAGCCGCGTCCCGGTCATGCCATCGAGCGGGATGACGGCGGCGAAAGAAGCGCGTTCCGGATCGCCGCGCAGCCAGATCCGGTGAAGCGCGCCCTCATGCGCGAGAATGTAATGGCGCCCGCCCGCCACGGCCCGGTGAGCGACACGCCGCTCGACGATGCACGAACCCAGTCCGCAGCCGAAGACCGGCGCATCTGGGAGGGCGGAATGCGCGGCATCGACGATGACGACATAGGGACAGGCGGCCGCCTCCCAAAAGGCCGGTGCCTCGAGCGCCGGCAGGCGCGGGTCGACCGGGAAAGCAGAGGGCCCATCGCCGGGCCATCACCTCCTGCAACGCCGGACCCGCGTCAGGGTCCGTCATCACGCTCTCATAGTCGCGGCGATAATCCGGGCTGCGACGCAGAAATTCCTGCGCGTAGCCGGGAAAGTCGAGGCGCGGCCGCCGGTCATCGTCTTGCCTCCCTTTCCGCGCCATGACCGCCTCCGTCCGAGGCAGCAGAATTGGCGAGCGAGCCACGACCGCCAATTCCAAGAGGCGGGAATCCCCATCCCCATAAATGGGTATCCCGCCCGGCGGCGCCGGGCGGGTCCTGCGGCTCAGTCGCCGCGCCGCGTCTGGCGGCTCCAGACGAGGTCGTGCTCGCCATCTTCGCCCGCGAAGAGCTGTGCGAAGATCGGCGCGGTGAAGCTCGGATCGTCGAGCTTGACCGAGAGGTAGGGGCGCTGATCCTGCGTCAGCTTCTCCCAGGCCGCACCGACCTCGACATCGCCGATGAAGACACGGTGGCTCGGAGCATTGCCGCTGGGGTCTTTCTCGGGCGTGATGCGAACCGATTTCGCCTGCACCGACAGGGTGGTGATCTGACCCCGATATTCGCCGGAGACTTTCTTGAACGTGCCGATCCTGGCCATGATGCATTCCTTCCTTGGCTCGGGCCGCACCATCGCGGCCTCGATGCGCATCGACCGTCGGCGGGGGGCCGGGCGGGCAGCCGCAGGCCCGCAGCGAAGCGGAGGACCGCGCCGGCGCGTCTTTCTTGTTTCGCGAGGAACGGCGGCACGCCGGGGGAAGAAAGTCGCGACCGGCGCGGTTGCGCGAGGCCGGATCAGCGAAGCGGCCCGCCGACAGATGGCGCATTTCGAGAGGCCGTGATGATGCGGCTCGGCGGAGGGATGTGTCGCCCGGTCGACAAGCAAGTCGGCGATAGCGAAGGGCAATGAAGACCTAGGCCTGCAACTCCGCTCGCGCGATGCCATTCCCCGGCAGCACCAGATCGCGCCAACTGGCGAGCCCGGTGAGGATGGCGACAAGGACGGAAATGCCGCGATCAGCCCATGGCTCGAGGTCGGCCAGCTCCGCAAGCGCGCCGCCCGCCTGATATCCTGCAGCCGCGGCCGTGCCGGCGAACAGCAGGACGACGCAGAAGCGAACAGCGAAGGGCGCACTACTGCCAGCGACGTACCGACCGAACGCATGGACCGAAAACCCCGCCAGCAATCCCGCGGCCAATATCGTCATTCAGCCAAAGCCATGATCGCGCAGATAGAAGGCAAGCGCGAGGCCGGTAAAGAGCGGCAACGCGTATTTCGCACAGCGAAGGAGCAGGAGCAGGGCGTAGACTATGGCTACGCCGCCCAGGATCAGCATCAGAGTCATGACCGTCCTCCATCCGGACGCGCCCGCCACCACCTCCTCAGCGCAACCTGCAATAAGGACATAGCAAAGGCCGGCTCGGGGTTGAACCCGAACCGGAACCAAGTTGGACGTAATCCCCGGAGGTTAGCGGGCGAACGGGTCATATTCGCAGACGATCGTTTCGGGGTCGCCGTCGAACTCGTCGAGCGGCATGACCGAATAGCCGGCGCCGGTCTCGACGAGGATGATTACGGTCATCATCGTCCGGGCGAGGTTCCAGCCGAGCGATTGGGCGGTGGTAAGCGGCATGGGATCAACTCCTGTCCTTGGGAGCGGGCCATTCCCGCTCGACAGGCGCCCCGCCGGACGGGGACAGGCCGCAATCACCGCGAGCGCAGCCGCGGCCCGAGCGAAGCGTGGGGACCCCGAAGCGGGTTGATTGAAGGAGGCCTGGCCTCGGCCAAGGGATCAGCGGCAATCGAGAGCGGGAATGGCCCGCTCCCATGCGGCAGAGCCCCACGCCTTCCCCGCCCCAGCCGCACGGCCCCGTCCCGGCCCCACCGAGCTTCCAATGGCGCCATAGCGCGGCGCACCGTCCGTCCTGTTCCAACCGACCGGAACGAAAAGCGCAGGAACGAATACACGGGAAGGAAGCCCGGTACCCCCCGCCTTATGGCAGCACAAAAAGGACGGCCCGTCGGACCGCCCTTCGATGTCTTGCAGCGATCGGCTCCGCCCGAAGGCGGAGCCGGGGATCCCGTCAGGCCGGCGGGTTCCAGATGATGACCTTTTTCATCGGGTCGTCGCCAGGGGCGTTGGCGACATTGCCGTAGATGGTCCCGAATTCGGGGGCCGACATCGTCACCGACACATATTCGGCGCCGTTGCTCTGCGAGAAGCGCTTCCAACCGGCGCCCAGTTCGAATCCGTTCTTGCGGCTGAGGATGCGATAATCAGGCTCGTTTTCCTTGATCTTGCGGCCATTCGGCACGATCGCGATCGGCGCGGTGACGTTGAGGGTGGCCAGCGTACCTTCGAAGCTGCCGTCGGCCTTGACGTTGAGATTGGCGATGGTGGGCATGAACTTTCTCCTTCGGTTGCTCGGGGACTTTCCCGATGGCGCCGGAAGAAGGGACCGCGAGCTGCCGTCACCGAGCGGCACGCGAGGGCGAACCCCGCATGGGGTTGACGGCCAGAGGCGAGCCGGGCCCGCAGAAGGGCGACAGGAAGGGACAGGCCTCGAGCGACGGAGACAAATGCCCTCACGGCCATCGAGGGACGGGCACCGACAGAATTGGCGGGCCACTCCCAACTACCGCTCCCGATTCCGTTCGATCAGTCGCAGCGATGCGAGCCCCAATATTTGGCCCACTGCGCCGTGAGACCGCTGCGGACCATCGCGCAGGAGACATCGCCCGAGCGGGGCGACGTGCAGAAGGCGGCGGTACGGGTGCCGCCGGCCCCGCCGCGCGACACACAGCGCATGGCCGGCCCGCGAACAAGAATATGGCCCGTCCGGTTCCGCCCCTGCGGCTCCCCCAGCAGACGGGCGAGATGATCGCGCGCCGCTATGGGGTCGGCATCGGGACAGGGATGGCCTGCGCTGCAGCTGCCATCCATCTCGCGCGCCGCGACGCCCGAGAGACGGACATGCGGCCCTTCGGCGCACCAGATCGGCCCGTCGCCGTCCCACACTGCGAGCGGAGTACATGTGAAGGACTGGCCGGACGGAACGACCGAGGCGAGCAGGAACAGAGCGAACATCAACCCGCCCTAACGCTGAGGATCGACCGATTCAAACGCCCAAACCGACCCAAGCGCCAAAGGATGGCGCGAAGCGCCCACAAGAAACGCGCTCTTGGCGAGCCCGCCGCCGGGCGGCGTGCGCGCGGGCTTGGGGGCCAGCCGCCGCCCGGCAAGGATGGCGAGCCAAGTGCGCTGCGCGGCCAGAACATCGCGCGGCCCCTGGCGCCGCGTGCCGGCGCCAGAGCACGCCCAATCGAGCCGCGCTCGATCCGGCAGCGGCAACTGCCCGGCGTTCAACTCTTGGAGCGAATGACGTGTCGCGGTTCGCCGCACAGGCCGCATGGGGCTTTCAACAATTCGAAGCCGCGAGCACCGCCGGCAGCCTGCGTTGCGGTGCCGGCCTGCGCAACGGACGAGAGATCGAGCCGATCCGCGATGCATTCGTCGCAGAGTGGCGTTCCGTCCATGCGCCGGACCAGCGCCTCGACACGTTCTGCCGTTGTTGATCTTGTAGCCATGCGTGTGCCGTAGAGATGTATCGGGATTCGCGAAAGCCACGAGCGTGCGACTGCTAGTGGCCGGAAGGAGACGGTCTGCTTTGAAGAGGAAGCTTGGCTTAGCTGACGCACAACATCGACAAATGATGGCAATGAATAATGCAAGCGGTCCTGTGTAACCGACATCCGCAAAACGCTTTTTCGGACAGGAATTAGTCGGCATCTAGCGGTTGAACGACGCTCTTGCGGCGCACTGTCCTGACTACATACGCGATGTCAGTATATGCTCTATCTGCTCCGCCGTCGCCGCTGCTCCAGCCCTGGTCGGATGAAAGGATGCGCCTTCCGGCGGGGCGAGATCGTAGGTCCAAGGTTGCGCTGAGCATGCATCATGGCCGCTTCCGATCGTCGCCATGTCAACCAACACTGCGCCGCTCTGGTGAGCGGTTTTCCTCGTCGCTTCTGCCAATCTCGCGGCCACTCCGAGCGACGACCTGACTTGCTGCTGCGTGAGGTGCAGTGCGTCGCACGTGCCATTTTCAGGCAAAACCGGTGGATAGGTGACCACAACGGCCAGCGCTTTGGGCGACCGCCGGCGTATCGCCGCAATGGTCGCCACGATTTCGTTTTGCACGGCAATGAAATCTTGTTGCTCGGGGTATGTTTCGCCACCCGACATGGCTGTGAGCCAGCGCATGATACCGCCGCGATTGCGGTAGCCGGCCGAGCCGAGACTTCCGATGTAGCCAATGTCGTTTCCGCCGACGGTGAGGGTTACCAGCCGGGTGTTTGCGTTGATCGGCGCGATCTGCGGGCCTTGGAAAAACTGTCCGCCACCCACCAGATGTTTGACGGTCGCGCCCGAACAGCTCATGTCGACGAGCGATAGACCGGCAGACCGCGCAAGCTGTTGGGGATAGCCGTTGACACTCCGCTGGCATGCTAACGGAGCGCCCGGCGCCAACTCGCCCAGACCGAGTCCCGCGGCGAACGAACTTCCCAAGGCGACATATTCAGGGTTTCCGACCGGCTTGCGATGGCCTTGATACATCATGATCCCAAGGACCGCCGTCGCGCCCAGCGCGAGTAACAACGCCGCTCCAACAATCGATCGTTTCAGACCGCGGGGCATGCTCGGTTATTTCGCCAATACCGGATGTTCGTTCGTCATAGGGCGGCGCGACACGTGCGACGGCGACCTCGGACGCGCCTAGGCTGCTGATAGCGGAGCGACCGAAAGACACTCCGCGTAACGTCCGCGCAAAGCCTTCTTGTCGATTTTGCCCGTAGCGGTGAGCGGAATGTCGTCGAAAATGACCCGGTCGGGCAGCCACCAGCGCACAAGCCTGGGCTCGAGCCAGGCCCGAACAGCCTCCTCATCCAAGACGGATTCGGGCATGCGCTCGATGACGAGGAGCGGCCGTTCCTCCCACTTGGGATGAAACACGCCGACAACGGCCGCGATTTTGACGCCGGGGCAAGCGACGGCGACATTTTCGATGTCAATCGAACTGATCCATTCGCCGCCCGATTTGATGACGTCCTTCTTCCGGTCGGTGATGCGCATAAAGCCATTCGCATCTACAGTGGCGATGTCGCCGGTATCGAACCATCCGTCGGCGTCGAGCGCACTGACCGACTGCCGGTAATACCGTTCCAGAACCCAAGGCCCACGGACGAGCACGTTGCCTGCCGCGACACCGTCGTGCGGCAAGTCCTGATCATCATCGTCGACAATCTTGAGCTCGACGCCGAACTGGAGCCGGCCTTGCCGCGTCCAGATGATGTCGTTCATTTCATCATGGCCTAGCGCTGCAACCTTGGGCGTCGGCGTTGCGAGCACGCCGAGCGGCGACATCTCGGTCATGCCCCAGATCTGGCGAACCTTGACGCCATATTGGGTCTCGAACGTCTCCGCCATCGCGCGCGGCACGGCCGACCCGCCAATCACGAGACGCTCGAGCGTCCCCGTGTCCTCGCCCGTGCGGGCGAGGTGATCGAGATACATGGTCCAGATTGTCGGCACGCCGCCCGAGAAGGTGACGCCCTCGGACTTGATCAGCTCTTGCAGGCTCGCTCCGTCGAATTTGTCGCACGGAAATACGAACTTCGCTCCGTTAATCGCTCCCGCGAATGGGAGGCCCCAGGCCGTCGCGTGATAGAGCGACTGGCACGGCAAGATCACGTCGAAGGCAGAGAAACCGAGCGCGCCCGACAGGCCGGCGACAAGCGCGTGCAGCACCACCGAGCGGTGCGAGTAGAGCACGCCCTTCGGATCGCCGGTGGTGCCCGATGTGTAGCAGAGAAAGGCCCCGCTGTTCTCCTCGAGGTCGGGCCAAAGGGTTGTCCCGGAAAATTCAGCGATGCGCCGATCATAGTCATCCCCGGTCAGCATCACGAAATGCTCGATCGTATGGAGCGCGGGTTTCAGCCGCTCGACGATCTCGTGCAGATTGGCGTCATAGAGAAGCACCCGGCTTTCGGCATGGTTGATCGTAAATGCGATATGTTCGTCCGGGAGCCTCGGATTGGCGGTGTGGAGAACAAGCCCCTTCCCGGGCGCAGCAAAAAACAGTTCGAAATGCCGGTGCGTATTCCAAGCGAGCGAGCTGATCCGGTCCCCCGGTTCGAGCCCGAGGCTCATGAGCCACTCGGCCCCCGCCGCCGCTCGCGAGAGCGCACCCGCATAATCGTAACGAAAGAGCTTGCCGTCGCAGTCCTTCGATACGATCTCGCGATCGCCGTGCGCTGTCGCTGCAAAGCGCAATATCTGCGAAATGTTGAGCGGCAGGTTCTGCATCAAACCCGGGATTGTCATCTAGCATGTCCTCAACCTGATCGCGGCCAGCCGCAGTCTACCCATTCGCCAGCAAAGCTTGCAGCCGCGCGACGACCTCATCGGTCGCCTCGGCGGCAGCCGGTATGATCCCGGCAAAATGCACGAAACCATGCGTCAGATGATCGAACTCCAGGAGTTCGGAGCGAACCCCCGCATCTCGCAGGCGTCCGGCGTAGGCAACGGCCTCGTCGCGCAGCGGATCGACCGATAGGACGACCGTCAACGCACGCGGCAAGCGCGAGAGATCGTCTGCCTTGAGAGGCGAAAGGCGCGGATCGGCGGTGTCGGCGCCCTGCGCATAATCGGCGACACACACCGTCAGACTCGCGCGGCGGAGCGTCGGATCAGCGTCGCGAACGCGGGACGGATAGTCATTCTCGCCGGCGTCGAGGTCGACGGCCGGGTAGAGCAGGAGCTGTGCATCAAAGGGCCGTCCCTCTTGGGGCTCGTCGCGCATAGCGATGCAGATTGCGGCCGCTAGATTGCCGCCGGCGCTATCGCCGCCGATGATCGCAGGCAGACTATCACCGCCGAGGGACGACCGATTGGCGGCAATCCAGCGCGCGGCCGCGAGGCTGTCGTCAAATCCCGCCGGGAAGGGATGCTCGGGGGCGAGACGATAGCTGCTGGCCACCACCACCATCGAGAGATCCCGGCATAGCCGGCGGATGGTATGATCGACGGTGTCGAGGTCGCCGATGGCCCAGCCGCCGCCGTGAATATAGTGCAGCGTCCCCGTCGGCTCGGTCGATGGACGGTAAATCCGGAGTGGGACCTTGGCGTCGCGCGTTTCGATCTGCCGGTCTTCGATCGAAGCAACGTCTATGCGGCCGCCCGGCCCAACGATCATCGGGATCATCGCGGCAGCCTGCGCCCGAAGCGTCGGATAGTCGACGGGCCCCGGCGGCACGGAAGGCAGTTGGTCGACAAGTTGCTGCAATACTGGGTCGAGCGCCACGATAAACTCCGTCAATAAGTTGGAATGGAAAGGCCGAGGATGCGCGCCAGCGCATCGACGACGCGGTACACTTGTGGGTCCCTGACGCCGGGTTGGCCGGTGCGGTTGCGGACATAGGCAAAGCTGACACCCGAGGATGGGTGGGCAAAGGCGAGCGAGCCCCCCGCCCCGTCATGGCCGAACGATCCCTCGCCGAGCATCGGCTGGATCGCCCATGGCAGCATGAGGCCCGCGCCCCAGGTCGGACCGGCGAAGTCCTGACCGAAAGGCGTTCCCGAAGACACGGTACGACAGGCGTCGCGAAGGCAATCCTCCGAAACAAGCGGAGCCTGACCGACGCTACCGATCGCCTTCGAATAGAGCCGCGCGAGCGAGCGCGCGTCGGCGACACCATTTGCGCCCGCCAGTTCGACGCGCTGCACGGCGGGATCGTTCATGGCGTCGGCGAGACCGCTCATCCGCGCGGGGAAAAGGCCATTCAGCGATATCGCGCGCGCTGCGATCGATGACGGGTCAAGTTCGGGCGTGTCATATTCGGCCGGAACCTCGACGGCGGCAATGGGCGACTGCGCGTCGCCGCTGCGGCCAATCTGTATGTTGAGTTCCAACGGCCCAGCAAGATTGGCGCGGAACCATTCTCCGATGGTCTGGCCGGTCACCCGCCGCATCAGTTCCGACGTGATCCAGCCCACGGTGATCGCATGATAGGCGTGTGCCGTGCCCGGTTCGAACAGCGGAGCTTCCGCCGCAAGCCTTGCTGCCATCGCGGCTATATCGGCCAGGCCTGCGATCGTGATCGGTCCGCTTATCAGGGGAACGCCAGCCTGATGTGCGAGCGCCTTGCGGACACTGATATCGCCCTTGCCGTGCGCCGCGAACTCGGGCCAGTAGTGCGCGAGCGGCAGATCGAGATCGATCCTGCCGTTCGAGACCTGCGACAGGACGCACAGTGCCGATATTCCCTTGGTGACCGAGAAAACGGGGACGGCGGTATTGCGATACCAGGGGGTTTGATCGCTGGCATCTGCCGAGCCGCCCCAGAGATCGAGCACCGGCTGGCCGTCACGATAGATGGCGCAGGCGGCCCCGCGTTCGCCGCCCTCCTGGAAGTTCGCTTCGAATGCGTCGCGGCACGCCGCGAATTGCGGATCGACGGTGCCCTGAATTTGGGAACGGTTGGTCAAAATTTTCCCTCCTTGGTTCGGGCATCGATCAACACGGCTTCGCCGAGCGCGACGGCGCCAAGCGGCCCGGCCCGGTCTCCGAGCGCCGGAAGCGTGACCAGATCTTCGGCCGCGTCGCCCGGGACGAAGGGAAGATAGCCAGCCAGGTCCGCGACGACATGCTGCCAGGCGCGTTCGAGCAGAAAGGAGCGGCCCATGCCGATCCCGCCGCCTATCAGGATTTTCTGCGGGCTCGTTACCAGCAGAAGAGCACCGATCAGCTGGGCCAGGTCGTGCGCGACAAACGACCAGCGCGGATCATCTGCCCGTATTTCCTCGCCCGCCCTGCCGAACCGCGCCTGCAGCGCAGGACCCGACAACAGGCCCTCGATGCAGTCGCCATGAAACGGGCAGCTACCCGAAAACTCGTCGCCGTTTGCGCGCCGCAATCGGAGATGCCCGATCTCGGGATGGAGCGCCCCGTGCACGGGGCGCCCTCCGAGCAGCAAGCCCCCGCCGACGCCGGTGCCGAGCGTCAGATAGCAGAGGCTGTCGAGGCCCTGTCCAGCGCCCCAGCGCCATTCGGCAAGGGCCGCGGCATTGACGTCGGTATCGATACGCCACGGGCAATCCGCGACCGCGCCCAGCGCACCCGCGATATCGGCTCCGCTCCAGCCTGCCTTGGGCGTGGCGAGCATTGTGCCAAAATCCGTTGCACCCGGATCAAGCCGCAGCGGACCGAAAGAAGCTATTCCGAGCGCGGCAAATCCTTCGCGCCGCTTCCACCCTTCGAGCGTGTCGACGAGGGCGCCGAGCGTTTCATTTGGCGTCGTCGTCGCAAATCGCGCGCTCGCCAGAATCTCGCTCCCGCGGGCAAGGACAGCCAGCGCTTTCGTCCCCCCCAGTTCGATGCCGGCGATTGTCTTCATAGGGACCATAGCTATCGCGCGATCCCTGCCTTGTCGCCTGCCAGCCACAGATGAACGAACGGCGCAAACGCGCCGCCGAAGTTCCGGTCATCGCCGCCGCTCCAGTCATCGACAAAGCTCGTGACGGACAAGTCGGGCAGTACGAACCAGCTATAGGCCTGCGCCGGCGCGGCTTCGGGATTGGCGAACACCAGCCCGCTACCATTGACCGGGCGCCAGCCCTCGAAGAGCGCGGGGGATACCATTGCGTAGAGCCCGGTCGGGCCGGCAGGCCCCGACGGCGCAAAAACATGACGCTGCGTCGACCAGAAGAGATAATAAAGGCCGGCGTGGAAAATGATGTGCGGTCGCTCGAGTTCGTTGTTGAGCGTGTCTGCGCTGACGATCGGCGGAAGGAGGGTCCAGCCCTGCTCGCCGCATTGTCGGCGAACAATTCCGATGACGCCGTTATATTCGGACCGCGAGCGCGCCTGCGATCCCGCGAACAGCAGATAATCATCGCCTCCCGCCGGATCACGGAAGAAGGCCGGATCGCGGAACGCCTTGATCTTCCCGACCTCGCTCGGGCCGCCGCAGGTGGACATATAATGCTCGAGGTCGATCGGGACGATTTCTTCCAGCTCGCGCCAATCGCCAAGCCTGGGTGCCTCGCCCGACAGGTCGAGCGTCGCCAACGCTGAAAATAAACGCTGCTCGAAGGTCAAAATCTGCTCGCCGCGACGCCCGGTAGCGGTAAAATATAGGGCGACGGTCGCAAGGTCCGCGGAAGCGACGGCCGACCCCGACCATTCGCGGCTACCGGGTGAAAAGCCGTCTGGCATGGCCGGCCCGAGGTGCCGCCATCCTTCCGCGCTGTGCAGCAGCAGGTGGATGCGTGCATGCCCGTGGCGCTCGTCCGGGTCGGCGAAGCGCGGCGCGCCGAGTGCCATCCACAGCTGCCTGCCACCGGCCAGGATGATCGGCTTTCCGGCCTCGTCCTGCACAGGCCAGGCGTCCCAGACGCCGAGATCGGGAGCGATCGGTGCGAAATCTTCCTCGCTGAGCAGCGGCGCCCGCAGAACGGGCGCTGCGTCGATCGCCTCGATATGATCACCCGTCCAGCGAGCCGGAACCATCATGATAATTTCACTCTCAAATATTCGAAAACCGGACGGACGCGCCGTCGAACATCGGAATCAAATGAGGGGGCGAGCGCCGCTGCGCTCGCCCCTCCTGATCAATCGATGGTGGTGCGCAAGCGCAGGCCGATGGTGCGCGGATAAGGTCCGGCGAGCAGCAGACTGTTGCGAACGAAAGACGGACCGCGTTCGTCGGCGAGATTCTCGCCGAAGATCGAAAGTTCCCAGCGGTCCGTGCGGATTCCCGCACTGGCATTGTAGAGCGAGTAGGGCCGGACGACATAGCCGTCGTACATGACCCGGCTGCTGGTGCGGCTGGCCGCACCGTTGAGGAAGAAGCGCAGGTCGCCGCTGCCGAGCGGCCGCTCGAAATCGGCATCGAGACGATAATTATACTTCGCTGTGCTCGAGAGGCGCTCGCCATTGGCGACGTTGGGAAGCGAGGCGGTGACGGCGGGATAGATGTCGCGGAATTCGCTGTCGTTCCAGTTGGCGACCGCGCCGAGATTGAGGCCATCGATCGGGGTGCGCCACCGCGCTTCGAGATCGACCCCCGTCGTGCGGGCTTTGCCGACGTTCGCGAACGCGGAAACGCCGAACGGCGTGAGACCGAATTGCAGATCCTTGAAGTCGATGCGGTAGACGTTGAGCCCGAGCTGGACGCGGCCGTCGGCGAGCTTCGCCTTGATGCCCGCCTCATAGTTGGTGAGCGTATCGGGAGCGAGCGCGATCGAGGACGGAATTCCCGAGGCCTCGACCAGCGAGGCCTGGAACGGCGTCTGGGTAATGCCGCTCCGGAATCCCGTGCTGACCGTCACGAAGGCGGTCAGATCGTCGGTCGGGAACCAGGAAAGGTTCGCGCGCCACGTCACCTTGTCGGGTTTGGTTTGCCCCGAGCCCGTGCCGGTCAGGATCGAGTCCGCATCGAAGCGTCGATTGTCCTTGTAATAGCGGATGCCGACCAGCGGCACGAGCTTGCCGCCGAACAGATCGTAGCTGATTTCGCCGAAAGCGGAATAGTTGCGGGTCCGCGTATCGTTGAACCCACTGATGGTGAGCGCGGTCAAGTTGGCATCGAAGCTGAAGAGCGCCTTAGCATTCTGGTAGAAACCGCCGACCAGCCAGTGGAACGGACCATCGCCGTTCGAGCGAAGCTGGATTTCCTGCGCGAAGCTGCGCGCATCATAACCGTTGAAGAGCGCGCCGGTGCCGAGCGGTCCGAAGGTCTGTCCGGTCAGATAGCCATATTCGGCATCGAGATAGCTGGTCGAACTGCTGAGGATCGCGGCGCCGGCGTCATATTCGACCGACACGCTGTAGAGATCGAAATTCCCGTTCTCATATCCGCGCGTGGTTCCGCTGAACCACTGCTGGGCAGGCTCAAGCTGGTTGATGCTCTGCGTATAATTCTGGCGCGGTTCCCAGTGCGCGGCCTGCGCCCGGATGCGCAGCGCGTCGGTCGGCTGCCAGAGCAGGACCGCCCGCACGTCGCGGTTGGTGACGTCGTTGGCATTCTTGAACGACGGCCCACCGGTCGCCGGCGTCTCGCTGAAGATATCGACATAGCCGGCACGCTTGTCATAGCCGCCGCTGATGCGGATCGCGAGCCGATCCTTGATCAGCGGCACCGAGATCGCTGCCGACACCCCGTAGTTCAGCGCGCTCGCATCATCCATCTTCGCGATCGTCGCCTCGCCGCGCATCTCGAAATTGTCGAGATCGGGCTCGCGCGTATGGTAGATGATCGTGCCCCCTGCCGAACCCTGCCCATAGAGTGTACCCTGCGGCCCGCGCAGGACCTCGATGCGGTCGATATCGATGAAGCGGAGCGGCGGCGCGATCGGCGAATTGGGAATCGCGAAGGGAACGTCGTCGATATAGTAGCCGATCGGCGAGTCGCCGATGCCGCCCGCGGCTCCCACGCCGCGCAGCGAGAAGGTCTTGATCACCGAGCCGACCTGTTCGCCCGGCGAAGCACCCGGGATCGAGTTCACAAGATCGGTCGTCTCGCGGATTCCGCGCTCTTCGAGCTGCTCGCCGCTGAAGGCCTGGATCGCGAGCGGCGTGTCGATCAGCGACTGCGAGCCCTGGCGCGACGCCGTCACGACGATGTCGCTGTCACTGCTTTCCGTCGTGGAAGCTGCATCTTGCGCCATCACCGGAGTGATCAATGCGATATGTGCAATGCCGGTAAAGGCGGCGGCGGTCAGGCGGCGTGTCATAGGTCCTCTCCCCATAAGCTGCGAATCCGCGATGGAATACGCAATCGATTGCGTGCGGTTTACGCAATCGATTGCGCAGTTGTCAACTCTCTGTTACCCGGCGGCAACGAATGTAGGTGGAGAGCACGCATGACAGGACCGACCGACCTTCCGAAAGGCGCCAAAGTCGGCACTTCGACGAAGCTTTATTACGGGAGCGGTCAAGCCGTCGACGCCATCGTCCAGGCGATCGTCAACACCTTCCTCCTCTTCTATCTCACCGCCGTATGCGGGATGTCGGGGGCTGCCGCCGGCAGCATTTTCCTGATCTCGCTTGGCGTCGACGGGTTGCTCGATCCGTTCATCGGGCGGCTCTCGGACAATTGGCGGTCGCGCTGGGGCCGCCGCCTCCCCTTCATGACGATCGCGCTTCCGCCCATGATGATCGCCTCGGCGCTGCTGTTCACGCTCCCCGCCAATCTCGCCGGCGGCGCCCTCTTCGCTTATGTGCTGGCGCTCAACATCGTCCTGCGTGTCGGCCTGTCGGTTTTCGCGCTCCCTCATTCGGCGCTGACCGCCGAACTCAGCGACGATTATGGCGAGCGCTCGATTATCAGCACCTACCGGGCCCTGTTCATCGTGCTGGGCACCGCGGCCGCGCTTCTCCCCGCCTTCGGCTTCCTGTTCGCCGAAGACGGCGCGCTCCAGACCCGGCCGCCCTACCAGTGGCTCGGGCTCATGACCGCCTGCCTGATCGGCGGGTTCGGGTCGGTCTGCGTGGGGGGGATCTTCAAGACCGTGCGCAGGCTGCCGATGCCGCCCGGCGAGGCGACGGGCACCGGCTTCCTGTCGGACATGGCACAGCTGTTTCGCAATCCGTCCTTCGTGCCGATGTTCGGCGGCGCGGTGCTGGTGCTGGTCGGCCAGGGCGCGACGACGGCGCTCAACCTTCACGCGTACCGCTATTTCTGGGAGCTGCCGACCGCCTATATGCAGCTGCCGCTGCTCGTTCTGCCGCTCGGCATGCTGCTCGGAACCCTCGCCGCAGGCCTCTTGCTGCGGCGCATCGAAAAGCGCGACGGCGTCGTCGGCGCGATCACGCTGCTCGGCGTCTACCAGATCGTCATCACCCTGCTCGCCGTCACCGGCGTCATTCCCGCGGGGTCGATGATCGCGGTCGTTCTCGTCGCGATCAGCGGCTTGCTCTTCGGCGGCTGCGGCGCGCTCTGCTTCGTCTGCTTCTACTCGATGATCGCCGACGCGGTCGATGAGCATGATCACCTCTTCGGCGTGCGCCGCGAGGCCCTCTATGCCGCGGCGCTGATGGTCGGAGCCAAGGCTGCCACCGGTCTCGGTGCCTTCCTTTCCGGACTCGGTCTCCAACTCATCGGGTTCGTGGCGCCGGCGAAAGCGAGCGGGATCGTCCCGCCGGATATCGCCACGTCGGTGGGTCTCCTATGGGGCCTCGGCGGCGCGCTGGTCGTGCTCGCGGCCATCCCCTTTCTTCGGCGATACAGGATCGATCGGTCGCATCATGCGGCGGTCCTCGAAAGCCTTGCGGCGCGCAACGCCGATCACAACACGGCACCGAATTTGACGCCGGACCTTGCGCAGGCCTGATCGGCGGTGCAATCGATGGCGTAACGCAGACGGGCGAGTGGAATGGAACTGGAAAAGGTGCGCCCAAAGTCGGGCCGGGCAGTCAAGATGACGGACATTGCGCGGATCGCGGGGGTATCCTCGTCGACCGTGTCGCGGGCGCTTGCCGATCATCCCACCATTCCCGAGGCGACGCGAAATACGATCCAGGCGCTGGCGAGAGAGCATGGCTATGTCGTGAACCGCGCCGCGCGGAACCTGCGCCAGAGCCAGACGCAGACGATCGCCGTCGCGGTCCCGCTTGGCCACGAGCGCGAGCAGCTGATTTCAGACCCCTTCTTCCTGCGCCTGTTCGGACATCTCGCCGACGAGATTTCGCAGCGGCGCTACGACATCCTGCTCGTGCGCGAGCCCTCGCCCGACGCGCATTGGCTAGGGCGCCTCGTTCAGTCGCAGCGCGCCGACGGCTTCATCATCGTCGGGCAGAGCGACCAGCATCAGGCCCTTAACCTTGCGGCCCGCGACTACCGCCCGCTGGTCGTCTTCGGTTCAGAACTGCCAGATCAAATCTATTGCTCCGTCGGCTCCGACAATTTCGAGGGCGGCCGGCTTGCCACGGACCATTTGCTCCGATCCGGCCGCAGGCGCATCCTGTTCCTCGGTCCCGCCGAACTGCCGCAGATCGACCTCCGGCTGGACGGTTACCGGCAGGCGATCGGCGATCATGGCCTGTCGGTCGACGAGAGCTTCGTCCTGCCCGCGCATTTTACGGGACCCTCGGCCCATGACGCGGTGCGCGATCTTCTCGCGCGGGGGGTGGAATTCGACGGTATCTTTGCGGCCTCTGACGGCATCGCGCTGTCCGCGATCCGCGCGCTTGAGAGTGCAGGCAAGCGCTGCCCTGCAGATGTCTCGGTCGTTGGCTTCGACGACAGCGATCTCGCCTCGCAATCCCACCCGGCGCTAACCACCGTTCGGCAAGACGTCCCCGGTATCGCGGCAACGATAGTCGATCATCTGTTTCGACGGCTGGATGGCGAAGGCACCTATTCGTCGACGCTGCCGGTGAACCTCGTTCTCCGGGAATCCGCTCCCGATAGATAACGCAGATGGCCGGTGCACGAACCGCTGCGCGGACTGGTGCTAGCGGCGATGCAAGGCGGTCCTTCTAGCGCCGCGCCTGATTGAAGGTCCGCGGCCAGAGGCAGACCCTTTCGACTCCTTTACCTGAGGAGTCGAACGATGAACGAGCTTATCCAGATTGGCCCGATCAGCCCGCTGCGCCAGCGGCTGATCGACGACATGACCATGCGCCGCTTCTCGAAGGAGACGCAGCGTAATTATCTTCGCGACGTCGGACGGTTCGCGACCTGGCTAGGGCGCTCGCCCCACACCGCGAGCGCGGAGGATGTCCGGCAGTTTCAGATCGAGCAGCAACAGGCGGGCGTCCCGGCGCCGACCATGAACAGCATCGTCGGCGCGCTGAGGTTCTTCTTCACGCATACGCTCGACCGCCCCGATCTCGCGCGTAAGCTCGTCCGGACCAGGCAGGTTCGCAAGATCCCAGTCGTTCTGACCATGGCCGAGGTGAAGCGGCTGCTCGATGCCACACGCTCCCTCAAGCACCAGGCCGCGCTGTCGGTCGCCTATGGCGCAGGCTTGCGCGTCGCCGAGGTATCGGCGCTGAAGGTCAGCGATGTCGACAGCAAGCGGATGCTGCTGCGGATCGAGCGCGGCAAAGGCGGCCGCTACCGCAACGCTATGCTGCCCGAAGGCCTACTCCTGCTGCTGCGCGACTGGTGGCGCGCGGGGCGGCAACAGGGCATCCTCGTTCCCGACGGATGGCTGTTCCCCGGACAGAGCGCCGCGGCGCCGATCAGCACGCGCCAGCTCTACCGTGTCGTCGTCGAAGCCGCGGAGGCCGCGGACATCGACAAGCGCGTCGGACCGCACACCCTGCGCCACAGCTTTGCCACCCACCTGCTCGAGGACGGCGTCGATATCCGCGTCATCCAGGCGCTGCTCGGTCACGCCAAGCTAAACACCACCGCCTTCTACACGCAGGTTGCCACCAAGACCGTTCGCTCGGTCGTCAGCCCGCTCGACAGGCTCGCGCTCGCATCGCCGAGCGAAGAGGCGCCCGACGGCTGAGGCCGATGCGCGCCTCGCTCGAGGTCGCCGACATCTTCCGCGCTGCCGGGCCAACCTACCGCGCCGCCCATGCCGGGCATCTGAGCCTGCACCAGCTCAAGATCATGTCGGCGATCGAACATTGCCGCACCGCCGCGCTCGGCGGGCATGTCGAGGCCTGCACCGACTGCGGGCACTGGCGGATCGCCTATAACAGCTGCCGCAACCGGCACTGCCCAAGGTGCCAGGGCGCCGCCGCGCGGACCTGGCTCGAGGCGCGCCAGGCCGATCTCCTCCCGGTCGGCTATTTCCATGTCGTGTTCACGCTCCCCGCCGAGGTCGCCGCGATCGCCTTTCACAACAAGGCGCTCGTCTACGACCTCCTGTTCAAGACCGCCGCCGATACGATGCTGACCATCGCCGCCGACCCCAGGCACCTCGGCGCCCGGATCGGCATCACCGCCGTCCTCCACACATGGGGCTCGGCGCTGACCCATCATCCCCACATCCACATGATCGTGCCCGGCGGCGGCATCTCCCGCGATGGAACGCGCTGGATATCGGCTCGCCCCGCCTTCCTGCTCCCGGTCCGCGTGCTCGGCGCGCTGTTCCGCCGCCTGTTCCTCACCCGGCTGCGCGCGCTGCACGACGCCGGCAAGCTCGCCTTCTTTGGCAGCCTCACGCATCTCGCGGAACGACGCGCATTCCTGCGGCACCTCTCGCCCGTCAGGAAGAAGCGCTGGGTGGTCTATGCCAAGCCGCCGTTCGCTGGGCCCGAGGCGGTGCTCGCTTACCTCGCGCGCTACACCCACCGGGTCGCGATCTCGAACAGCCGCCTTCTCCGGTTCGACGAGGAAGGCGTCACCTTCCGCTACAAGGATTACCGCAAAGCCGGCGCCGGACGGCAGCAGGTCATGACCCTCGCCGTCGACGAGTTCATCCGCCGCTTCCTCCTCCACGCCCTGCCGCGCGGGTTCCATCGGATCCGCCACTATGGCCTCCTCGCCAGCGCACGCCGCAAGGATCATCTCGAACGCGCGCGACGTCTGCTCGATGTCGCGCCTCCCCCGTCCGAGGAACCGACCGACGATGCAGAGCCCCGACCGACCTGCCCGTGCTGCGGCGGTACCATGATCATCATCGAGGTCTTCGAGCGCCGCTATCAGCCCCGCGCGCCGCCCCAGCTTGCGGTCTCATCCGGGACACCTGCGCCGTGACCCGGCACGGCCTGGCGCAGACACGATCCAGCGCGCACCCGCGCCTGGAAGCGACCCCGCTCGCGACGGCGCTGCCCAAAAGCAGACGTCGCCATATCAAAATCGGCCCGTCCGCTTTTGAACGTCCGCTTTTGCGATCTAAATTCGGACGGTCCGTTCTCACATGCGTCTGCTTTTGGGCGGCACCTAGCTACCCCACCATCGGCGCAAAACAGCTTTCCCCATAGCTCAGACCATGACCACCGCGGTTCGGGCACCGAAGACTTTCCGACGCCTGGCGGCGTCCGAAACTCTCAACGGTAGCGGTCAGGCCGCTTTTCGGAAGCGATCTTTAGAAGCAGACACAACCCAGCAATATTACGGCGTCTATTGGACGAGTAGTGCCCACCTTCGCCATCGGGCTGGCATAGCGCTATTGTCTTACGGCTGTGAACGGCTCGATGAAGAAAGCCATGGGTACGCTTGGCAGATGCTGTTCTGAGCTCGACATCAGCAGCAGTCGATTGATGGTATTGTCCTGAATGCCACGCGCCGGGAACGCGCAGCTAATCCGTGCGCGGCCAATTGGCACCCCCGCTTTTTCCAGCTCTCCTTGACTACGGTGGAGGCGCGTAAAGCGCGCCGCGGCGGACGCTTCCCAATTTGTCTTTCGATCTGAATCTCGAAGCTTGGCGAGGTAACGAAAGCTATCCTTAAACAGCGCTGGGTAATTTGCATGCGCGCCAGCGATACCGATTTTTGCAGTCATCACGGGGTCGCGCGAGAAGAGAAAAGTCTCACGGCTGATCACGGCCGCGAGACCGTCAAGAGCTGCAACCAAGGGACCGAACCGCGGACGGATTGCGAGCTTCAGCTCCTGCCAGCGGTGCGGGCTGTCGGTTACGATCGCAGCGCCTGTCGCCTGAGCCAGATACATTGCGATCTCGAAGTTCGGCGCTAGCTTCATTATGTGCAGCTGACCCCGGTCCGAAGCGCCGACGATGCCATCCTGAAGCACTGCCAGGGGATCCCGCTCGCGCAATATTCGGCGGCCGACAAGCAAATCCGAAATTTCCTCGGCCCCAATGCCGGGCTTGTCGCGCCGCAATTCGGCAATGATTGCCTCGTCGGGAAGTGCAAGAAGGTCACGCTTGAGCCCCTCAATCGCCAGTTTCTTGAGTCGCGGATCCTCGTCGACCTCGAAACCAACGAGCCTTGCGCGATCTTCGGCCATTTTCATCATCTGGCGACGCAAATGCGTATCGAAGATGCACGGATCCGGGATAAGATTGACGAGGCCGGCATCGACGAGAGGCATGATGTTCAGAATGAAGACCACCGATTTTAGGAACTCATGGTGGTAGCTTCCGGGCTGCTCGAGCGGACTATATGCCTTGGCCAGCACGCCCGGATGCGCAAAAGGATTCTCTATGATCAGTTCGCCGAAATAAAGTGGCGCGCCCGTTGCAAATTCGTCGATCAGGAACGGGTGAGTGCTCCCCGTGTATACCGCGCGGGGGCGACCGTCGGGCTTTGGAAGGAGCTTGAGCAGGTCGGTTTCGAGCGGCCAGAGCGCGGCGAACAGCGTATAGACTTGGCGAATTTGCTCCTCAGTTAGGGTCCGGCGCACGTCGGTCCAGCTCTTGCCTTCGGAGAGCCCGAGAATGTTCAATATGCCTTGATAGAAGCGGAGGTTCCGCTCGCGGATGCTCAGTTCATCCCACGCGGGACGCAGGGCTTCGGGACGCGAGCGGCAACAGTCCCGGAATGTCTCTCCCGAACCGCAGCCACATGCGTCACCTGGCCGCAACGCGCCGTCGGATAGCGGCTTCAGGAGGAAACTACGCTCCTTCTCGGTGCGGCCGAATTCATCCTGATAATGAACGCGCCCATCCGTGTAGCGCACATATATCTCGCCGCCGAATTCATGAAGCTGGTCGGCTGGCGGCTTCAAGGGCTCGCCGAGGGCCGACCAAGGCTCGTCATTCTGCTTCTCGGGAAAGAGCCACTCCTCACACCCGGCCGCGACAAACCTGCGGGCGCGGAGCTTCAGAATGCGGTTTATCCGCACGACATCGGGCTCGATGAGATGGCGTTCGTGGATCAAGGCCATGGTGTTCACCAAGGCGTCGTGAAAATTGCGCGCGAAAGTCCGTTTCTCAAGCGCGCGACAGGCGGGATCCCGGGCATATTCGAGATTGGTAAGGATGAGACAAAAGTTCCGGCTCAGCGGAAAGATTGTCTGTGACCCCTTGAGCGCGATCGATGGGTCTTCGGGATAGCGGGTAAGCGTACTGCCGGGCGGCGCACCGTGGTTATAGATTGTCACGGGGTGATCGGTGAGAATGAATTTGACCGCGCTTTGCTCGGCCGAAACGACTTCGCGCACACCGTTCGCCCAGATGCCGCCGTGGAGCATTCGAATGGCCTGCATCTCCATCATCAGCTCATTCTGGTCGAGCCCCGGATATTGGCTTCGCAGCCAATCTAATCCTTTCGGCGTGCGGATTTTCTGAATGTCGATATATTCAAACAGCGTCTCGAAATGACGGGACCGTTCGGCTTCCTCTGTTGCCATGAAGGCCGGTATCGCCTTCGAGCCGCGAGTATCTATCGCGCCGAACAGCTTGCGCTCGATCTCGTCAATCACGCCGCCGAAGAAGGTGGAATAGAGATCGCGCTGGACGAAGCAGCGAGAGACCGGCGCGCGGAAGAGTGATCGCCCGAGCACGATACTGCCGTCGCGTCGAACAAATTTCTCGGGATTGAGGTCGAGATAGTAAAGTTCGTCGCGCCTTGGCTCGATAAAATGTCGCTGATGCCACTCGGGCACATAATGATTGTCGCGGCTGAGGACCATCGCTGGACCTTAGCGTTTCCGTCAATCAAGTATAGCCGGGCTCAATTTGTCGACCGGAGAGAATTGCAATCAGCGCCAGCCTCGACGATTGGCGAGTGCAAGAAGATCGCTTCGTTCGGCCAGTGGTCGTGAAACAGCGAATCACGAAGCATACGACATATATACAAACGCCGAGCATAGGCACACGCGCTTGCCCTTGCTATACGATAGATCCGTAAGGCGCGCGTTTACAATCTTGGCGCCAGTGGCCGAAGCTTTCGGTCAAAGAAGCGCTGGTGATACACCTCACGATTGTTCCGCAACTTGTAGATCGTTGTCATATAGATCGCTTCCGTTACCGTGGTAGACGTGTCGATTGAGGCAAATCCCACGAAGTTCGGATGAAGCGCCGCCTCTTCAATCAACCGGACGAGATTCTCAAAGGGAACGCGGAGGAAGTCCCTGAGCTCGTCTTCCGCATAGAGCGCCTCGTCGCGATCAAACTCATCGCCCCCGACGCCCTCGCAATCTGCGAAGGTCCGCGCCGGCTTGATCGTTTCGAACGTCAGATCGAAGCCACGAGTCTGGCCAAGCAAAACTTCGACCGGTCGTTGGTCGAGGATGGCACAGATACGTTCAATTTCCTCCGGTTGAGCGCGCGGCCCGATATAGACGCGCTTGAGTGCGTCATCGAGATAATGCTTTGGGCCGACCTCTCCGACAACATACCGCCATTCCTTTTCGTGCGACCATTCGCTCCGCTTACGAGTGATGCGCGCCAGAACGGCCTCGCGACCGCCATCCGAAGCGACATCGGCGACGGTCAACGGTGGAAGCGCTTTGCGGGCATATGTTACCGGGCGGAGCTCTTCGCCGTGAAAATCGCCAATTGCCAAGCGCTGGGTGTCGAACTCGAGGCACATGCCGCCAAAGTTGCTCCCATAATAAGCCCACATCGGAAGATCTTCGACTGTCCCGGCAAATGACACCAAGGCAAAGCGCTCGATCATCTGCGAAACCAATGCATAGATTTCAGCGATATCTTTGCCGCTCGCGCCCAAGATAGCGTCGACCATTTGGTCTCCCGGACCTCCGGTTTCGTAGAATGCCTCCATCGGATCGTTCATCGCCGAGAATGGCGGAGCGAAAAGATAGCTTGCGGAAAGCGCCTCCATCTCGCGCTCGGAATATGCCCCCAGCGGCCGAAATCGATAGAGAGTGGAGGGGCGATTCATGACCGTGAGAACTTTCTATCTTACCGTGCACCGTTTGCAGATCGAAAGCCCACTTGAGACCGGTGGCTTGCACGTAACAATCTAAGGAAGCTGTAATTCATTTCTACCGAGTGGCTTCGACTAGAAGCAACCGCTTGAGATCGTCGGCAATATGGTTTTGATGATCATAGGAGGGCGGCCGTAAGATTGATGGCTCGGCGGAGCCCTCACGCGTTAGCTATTGGCTTCGTCGCCAGTAGTGACTTTCCAGGGGAGGAAATATTTTGAGCTGCAGCAGCCTTACAGCCGAAGGCGCCGCGCTGGTCGGTGCAGCAATCGGCGGAGCTTCGACAATAGTTGGCAATATTGTTACCCATTGGCTCTCCAACCGAAGAAGCGAAAAGCTCGATGGAAAACGGAAAGCCCGCCTTCGAACGATGCTATCTGGAGAACAGTATGTATGGCGAAGCATTGGTGCACTCAGTTCGGCGATCGGGGCAGACAATGAGAAGACGGCTAGCCTACTCATCGAAATAGATGCCCGCCAGTCGCTCAGCAATAGCGATTCGTGGGCACTAGTTACCCGCGCGCCCTTTCCGGAAGATTTGCAGCCGAAGGACTGACGCTGAGCCCTTCGCCCTTTTATCCGCTCGACAGCGGTCTCTTGTGCCGATTTGGAAACTACCTTCCGCTTAACTGAAGCCTTGACGAATCATCGGACACTGAGCGAAAAACATTGCAGGCCGTCCCGCCCGACCTGCCATAGAGTTAAAGCGGACTATCTCTAGATACCGGATCGACCTTCACATCGAGGTCGATGCTTAAACTGTGGCCATCGACCAGTTGGAAGGATTGATCCATGGCAGCGATTCCGCTCACCGAAGAGGCCGTCTACAGCGTCAAGCAAACGCTCCGTCACCGTTTCCCGAAGGACAAGTCCTCGCATTTGTCCGAGGCGCTCGCGGCGGCCCTCAGTTTCAAGACGAGCATGTCGCTCGTAGAAACGATCCGGCAAACTGACCGGCAGGACCCCGATTATGTCATGGCGGACGAGAGACAATTCCTGAGCAGGCTGGCTCAGTTGTCCGATCGCAAGTTCACGAGCGCCGACCGCAGCCTCAACTTCGATAACCTTCGCTATCCGGAGCCTGTTCCCATCGTTCGCACAAGGTCGAAGGGATGGGAAAGGGTTAAATATGGCAAGTCGATCCGGCGCCGTGCATGGCGCAACTTGATGATCGCGGCGATCAACGAAGGGATCAGGCTCCGCGCCTTCACTATCCGTCCGGGTGACAACCGCTGGCCGGGGGCCGATCGAGACGAGCGCGGTCATCTTGTTTGCTTCGTATATCCCTTCTCGATCGGCGGCCTCTCGGGGATCGCGTCCGTCAACGACGCCGGCTACGATGAATTGTCCCTGCACGCAGCACTTTGGCCAACCGAAGACGCCGCGCGCTGGATCCAGAGTTCGAATGCCTGCTTCCTGGCTGGGGAGGTGTTCGCGTCAGGTTGGCTGGAACGGCGTGATGGCGCGTGGCTTCAGGTTGGGCGTGAACTGAGTGCACATCAGTTCGCTTGCCGCAAACACAGGCTTGCCGAAGTAGCGGCGCTCACGATCGAACCGAATGGCTATGCCGATCGCGGAAGCTTCAAACTCTAGTTGGATGCCGGGTCCTAGCACCCGGCGCCATACCGTTGCCACGCGCTAGGCGCCTCTTTTTAAGCCTGCAATCCACTGTTTAAGCGCTGGACTTTTACCGTAGCGGATGACCCCGGAAGTCGTCAGGGCATAGGCCTTTCCGATATCGAGGTCTTCTAAGCCATTTGTGTAAAATGTGCCGCTAAAGGAGCCGTGACGATCGAGCTTGATTGGCAGGTCCGTTCCGTCGACGAACATCTGACCCGGTATCGGTGCTCGCCGAGGCAACGGCCCGCGGCTGCGTCCGATCGTGAATCCGATCTCCGAAATGGTTATGGCGAAGGCGCTCAGATTGACGACTTCGATCGCCATTCCGCTGAAGCCCGGCGCTATGCTCCATTTGGGAACGACACGAATCCGGACCCGCCTGTCATTGATGCTGTTCCAGGTGTTCAACATTCCGAGCACGGCACCCAGAACGGCTATCGCCAACGTAATCGCTGCAGGCCAAGTCATTCTTCCAACCCCCCAGCATGATCCCGCATTTCCGCGCTCCGGACCGTCTATGCAGGCAATGTAGGGCGGCGCGAAAAAATGTGAACCGATCGAGCTCCGCGCGTCAAAGCAACATAAAGATGTTGCCGGGACATCGCCGACCCGGGCTGATCGGCATCGAGTATGACGACGTGTTGCGCCTCAAGCCCCTTCAGCAGCAGCGTTGAACCGACCGCCTTGGAAGGTACGATGCGTCCCGCTTGCCGGTTCCGTTCGCGAAGCAGGGCGATTGCAGAGCGGAGTTCAGTACTGCCCCCTGCAGCCATCGTCAGTGCTTCGATCATGATGTTGAACGCGCTGTGTCGATAGACCCGGCGCTCGCGATCGGAAGCCATGCTCTTCAGAAATGCGATCGCTTGCGGATAGCCCCCATGATTGAACAGCGCGATGGCGGCTAGCTCCTGCGGTGTCGGCGGCGTTCGATTGCGACCGGCCTGGATCGACTGAATTCTTTGTTGCAGCCGATCACCATACACATTCGTCATGACCTGAATCAGGAACGCGATGCAGGCTTGCAGCAGCGCGTCGCCGCTGAGGCCATCCATATTCTCGGCGGCGTTCACAATATCCCGGAAGTCCACTGGCTCTACGACGCTCACACCGGCTGCACGACTTGCATAGTCATGCCGCGATCCTGCTCGGATAGGATCGCCGACGATTAGGATGCTCTCGTTCGGGCTATTGCGCGAGATGTCGAACTGGACGCGGACCTGTTCGGTGATCGTCGCATTGATGTCCGCCCCGATCGGGTGCCAGAATATCCGGTTGGGGCATGACCGAAGATCGATGGACAAGCCTTGCGACAGCGCGTCTCTAGCCCCGAGCAACCATTGCCCCAGATCATCAGCGCCAGCGTTAGACCAACGCCAAGGGGTCGACAGGCGACCGATCTCGGGGAATGCCGCAACGACTTCGGAATGCCAGTCGGAGAGAGGATCTCCACCGAACCCGAAAATCGCCTGCATCGGGTCGCCGAAGATGACGGTGGGGATAGCATTGGCAATGCCGGACACAATAGAATGCTGCGTGACCGAACAATCCTGATACTCATCGACAAGCAAGCGCCCGTAGCTCGCCTGCAATTCCTTGGTGATATGACCCGACTGGCATAATCGTCCGATCGCCGCCTGAACCTCGGAGTAGTTCGGTGCCGCGAGCGGGTCCTGCCGGAATCCGGCCCGAGTGGGGAACATCGATATCAACCAGAGCGCCCAGCCCGCGATCGTATTGAGCCGGTAATGGCTGGCCGGCACTCCGTCGCGCTTCAGCCGTTGGCGGAGGGCTGCGACCCCGGCCGTCGTATGGGTGAGTATCAGCGTCGGCTTCTCAACCGGGGAGGCAACCGAGCGTGCGATCAACTCGGTCTTGCCGCAGCCAGCAGGCGCGACGACATGGCCGCGGCGCGACGCAAGGATCAGCGAAACGTCCGCCACTAGCCGGCAGCCGTCCCTGCCGCGGTGGGCGCGCCGGGAACAGCCCAAGCTCCAGCCCACTGCATCAATCTCGTGACCGGAGCGGTGTAGGCGGCGCCGGTGTCGAACCAAGCCTGCGCAAAGACGGCTCTCGAAACCCGCTCCGCTGGCTCAATATCCTTGAACCATTTTCCTTCGCCAGCACATTGACCCAGCATGCCACGCATGTCTTCGGCGAATGCGGTGCGGCAAAGATTCAACGTGTAGCGATTGCCACTCAGCTTCTGAATCTTCGCATCCACCGCATCCTCGCCGCGCCAATCAACCGCGATCTGGAGCAGATCGGAGATCTTCGTCGCGGGCGCCGCGGCAAAGATGGCCGCCTCGGTAGAAAAACCATCCTGCCAGCGAATGACATCGACCCCGGCTTGCGTCAGGGCTGCATAGGTTTCCGCAGCATATGGTACGTCGGAATCCATGAAGAGCGCCGTGCGGTAACCCATCGACGCGAACAGCTGTGCCCGCTCGATCATCGACGAGCCCGCGCCATCGGCCCAATGACATCCTCGCGCGAGAAGACTCCTGTGGCCGCTGTCCTGAAGCCAAAGGTCCATCCCGCGCACCAGGCCGATTTCCGTCTTGCCTTCGCATACGATGACGCTCGGCGCGAGAAACGCCTCCGCGCAAGCCCGCAACGTCTTCTGAGCCTGTTCGCTCACGCCGAGGTGGCGAACGAAGTTCGTCGTGACTTTGGCTTCAGGGGAGAGCATCAGATCGTCGAAAGTCGTTGCGGGCGTTACCTTCCGCTCTGTGCGGACCGCGAAAAGTTGGGGCGCGGAAAGTTCCCGCAGGACGATCGGGGAGTGCGTCGTCATAAAGACCTGCTGACCCCCGTCGTCGGTTTTCGCGCCCAAGGAATCCAGAAGCCTCACGATGCGGTACGGCTCGAGGCCGAACTCGACTTCGTCGATGATGAAGATGGACGAACGGCCCACTTCCTTCTGCAGTCCGGCGACGAGCAGCCGCATCGATCCGGATCCAAGGCTCTTCATCGGGACATGGTCCTCGTCATGCAGCGCGATTGCCCCACCCGACAGCGTGACGCCCCTAACATCGAGAAGCGCTCTGACTTCATCGACCCGGATCCCCATTGTATCCGCAATGCGCTTGGAGGCCTCCAGGATCGGCTCCACGCCTTCGCAACCACGATCGGCGAAAGCTTGTCGCGCCTGTCTCGACGCGCCTGCGAGCGCGGCCGCCGCTTGTGTGGCGTCTGCCGACAGTTTCCCGAGGATGGAACGCGGGCCAAGTGCCATATGGTGTGCCGCAACCGTGCCAAGCCGTACAGGGGAAACCAGCTGACGATGTTTCCACTGGAGGTTTCGCTCGCGACCCTCAGCACCTGCCCCTTCAGAATACAGGAGCCATTGCGGCTCGAGATCGTCGCGAACCACTAGGCGCAGCGTCAGCACCGTCTCGAGATGAGAAGCGGTCTCATCTTCCAAGATACCGTTGACCGGATTCCAGCCGCGGAGAAAATGCCCATAAGCTTCCAGATTTTTCAGCTCGTCGGACAGTGCGCCAAGCGTGATATCAATGACAATCGGCTCGCCGATGTTGCAGCGATGGAAATCGGCATCCGAGAAGGTGAAGGATTGCCTTGCTCCGAGCGTCAGCTCGATCGCGTCAAGGATGGTCGACTTCCCGGCGTCTCCTGGTCCTATGAGGCAGTTTAGTCCATGCCTCGGCCACCATTTGAGATAGAATATCCCACGAAAATTCCGAATTTCTACCTCGCGGATCGCTACCATTGCCCTCCCCCGCGCTCCCAAAAGGCGCTTTGGCCCACATTGAGGGGTCGAGCCGCGATCATCAACAATATTTGGATCCAGGGCGGCGGTAGGATTTAATCAGAGGCCCCACTAATCTTACCCACGATCGTCCGATCTGCGCCGTAGCTCGTTGGCATTTTTGCCGGCGAGCCATTGCTTACGTCTCGTTCTGGCAACGTCTGCTTTTAGGTTGTAAGCCGCAGGTGCCAATCGGCCGACATGAGGCGCATAGCCGACCCCGTCTTGCCCTTGCAGCCCCCTCACGCTTCGGACATCGACTGGCCCAGACCTGCCATAACAGGCGCTTCAGCAACCATTCACACACGTTTACGTTTATTGCACATATTTCACTTATTGCGTTTGCTGATCCGGCTATATATATAGTCGGCCCCGGCAGCGAGGAGAATGATACGAGCGATCAGGAGCTTTCCCAGCGGCCCCCTACCGAAACGGAAGTGCGGCAGGCCTCGGAGGCTGCGCGTGCGCTTGCCAAGGCACTCACGCCCAAGGGCCTTCCCTTCTCCGTACAACGAAACGGGAACCGGACCGAGGTGGATCTGTCGCCGGCCCTCGGACAACTGATTCTCGATGTGCTGACACATGTTGCCCGCGGCGAAATGGTCACGTTCGTTCCATATGGAGCGGAATTGACGACGAAGGAAGCGGCCGACCTGTTGAACGTGTCGCGTCCCTTCTTGGTGTCGATGCTGAGCGACGGGAAGATACCGTTCCACAAGGTCGGATCGCACCGACGCGTGCGGGCGAGCGACGTGCTCGCGTTTCGAGCGCAGCGCGATACGGAGCGAAGCGGCGCACTTTCCGATCTTCAGCGCCTTGGCCAGGAGTTCGATGCGGATTGAGGTGCATAGCCGATCGCTTCGTCGTCGTTCTCGACGCCAATGTGCTCTATCCGTTCAGGGTAAGGGACGCCCCGCTTCGGTTCGCCGAGGCAGGGCTGTTTCGCGCGCGTTGGTCGCCAACAATCCTCGACGAATGGCGCCGCAACCTCCTTGGCCAGAAGCCCGGTTATGAGGCCAGCATCGATGCACAAATCACGGCGATGCGGATCGCCTTTCCCGAAGGGTGCGTGACCGGCGGCGCGGACCTGATCGACAGTCTCGATCTGCCAGACGCGGACGATCGTCATGTCCTGGCGACGGCGATCCGAGCCGGTGCCGAGCATATCGTGACCGAGAATCTGAAAGATTTCCCGGACGTGAAGCTCAAGGGATATGGGATCAGCGCGGTCTCGGCCGACGATTTCCTCGCGAGCACATTCGAACTTTATCCGACCGAGGCCCTGTCCGCGCTTGCGACGATGCGGCGCTGCTGCGCCCGGCCGCCCTTCACGCCGAGCGAGTTCATCTTCGATCTGCAGAAGAAAGGCCTACCCAAGCTCGCCTCGATGCTGCGCGAAAATATCGACCTGCTGTAAAGCGATTTCGCAAAGGAAAAAGATAGAGCCCGGAAGCCGCTACGCGCCGGCACGAGCTTCCATCTCTGCGATACGTTCCGCGCAAATGGCATGCACTGCCTGGCCAAGCTCCTCAACACGCCCGGCGAGCCAGAGCAAATCTTCCTCGCTGATCCGATAATGTTTCGAATAGCGCGCCTTCACATAGGCTTCCTTCAGCTTTTCGAACCGCGCCCGGTCAGCCTTCAGGTCGCGCGGCCAGGCATCGACGAGACGCATGTCGATGCGTTCAGCCTGCGTCCGCAAAAAGCCAAGATTGTGCACGTGCGGTGTGTAAAAGGTGCAGACCAGCAAAACACAGTGGTACAAAGTTTCCGCCGTCTGATGCAGCTCAAAGGCTGTCTCTTTCAGATGCCCCCGCTCGATGCCGAACTTTACGAAATCCTGGCGACGCATAGCCGCTGGAAACCACTCCTCAAAATACTCCCGTGCCATCGCCAATGCCTGCTCGGGCGTCTTCGGCTTCGGTTTGTGCAATTCCTTGTCGTCATATTCGTAGAGCGCGATCCCGTCGCGCGCGACATCCATGAAGAAATAGCGCCCGTGCGCGAGCCCGTCGTTCACCTCCTGTAGCGTGTGGACGATGAAGTTCACCGGCGTGTGCAGCGTCTTGTCGATCGCGAGCTCGCGGGTCAGCCGGTCGTCGAGCTTGGCCCAGAAGTCGACCTTGTCGGTCAGCCTTTTGTCGTTGACGATGATGAGGAGATCGAAGTCCGAGCGATAGCCCTTGGCGGTGTGCGGCTCGTCGACCCAGCCGCCGCGCGCATAACTGCCGTAGAGGATGATCTTGTCGATCCGGCCCTTCTTCTTCCAGCTCATCGTGCCGAGCGCCAAGGCATCCTCGAATTCTTCGAAGATGATCGCCTTCACGCGCTCGAGCTCGCGCTGCTTGTTGGCCGGGAGATGATCGAGATCGGTACGCATCGCTCGTTCCTTCTGTGGTCACATGCTCGCCCGATGGCAAGCGCGGTCAGGTCCAATTCGGCACCTCATGGTGCCTCGCGGATACGGAAATCCCAGACCGGGATGCCGAACGCGCGCGCCTTGTCGACGAGATTGTCCTGGATGCCGGTGCCCGAGAAAACGATGAGCCCGGCGGGCATGGCGTCGATCAGCCGCTCGTTGCGCTTGAAGGGCGCGGCCTTTTTGTCGCGGTTCCAGTCGGGGCGGAACGCGACCTGCGGAACCTTGCGCGCGTCGGCCCAGCAGGCGGCGGCGCGCTCGGCGCCGGTCGGGGTCGCGCCGTGGAGAAGGACCATGTCGGCATGGCGGGCATGCACCCGGTCGAGCGCCGACCAGATATGCTGATGATCGTTGCAGGAAGGACCGCCCGAAAAAGCGATGCGCGTGCCCTCGGGGATCAAAGCCCTGGCCTTTTCGCGGAGCCTCTTGTCCATGAAGTCGCGGCTGTCGATCACCGCCGCGGTCATCGTCTGGTGACGGATGCGCGAACCGGTGCGCGGGACCCAGGCTTTGCGGGCATGGATGCGATATTGCTCGGCGGCGCATTCGCGGAAAAATTCCATCGCGTCGCGCCGCTCGATGAGGGTGATGCCTTCGGCGATCGCACGCTCGAGTTCGACCGAGCGGATTTCGCTGCCGTCCTGGCCGCGCTGGAGTTCGCGCTGCGCCGCCTCGTTGCGGTCGAGGTCGCGTTCGATGCGGGTGCCTGCGCCATGGAAGAGATTGACGACGCCCCAGAGCAGATCCTCGAGATCGGGTTCGATCCGTGTATCAACAAGACAGCCCGCGAGCGCATCGAAGATGTCGGCGACGGCACCGCTCGCGAGCCGATCGTCGGGAAGGGGGCGACCGTCGGGTTCGTCCTCGAAGGGGCGATAACCATGGAGCTGCATTTCCTCGAGAAGATGCGCGCTCGCGCCGGGTTCGAAGGACGTGTCGGGATAGGGATGGTCGGCATCGTCGGTCATGGCGCTTGGTCTCCGGTTGCGGCCGCGCCTTTCGCGGCCTTCGCGGCGACGCCTCGCGGCACGCGGGGCGGGCCCGCACCGCAAGGGGGCGAGCCCCCGCGCGGCCGAAGCGCCAGCGGAGGATGGCGGCCGAAGGCTATTTTGTTTCGCGATGCAAAGGGGCGCGAGCCCCGGCGGAAAATAGCCGCCCGGCAAGACATTGCGGCGCCCGCCCCCGCGTGCCGCAGTCGCCCTCCAGCGAAGGCCGAAGGCGCGGTCCGGCACAGGGCGATCATGCCGCTACCATGATGTCCCCGATCGCGGCGCCGTCACCGTTCCCGGCGATCGGCAGGCTTCGGGTGATCGGCGGAAAAGGGGCCATGATGGCGGGACGATGATTGCGATGATCGCGGTGATCGCGGTGATCGCGATTATATGGCGATGCCGTGATCGCGCGATGATGCCGATGATCAAAGCGACGTCGACCCTCATGAGCGCGAGCATTCGCTGCTATGGAGTGGATCGTCCGGACAGCCGGAAGTCGTCTTCAAGAGCTCGCTGCGCGCGCCCGGCTAGAGCGCGCCGCCGATCCTGTCGGCGCGCGCGGCGACGAGTGCGGCGAGGTTGTCCAGCACCGACGCTTCGCAGCCCTCAGCGGCAAGGGTCGCGGCAACAGCGGGCGCAGCGTCGCGTATACGGCCTGCGAGTGTGTATACGCGGCGGCGGACGAAGGGGACGCCAAGCTGCATGTCGGCAGCGAAGCGCGCCCATGCGTCCGCATCGAGATTTTCGAGCTGGTTCGCGCGTCCGATGGGCATGGCGAAGCGGGTCGCCACTTCGGGATAATAAGCGGTGACCATCAGGTCGTAGAGCGGTGCCAGATGCGTCGCCGCGTCGCCTTCATCATCTGCGTAGAGAAGGCTGAAATTCTTGCCATGCGCGTCGGCGTTGCCGATGACCGCATTGAAGATGGCGGCGTCGAGCAGACGCAGCAGGTCGCGCGCGGGCGTCGTGCAGGTCCGGCGGACGAGGTCGAAGCAGGCGGCAAAGCCCGGCCCGCCCTCGATCGCATATTTATTCTCGGGCGCGATACCGAGCGCCTGGCAGAAGTCTTCCTGGTGGATACGGCGAATGATGCCGCCCTCAAGGCGCCGGTCGAAGCGTTCGACGAGGAGGTAGGCGATCGCGCCCGCCCGCCGCGGCTCGACCCGGGCAACGTCAAGATCGACCGCCGCCGCGAGACGCATCGCGAAGGCCTCGGTTTCGACGCTATTCTCGAAGCGGGCGATCGCGGGCTTGACGATATGTGTCGTCGGCTGCCCCGGCGGCGGCAAGGCCGGCGCGCCATCGACCAATATGACGGGAAGCTTCGGCTGCGCGCCGGCGAGCGACATGCGGATGCCCTCGTCGCCGACGAGAAAGGGACGGCGCGGAAGCTCTTCCAGAAGCGCCGCCAGCGCGTCCTGATCGAGAGCTTCGGGTGCCGCGGCCGACGGCGCGGGCACCGCCTCCGCTTCCGGCAGAATGACGAGCGCACCGGCGACATCGCCGCCAAGGGCGTCGAGCAGCGCATAGTCATTCTGCCGCGAGACGCCCGCGGCCCGGGCGGCGGCCTCGCGCTGCCCCTCGTCGGGGAGAAGGCCAGCGAAAAAGGGCCGGGTTTGGGCGCGGGTAAAGGCCCCCTCTTGCCGGGGAAGCGATGCCGAAATGGAGCGAAACGCCGGATCGGCGAGCCATTCGTCGTCATAGCGGAACAACATGGTGCCCTCGCCATTGCGGGCCAGATTGCCGACCCGCACGCCATCCCAATAAATGATGAGGACACTCATCCCGTCAGGCCTTCGCTACGCGTGGTCAGCGCAACGACGATGCCGAGCGCGTCGAGGACATGCAGCACCTTGCCGACCTGGAGAGTCGGCTTGCCGGCTTCGAGATCGACGATGAAGCGGATGCCGACGCCCGCCGCGCCCGCGAGTTCGTCTTGGCGGAGCCCTGCCCGCTTGCGCACGCGGCGCACCATCTGCCCTATGCTACCGATATCCATAAATCTTCCCGTTCGGGAATTTTGTAGCAGAGGAGGACCGTCTCTTCAAGTAATTTTACCGATCGGGAATATTATGACTTTGAAAGCGAATGGGGCCTATATAATTCCCGATCGGGAATATCGCACCGCCCCATCTCCGCGAGCCGGCTTCGAGCTGACGGCTCACGCCCGGCAGGCCGATCGATCGCGCGACACACAGGAAGGTTGCTACCTAGAGGCGTTGCCACCCCGAGGCAGACGGCCGCAAGGACGGGATCATGTCAGAAGCCCCCTATCCTCGGGCGCGAGTTGCTCCCTCACGCCGACAACAAGGCCCATGATACCAACCGCCATGAGGTCCTCGTTGAAATCGCCGTGGCGCGGATCGAGCGGCAGGACCGCGACGCCTGCCGAGGCCGCGCGTGCGCCGAGCGTTGCCAACGCAGCCGCCCCAGCCGGGTCCCTGTCGCGGGCGACATAGAGGCGGCGCAGCGATTCCGGAAATTCGATGGCAGCGAGATGTGCCGCCGACAGCCCCGCGATCATCGGCATTTCGGGCAGCGCTTCGCGCAGCGACAGGATGGTTTCGATACCCTCGCCGGCAGCCATGACCTCGCCGGCAGCGCCGAAGCGAACGCCGTGCCCGAGAAGATGGCCCAAGGCGCGGCGCGGATCGGCGACGAGCGCCTTGCCGCCCGAAGGCGCCAGCCAGGTGCGATGGACACCGACGACGACGCCCAGATCATCGGTCACCGCGGCGATCATCGCCGGCCAGGCCGACGGCACGTTGGCAGCATCGTCGCGCGAGGCGCGATAATAGCAGCGCGGATGATAGCGCAGCGATCCCGCCGCGGATTCAATGCCAAGGCCGCGCGACGCCAGATAGGCCGAGGCCAGCGTGCCCTCGGCCGTTTTCGATGCCGCCCAGAGCCGCCGCGCCGCCGCTTCCGTTCCCTGCCGGACCTTGCGAGCGCGCAGCGCAGCGCTATCCGGCAGCGGCATGGGCAGGCTCAGAAAGCGCCGCGCCTCGGTAAGCGTATCACGCATCGAAGCGTGGTCGCAGCTCGCGGCGATGATGTCGAGGAGATCGCCATGCTCGCCGCTCGCGGCATCGGTCCATTTGCCGGCCCGACCGCGCGCACCGCTCTCACCGGACAGGAGCACATAGAGGCTGCGACCCGGCGTGCCGCGGATATCGCCGACGAGCCAGTAGCGGCCTTCGCGGCGGCCGTTCGGAAGATAGCGGCGGCAGACGGCCTCGGCATTGTCGGCAAGGCGGACGACGATATCGGAAATGCTGTCCATAAGGCTCTCCGGCGACGAGCGCGGGACGGCGGTCGCCAGCAACGACCGATCCTCGCAAACGGCGCCGGCAGCCCCTGCCGGCAGAGCGGAGGATGGCACAGAGCGCCCGCCCGTTTCAACAATATGCCGCGACGCGCGGCACGCGCCGATCGCCGCGAACGAAAAAAGGGCGGGACGACCGAAGCCGCCCCGCCCAACGCTCATTCGGCGGCCACGGGCATCTCATCCCAGTCGCCGTCACCGTCGCCTTCCCCACCCAGGGCTTCGGTCCCGGTCACCGCCTCGTCCGTTCCAGGAACGGCATCGGCGTGGCCCGCATCCGCGTCACCGCCAACCGCTTCGAGGGCGGGGGTCCGCATCGGCTCGGGGACCCAGCCCGAGTCCTCGAGCAGCTTTTCGGCTTCGCGGGCCATGTCCGGCTTCTTGAGATGGTCGATCATGCCGGCGAACTCGGGCCCGCGCGCTTCGGCGACGTCGGCGAGAAGCCGCGCCTTCGTCACACCCCGGAAATAACCGTCGGCGGTCGGGCGCCAGCCGGCCGCGACGACATCGAGGTTCACCACGCGCGCGAGCACATGGCTGTGGACGATCCGGCGCTCGACGCCGTGCGCCGAGATGCGCCCGTTCGGATATTTGGGCAGGATCTCGGCCTGCGCATTGACGCCGAGCGAAGCGCAATGCGCGAACAGCATCGCCTGCTCATTGGCATCGAGGGCAAGCAAGGCGTCCCAGAGGTCGGCGTCCCCGGTCGGCAGCTTCTCGCGCCAGGCGGCGTGCCGGGCCTCGATCGACCGGGCGGGGGCGCAGTCGCGCAGCCCGGCGGGCTCGTTGGTGAAATAGACCGTCGATACCGACAGCTTGAGGCAGGTCTCGTGGCTGGTCCGGTAGAAGATCGACAGGACGAGCGCGTGGAGCACCGCGGCGAAGGCGGCCTGCGGGCTGGCCGCAAAGGCATCCTGCAGCGCGAGCGTCCGCCAGGCCGTCAGGTCCGACACGATCCGCTCGGGCAGCGGTTTCAGCGTGTCTTCTTCCGCATCCGCGCCCGACCCATCGCACTCCTCGCCGCCTGCATCGGCGCCGGCTTCGCGATCGGGCTCGTTATCGTTGCTCGGCTCGGCCGCATCCGCAACCTCTTCCTCCTCGGCGGCAGGCTCATCTTCGGCCCGCACGAAGCCGCGGTCGACCCGGATCGTCCCGTCATAGTCGATCGAGACGAATGCGCCGGCGAGCGCCACCTCGGCGTCGTCGAAGATCTGCGGCCGATCGGCGAGCGCACCGATCTCGCATTCGATCGCCTCGAGGCGCGCATGCACCTCCTCGGGAACGTCGGGCTCGTCGGCCCATTTGTGCGACAGCGCGTCCGCCTCCGCTTCGAGCGCGACGACCTGCGCCGCTTCCTCCTCCGTCATCGGCACCTCGCTGCTGCCCAGAGCGCGCAGGCCCCGGGTCGCGCCATAGGGAAAATCGACGAGAGCCTCGACCCACTTCCAGCCTTCGCCGCCGATGCGCTCGGCGATGGCCGCGAGCTTTTCGGACACGAGCCGGTCGAGCAGCGCGGGGTCGGTCAGCCAGCCGCCATCGTCCGCCTCGAAGAGATCGCGCACGATACTGCCGCCTGCCGCAACATAGGCGTCGGCGGACACGAAGCGAACGCGTTTGTCGGCGGCGCGCACGCTGTTCTCGGTCAGCTTGCTGCGAATGAAGGCCGGGGACTTGTTGAAGCTGTGCGCGAGCAGTTCCCAGGTCTGGACCTGCCGCTCATGGTCGTCCGATACCGTGAAGGCCATCAACTGATCCAGGGTCATTTCATCCTCGGCATAGAGCTCGTGCAGCGCCGGGGCGACCGAGGCGAGCTTGAGACGCTGGCGAACGACGGCGGGCGTCGTCATAAAATACGCCGCGATCGCCTCGACTTCGGCGCCCTTGTCCACCATCGCCTGCATCGCGCGGAACTGGTCGAGCGGATGCAGCGCCTCGCGAACGGCGTTTTCGGCATAGCTGTCCTCCTCGGCGAGAATGCCGGCGGTCTGCTGGACGATGCAGGGGACCGGCGCATCCTTCGCGAGCCGCTTCTGCTTCACGAGCAGTTCGAGCGCGCGATAGCGGCGGCCGCCCGCCGGGATTTCGAAGAAGCCGGTCTCCGCGCCTTCATCGGTCCGCTGCGGGCGCACATTGAGGCTCTGCAGCAGGGTGCGGCGCGCGATGTCGTCGGCAAGTTCGCCGATCGACACGCCCGCCTTTACGCGCCGGACGTTCGCCTGGCTGAGGACAAGCCGGTCGAACGGGATATCGCGCGACGGGCTGAGGGTGATCTTTCGTTTTGCACTGGCCATGGCCATTCTCCATGACGGGCCGCCGCGGGACACTCCCTCGGCTGTCAAGCCCGTCACGAGGCCCCGGCCTTCCTCTTCCTCGCGGGTCCGCCACCGGCGGACCCGAAGATCATCCGCGTCACGCGCGCCCCGAGAGGCGGCGCTCCGCGGCAGCGAGGCGCCGCTCGCCCAGCACGACCGAACCCGCGGCGCGGGCCGCCGCGGCGTAGACCGACAGCGGATGCTGGGCCTCGAACAGGAGATCGCGCTCGATGCCGAGCCCGAACGGGAGCCGGACCGCCTCGAGTTCGGCGAGCGAGAAACTTCCGAGTTCGGGGCAACCGAAGCCGAGATCGGCAAGGCCGAACAATATGCCGTCGGGGTCCAACTCGGTGGCCAGCCAGGTCGCGGCGCCGACCGGATTGAAGAAGCGGACCACGGGCCTCGGGTCGGGCTCGCGCAGGCCGCGCCGGACCGCGTCGATGCGGGTGCGGGCGTTGGCGGTGAGCCGGGCGGCGATGTCGGGCGTGAGGAGGCTCATGCCGCGATCCTTCCGCTGACCATGCGGCTCTCGACCCCGTCTGGAAGGACGGACGGTGTGGCTGTCGACGCGGCAGCGCGATGAGCCGGCGGGCCAGCGCGGAAGGCGAGCAGATAGTCGGCGGCCTTCGACGCAGCACTGGCGGTACGCAGGATTGCGCGATGATCCTCGCGGATGATCGCAAGCCAGGAGCCGATATAGTCGGCGTGGCGCACGCTCGGGCTGATACCGAGCGCGGCGCAGACGAACGCGCCCGCCATTTCGGCGATGAGTTCTTCATGACCATAAGGCTTCGAGCCGAAACTGCCGCTCTGATCGCGGGCCAGGCGGCTCTCATGGCCCGTCCAGTGACCGAGTTCGTGAAAGGCGGTCCGGTGCCAATCAACCGGCGCGTAGAAATCCTGCGGATGCGGCACCGCGACGAAATCGTGGCGCGGGCTGTAATAGGCCGATGCGCCGCCGATGCGGACTTCGGCCCCGGTGGCTGCAATCAGCTCGGCTGCCTGCGGAAGGATCAAGCCTTCGGGCACGGGCGGCGCGGCAACATGATATTTGTCGGGCAGGCCATCGCACTGGTCGACCGAAAAAACAGTGAACTGCTTCAGGAAAGAAAAGCCGCCCTTGCATTCGCCCGCCCCGCCGCCGCCGGGCTCGGACGCGTCGGCTGCCGCGCGCCGGGTATAGATGACCCCGATCCCGCGCTCGCCGCGGCGGACACTGCCCCCCAGCGCGAGCGCTTGACGAAAAGTCAGGAAACCATGGCCCCGAAAGCCCCGGCTCATAACCGCATGCCAGAGGGTGAGGATGTTGATGCCGCTGTAGCGCCGGTCGCTCACCACATTATAGGGGAGACCGGCCGCGGCCCGGCCCGCATCCCAAGGCTGAACCCAGGGCAACCGCCCGGCTTCGAGCTCGGCGATGATCCGGCTGGTGATCTCTTCGTAGAGGGTCGCGCGCGCGCCGCGCTGGCGCGATGGTTTGACAGAACAAGACATATCGGTTCTCCGCGGCGGACCGGCGGCGAGCCTCTCTCGCCGCGCCCGATCCGTCCCGGCGTCCGGGCTCCCCTCGGGCTCGCGTGCGGCGGCATCGCCGCCGCACGGCCGACGCACGCCGACGCTGCCCGACCGTGCATCGCTCGCAGCCTTGCCAAAATGTTCTTCCTATGTTCTCTTTGCGGCATGGATAAAATCGATACCGCCCGAGTCGCCGAAACCATTCTTGCCGCCCCCGGCTGGGCGCGCGTCGGGATTACCGCACCGACGAGCCATATCCGGGTCGAGGCGGCGTTCGAACTTGCCCGCGCAATCGTCGAGAGCGTTCGCGCGGGCGCGGAGCCCGCGAGTCCCGACCAGCTCGGGCTTTCGCTGTGACGTGGGCGGCTGGACCAAAGAGGGGCAGCCCCGAGCAACGCACATCTTCGAGGCGGCCGCCTGGTTTCGGGCGATCAAGCCCGTCTGCCGCTGCGGACACAGCGCGACCTTCAACCCCTATGGAATCTGGTGGCGCTTCCAGTGCAAGATGTGGGACGATGATCTCGGCAAGGCACGTGAGAAATTCTGGTGCGTTCGCTGCGGCGCCCGGACCGGCAAGCGCGTTCGCCCGGTGCGGATCGAGCTGGTCGATCCCGGTCCCGACGATATCGCCTTGCCCATGCCCGACGAACGCGAATGGAAGCGGGCGCTCAGCCGCTTCCGTGCATGAGGATTAAAACCCATGGATATCGAAAGCGATGACGCACTCGTCGGCATCGGCAAGATACACCGGGTGATGGTGTGGGACGGCCAGCGCGAGCGCGAGAAGGAAATGCTCTGGGGCCTGCACTCGCGCGACGCCGACATCTTCCAGATTCCGCTGCTCAAGTCCGAGACCGCGATCATCGACCGGCCCTGCCTGCTGCTCGCCAATGCGTTCGGCCTCGTGAAGCGTGGCAAGACGATATATGCGGCCAGCCTGATCACCGACGAGCCCTTCTTCTGCATCGCGGCGGTCTGGCGGCCAGCGCACCGCCTTTGGCCAGAAAGTTTCGCCGCGCTCACCGTTCCGGCCTATGACGATCTGGCGCCGCACAAGGACCGGCATGTTGCCGTGGTGCGCCCCGAGGACTGGTTCGATTGGCTGATGGGGACGCGGCCGCCGCTGGACATATTGCAGCCCTTCCCCAAGAACAGCTTCAGCATCATGCCGCCGATTCAGCAGAATTTCGACGAGCTCTTAGGAGCGGCCTGACCGGAAACACGGCAAGGAGGCGCGATCATGTGCAATCTGGTGACGCTCAAGGCCTCGGTCGACGAGGTCGCGTCGGCCTTCGGTGCGCGCCGCCCGCTCACCAACGCGCAGCCCGGCGACGTCTATCCCGGCGGGCAGGGGTTCGTCGTGCGCGAGGATGGCGGCGCGCGCGCGCTCGAGGCGATGACCTGGGGGTTTCCGGTCCGGCTCAAGCATATGAAGGCGACCAGCAAGCCGAAGCCCGTAAACAATGCGCGCGACGACAAACTGATGAGCTTCTGGCGTACCTGGTTCACCAACCCGGCGCAGCGCTGCCTCATCCCCTTCACCGCCTTCGCCGAGGCCGAAGGCGAAAAGGGCCGGATGACGCAGACATGGATCAGCCCCACCGACCAGCCACTCGCTGCCTGCGCCGGTCTCTGGCGCCCGAGCGACGAATGGGGCGATTGCTACACGATGGTGATGGTCGATGCGACGAAGGAGCTTTTCGATGTCCACGACCGGATGCCGGTCATCCTGCAGGCCTCCGATCATGACCGATGGCTGCGCGCGGAACCCGCAGACGCCATGATGCTCGTCACCCAATATCCCGCAGAGCGGCTTCCCGTAGAACGCACCGACATTCCCTGGTTCAGCCGGAAGCCGCCGACCGGCTCACCCACGCTCTTCTAGCGGGCTAAGAATAGGCTATTTTATCATGGAAGGCGTAGCGTAAACCGCATGTTGACTCTTCCGGATTACCGGCTAGCACCCACCAACTTTCGAATCGTCGACTGCGACCCAAGACGATTCGAGGGGGGGACGATTTTCGATGCGGCTCCTTGCCATCGAAAGCCGGGAGGGCCTCGCCGAAAGGCGAGGCCTTTTTCGTCTGTCCTACAATGCGCATCGCTGCCATGCCGTCCCGATGCCTCGCGAACCCAAATGGAAGCACCGCGCCATCGCGATCGAGTTCTGGCTGCTGACGACGCTCGTCGCGGGATCGTTCGTCGCCGGGATCGTCGGCGCGATCCGGGCAGTCGCCCGTAATTGAACCCGGTTCACTAGCGCGCCCCGGTCGGCAGTATGGCACATGAAGTGTCAGACTGGATCCATCTCTCGGGCCTCGAAGCTTTACGCGGCTTATCTGGATGTTAGACCATCTACGCCGATCGATTGTAGCGCCGAGGCCGCGAAAACAGCGACCCGCCGCGCAATGTCAGGACCCGTCGGACCATTGTCGAACCTCGTGCGCCGCGGAGAGGAACCGCTGGCGCGCGACCCAAGGGAGCGGACCGCGGACAGCCGGGTCGGGAACGCGTCAGCGGCCGATGATCGATGTGAAGCATTTTCATCTGACGGAGGAGCTCGCCCACGAAATTTCAGGCGCGGGACAGCAGGAACAACTTTTTGCAGCGCTGGCGAACGCGGCCGAGCGCATGGGTTTCGACCATTTCGCTCTCGCCTTCGACCGGCGCGGCGGCGAGGCCGCATCGATGCTCGTCCATAATTATCCCGAAGCCTGGGCCAAGATCTACATCGGCCTCGACCTCAGTGCGACAGACCCGATCCGCCGGGCCGGTGAACGTGCGGTCACCGGGTTCGCGTGGCGCAACGTCGAGCACTATATCCCCCTCTCGCGCAGCGACCGGCAGTTGATGAATGTCGCGCGAGCGAGCGGTGTCGGCGACGGCTTCACCGTTCCGCGACACCTGCCGGGCGAAGCCATGGGCTCCTGCTCCTTCGCGGTCGGCCCGCACACCGATCTGCCGTGCCATATGCTCAACGTCGCCGAAATCATCGGCGCGATTGCGATCGCGAGAGCGCGCGACTTCATGGGTGCGGCAGCCCCGCGGCCGCGATCGGTCCTCACCGAGCGCCAGCGCGAATGTGTGCTCTGGTCGGCGCGCGGCAAGACGGCGGGCGAAATCGCCGACATTCTCGGGATCAGCCAGGAAACGGTGGTCCGCCACCTCAAGATGGCCCGCGACCGCTATTCGGTCCACTGCCGCTCGATGCTGATCCTCTGCGCTCTGTACGACGGCCTGATCGGCTTTTCAGACGTCTATGACTGGTGGCGTCCCGACTGAGGCGAGCGCCAAAAGGCGAAAGGCTTGCCCAGAAATGGGCATAGCCGACCCGCGAGATTGATGGTCTGACTCGGGCATCCAGCAACCAAGGATGACCTATGACCGATCAATCCACGCGGGCGCAGGCTGCGCCCGGCGACGCGGCGCTGCGCGCCATGTTCGCAGCCCGAAAGCAGGTTTTCATCGATCTTCTGAAGTGGGATCTTCCCGCTCTCGATGGGCGTTTCGAGCTCGACCAGTTCGATAATCCGCATGCTCGATATCTGATTCTGCTTGATCCGGACGATCTGCGCCACCGGGCATCGGCGCGGTTGCTGCCGACGACCGCACCGCATCTCCTCGGCGATCTCTATCCCCATCTCTGCCCCGACGGCGCGCCATCCGGCGAGGCGGTCTGGGAAATCAGCCGCTTCTGCCTCGACCCCGCGCAATCGGCCGCCGAGCGTCTCGACGCCCGCAACCAGCTCGTCAGCGCGCTTGCGGACCATGCCCTCCACAATGGCATCCGCGAATATGTCGGGATCGCGGAGGCGCGCTGGTTCGCGAAGATCAGCGGTTTCGGCTGGTCCTGCCGCGCGCTCGGTCCCGCTCTCCCGGGCAGCGCCGGCCCGATCCTCGCGTTCGGCATCCGGATCGACGCCGACACGCTTCCCGGCCTGCAACGAACGGGGACATGGACGCCGCTCGGGCTCAAGCTCGAAGGTGGGGAACTTGCACCATGACGGCGGATCTCACCCAGGCCGACCTTTCCACCCGCCTCGTCGGCGAACTTCGCGGCAACGGCTTTTGCATCCTGCATGAGCGGGCGAGCGCGACCGTACACGCCCTCGCCAGCGATCTCGATCCGGTCTTTGCCGAGACGCCCTTTTGCGAGGGCGACTTCTACGGCCGGCGAACGAAGCGGTTCGGCAGCCTGCTGCGGCGCTCGCGGCACGTGGCCGATCTGGTGCTCGACCCCGTCATCCTTTCCGCCGTCGAAGCAATCCTCGGGCCGGGATGCGAGCGCATGCAGCTGAACCTCGCCCAGGCGATCGAGATTCACCCCGGCGAAGTGCGGCAGTTCCCGCACCGCGACCAGGACATGTGGCGCGGCGCAGACGGAACCCAGGAATATCTCGTCAACATCCTCTGGCCGCTGACCTCCTTCACGAAGGAGAATGGCGCGACACAGATTTTCCCCGAAAGCCAAGGCGTCACCGGCATGGCGAAAGAGGATCCCGGCCCTCCTATATATGCCGAATGCGAACCCGGCGCGGCGATCTGCTTTCTCGGATCGACCGCGCACGGCGCCGGCGCGAACCGTAGCAAGAATGTCCGGCGCGGCGTGCTCGTCAGCTACAGCCTTGGCTGGCTCAAACCCTATGAAAATCTGTGGCTGACCTACCCGCCCGACGTCGCGCGGCACTTCCCGCCGGAGCTCGCGGCGCTCGCAGGCTGTGCGCAGCACCGCCCCAACCTCGGCAACTATGAAGGCCAGTGCCCCTCGATCCTCCTGCAAGGCGAACCGTCCGGCCCGATAGGCGCGGTCGACGCGCTGCGTCCCGACCAGGCCGATGCCGTCGCCGATTTCGCTGCGACCGAAAGGAGCGGCCGATGAGTCCCGCGCACGTATTCGAGCCGACCTATGAAGCAATCAAGCGGCGCCTGATGGGGGGTATATGGCCCACAGGCGCGCGGATCGAAGCCGCGCGGGTGGCCGACGAGCTTGGCGTCAGCCTCACACCGGTGCGCGACAGCCTCTTTCGGCTGGATGGCGAACGCATGGTCGATTTCAGGCCGGGAGAGGGATTTCACGTCCATTATCTTGCCGAGACAGAGTTTCGCGACCTGCTCGAGCTTCACCTGATCCTGCTGCTCGCCGCCGTCGCGACCACGCCCAAAGGCTTTGCAGCCTCGGTGTCGGCCGACCAGCCCTATCCCGACCGGTTCGCTGACCTGTTCCTCGCCATCGCCGAACGATCGTCGAACGGCGAAATCGTCGCGAGTATCGCGGCGATCGGCGACCGGTTGCAGTTTTCGAGGCAATTCGACGCGGCGATCCTTTCGGAAGTCGAAGCCGAATATCAGCGGATCGAGACCGCGGTCGCCGAAGCCGCACCGCAAGCCGAGCTTCGGGGCCTGCTGCTCGGCTATCATGAAAGGCGAGCGCACGAATCGGCACGCTATGCTCGCGCGCTCGGCAACCATCCGGGGCGCGATGTTTGAGCAGTCGGAGCCATCGCCCGATCCTTTTGCTTGTCAGCACCGCCCGAAATTGACATGATTCCAGAGCGGAGGAGCATGTCTGGCAGCTCCTTCGCGGAATATTTCGCCAGTCATCAATCACGCCAGTCCCTGACCGGACCGGCGGCCCAACCGGACCATGGCCCGCGCGAGCGGCCAGACGGCGGCACAGCACTGGAAGAGCAAGCCCGGCCGCGGCCGGACGCTTTCGCTCGTGCCGGCCGGGACTACCGCCTTGTCTTCCTGTACCTGCCGCGACCGTGCGCCGCCGCGTCACCCCTTTTCACCGTCCTCGGCCTGCCATGTGCATCCGGCCGACCGGCCGCCGCAGTGCAGACAGCGGCCAGAGGCCGGCCAGGATCTCGAGGCGGCCTATCGAGCGCACCGCACGTCGCTCTTTCATTTCCTGCGCCGCAAGGCGGGCGCCGAGGAAGCGCCCGATCTTGTTCAGGAAGTCTTTGCGCGCGCGGCGGGCAGCGAGCAGCGGTACCAGCTCGCCAATCCGGGCGGTTTCCTGCGTCGTATCGCCCAGAACCTGCTTATCGATCGCGCCAGGCGCCAGAAATCGTCGCGCGCGACCTTCTTTCCGCTGCGCGATGAGAGTGAAGGCGCCACGCCCGCCGGTCAGGAGTGGGATCTCGAAGCCGCCGATCTGCTTCGGCTCTATGAAGCGGCCGTTGATGCCCTGCCGCCAAAGACCCGCCGCGTCTTCCTCATGCACCGGGTGGACGAGCTCTCTTATCGCGAGATACATGAGGCGCTCGGCATCAGCATCGCGACGGTGGAATATCATATGATGAGAGCGCTCGCTCAGATCTCGAAGGTGGTGGACGAGGGTCAATGACCAAAGCAGGTGACGGCGACTATTCGCTCGACGAGATCGCGCGCGCATGGCTGATCAAGATGCGCGGCGAAGATGCAGCCGCGCTCCGCGGCGAGTTCGATGCCTGGCTGAACGGGTCGGCCGAAAACCGCGAGGCCTATCGGCGCGCCGAGCAGCGCATGGCGGCGCTCGCCATTCTCAAGACATCGGAGCGTCACGGGAGCGCGCATGCCGAGGCGCGGCGCGGCCGGATCAAAAAGTGGCTGCCGTGGGGCGCAGCAGCGACGGCGCTCGCGCTCCTGATCGTCGCGATCGGTGCCGGGGGCGCTCCGCTTCCCGGTCAGCGGGGCGGCAGCTCGGCCGCCTTTGCCGCCGAGCCGCTGGAGACACGGCGCGGCGAAATACGGACCTTCCGGCTTGCCGACGGGTCGAGCGCGACGCTCGACACCGACAGCCGGCTCGACGTCGCCGTGGGGACAGACGCGCGAAGAGTGCGTCTGGTCAGGGGCCGGGTTCGTCTCTCGGTGGCCGGGCAGGACGTCCCCCTGCGCATTGACGCCGGACGCGGCACCGCAAGCGCGAATGATGCCGAGATCGACCTCAGTCTCGACGAGGCCGGCACGGTCACCGCAATGCTGCGGCGCGGTGCGGCCGAGGTCCGCACCGATGCGGTGGCGGACCAGGTCACGCCGCTTCGCGAAGGCGCGGCGCTGGCCTATCGGTCCGACGGAACATTGGCGCCAAAAGCCGGACCTCCGCCGGCCCTTCCGGCACACTGGCCCGATGGCTGGGCCGAATATCGCTCGATCCGGCTCGACCGGCTTGTCGCCGAAGCCAATCGCTACGCCGCGGTTCCGATCATGATCGAAGACAGCGCGATCGCGGCGCGCGAGGTATCGGGGCGCTTCCAGATCAGCAAGACCGAGCCATTCGCGGAGCGCATAGCGACCCTCTTAGATCTGCGGGTCGAGCGCCGAGCGGACGCACTCTACCTCCGCCGCCGATAATTTTTTCACCGACTGGCTAAGGGCACCTCCTTCGTCCCGTCAACTCACCCCCAACTGACCGCCTTGCCCGATGCACGGCGGAATTTTTGGGGGAGTGACTATGTTGATCAAGTCTCGTTCGCTGGCCGCGCTACTCGCCGGTGTTGCTGCCTGTTGTTCGCCAATCGCCGCGATGGCGACAGAGCAAGAGCGCCAGTCTTACGATATGCCCGCGCAGGATCTGGGCGAGGCTCTGCGCCGAGCCGCCGATCTCGCCGACATCGAACTCTATGCCTCTTCGCGCGACCTTGAAGGGAAGACCGCTCCTGCCTTGAAGGGCCAGTTCACGCCGCGCGAAGCCGTCGAGACCCTCCTTGCGGGAAGCGGGCTCATCGCACGCTTCGACGACCGCGCGGTTATCATCCGCAATGGCTTTTCGGCTGAAATCCCGTCTTCGGCCGAGCCGGAAACCATCATCGTCACCGGCTCGCGCATCGCAGGCGCGCCTGCGCCGGCGCCCGTTATCGAAGTGACGGCGGAGGATATCCGCAACGCCGGCCATGCCGATCTCGGCGAGGTTGCGCGCAGCCTGCCGCAGAATTTCGGGGGCGGCCAGAACCCAGGGATCGGGTCGGGGCAAGGAGTCCAGAACCAGAATGTCAACGTCAACGGCGCGTCGACCTTCAACCTTCGGGGTATCGGTCCCAGCGCCACGCTGACTTTGCTGAACGGAAACCGTTTTGCCTATAGCGGTACACAGAGCGTGATCGACATCAGCGCGATCCCGACGGCAGCGGTCGAGCGGATCGAGGTCGTCACCGACGGCGCGTCGGCCATTTATGGCGCCGACGCGGTCGCCGGCGTCGTCAACATCCTCCTCCGCAAGGATTATGAGGGCATCACAACGAGCGCGCGGATCGGCGGGTCGACCGACGGCGGCAATTTCCAGCAACAATATAATATCGTCGGCGGGGCCAAATGGTCGGGCGGGGGCTTTCTCGCCACCTATGATTTTTTCGACAACAGCGCGATCCTGGCGCGGGACCGCAGCTATGCCGTGACCAGCAATCCGCTCTCTACTTTCTATCCCGAACTGCGGCGCCATAGCGCCTTGTTCAGCGGCCATCAGGACCTCGCACCCGGCCTCGGCATCAAGGCCGACCTGATCTACAAGCGCGGCGACATGACCTCGGTGCGCGGACTGTTCGCCGACCGGCCGATCACGACGCGCGGGATCGTGGTGCATAATGAGTTCGAGACCTTCGGCGTCGCGCCGACGCTCGAAGCTTATCTTGGCGGCGGCTGGAGCACGCGCGTTTCGGGCTTCTACGGCACGGACAAGACCTATGGGGTCACGCAGAATTTCACCAATGGCGTTGCGCCCCCTTCGATCCGGATCTTCAACAATCGCAGTCTGAGTATCGAGGCGGGGGTCGAAGGCCCGCTTTTCGCGCTGCCGGCGGGCGATGTCCGCCTCGCGGCAGGCGGCGGCTGGCGCAGCAATCACCTTAACGCCCTGATCGCGGGCCGGGCCTTCGCACCCACGCGCGAGAACCGCTATGCCTATGGCGAGCTCTTCGTCCCGCTCGCCAGTCCCGATCAAAAGCTGCCCTTCGCGCACCGCGCCTCGATCACGGCAGCAATGCGCTTCGAGGATTATTCCGATTCCGGGAGCATCGTCGTGCCCAAGCTCGGCTTCGTCTATGCGCCGGTCCCGGAGCTCAGCCTCGGCATTTCGTGGGGCAAGTCGTTCAAGATGCCGACGCTCAACCAGCAGTATAGCGGATATACGCCGGTCCTCCTGTCCGTGACCGGCTATGGATCGATGTTTCCGGCCGGATCGACCTATGTCTATCTCGGCGGTCCCAATCCGGATGTCGGCCCCGAGCGATCCGAGAATGTGACATTGAGCGCGACCTTCCGCCCGTCGAGCCGGTTGCAGATCGTGACAAGCCTCTTCCGGATCGACTATCGCGACCGGGTCGCGCCGCCATTCGGATCGCCACTCGGGGTTCTCACCAATCCGCTGTTTGCCGATCTCGTCACCTTCAATCCGTCGCCGACGTTGCTGGCCGCCGCGATCGCGGGGGCCTCGGACCCGCTCGGCAATGCCACCACCGGACCCTATGACCCGGCCAATGTCATCGCGCTGATCGACGGGCGCGACCTCAATATCGCCTCGCAGCGCTATCAGGGCGCGGACCTGTCGCTGCGCTACCGCGCACCGATCGGTGCGCAGATGCTGACACTGATCGCAAGCGGCACCTGGCTCGACAGTCGGCAGCAATTGTTGCCGGGCCTTCCGGTGACCGATCTGGCCGGCACCATCTTCAATTCGCCGCACTTTCGCGCGCGGGGTGGCGCAACCTTCGGAAATGAGGACTTCACTCTCGCCTCCTTCGTCAGCTTCACCGGCGGCGTCACCGATCGGCGCCGCACAATTCCCGTCAAGGTGGCGTCGGTCGCGACGCTTGACCTTTCGGCGCGTGTCAAAATCGGCGCATTGGGCGAGATCAGCGTCAACGCCCTCAATATCTTCAATGCAAAACCCGAGATGACGGCAGTGGCATCGCCGAGCGACACCCCCTTCGATTCGACAAATTATTCGGCGGTGGGGCGTTTCCTCGGCATCACGATCAGCCGCGACTGGTGAGGAGGATGTCCATGCGGAATAGCCTCCGAGCCGGCCTCCCGGCCGCGGCGATCCTTGCCGTCGCGGTGCTCTCCCCTGTCGCCCCGGCAGGGGAGAGCAAGGGCAGGCCCTGGACTCTCGAGGACATCCTCACCGTCCCGGAGGTGAAGGACATCGCCCTGTCGGGAGATGGCAAGCTTGCCATCTACGCGGTCGAGATTGCCGACCTCGCTGCCGACAAGCCGCGATCCCATATCCGCATCCTCGACATCGCTGCCACCCGGCAAAGAACCATAGTGACCGTCGACAGCGCCAAGTCGCTGCGGCGCATCCCCGGCACAGCGGACTGGAGCGCCCTCCTCGACCTCGGGGCGGGCCTGCAGCTCTATCGGATTACGCCCGGCGGCATGGTGCAGCCGCTGATCGTGAACCCGGCGACCGTTCCTGTCGGGAAAGCGGACATGTCTTTTCCGATCGGCGGCGGTGTGCGCCCGTCATCGGTAGGCGTTCTAGACTATGACTGGTCCCCCGGCGGCGCCTGGCTCTGGTATTCGCAGCTCAGAGCATTGCCGAACGCGCCTCGCGTCCGATTCGACGCGGAGGTCAGCGCTCTGAAAAGCCGGCGCCGGTCTACGATAGACGTCGAGATCGACTATTTCCTGCGCGGACCCGACGGGAAAACCACCCTGATGCTGAGCAGGCCATCGAAGGACCGGATGGCGACGCGTGGCGGGGGGCAGATTCTCTGGCGCGGCGATGAGGTTCAATTCCGGGTGGAGACACCCGATGGCTCGGAAGGCGGTCGGTTCGAGATGCGCGCCTGGAATCGGCTGAGCGGAACGATACGCACGCTGGGTGTCGAGCATAATCTGGAGACAATCGCGCTCCTCAGGGGACCGCGCGGCGGCGAACTCGCGACGAGCGGCCTGGCGAAAACGCTGGACCTCGTGGAAACGGGCCCGGACGGGGAACGGCACAGCTACGGTGCGGTCGCATTCACCATAGGCGATCCCCGCGCGGCTGCGCCCCAGGCGAGCCGCGACGGAAAAAAGCTGGTTCTCGGAACCCGCGATCTCGATGCGGCCCGCTACGGGCTGGCCGTCGTCTCGAGCGATGACGTGCGAAGGGTGGAGAGCGAACACAGCCTCACTCGCTGCGCCTATGATAACGCGCTTCTTTTCGCGGTCTGCGTCGAAGAGGGAATCGCCACACCGCCGAGGCTTGTGAAAATCGACCTGAGGGATGGCCGCATCTTCCGGCTCCTGTCGGTCTCGGCGGAGCATGACGCGATCGCTCCCCTCACCATCCTTCCCCGGGTCTGGACCAACCGCGATGGGTATGAAGCCCGCGGCTTTGTCGTCCTCCCCCGCGGCTACCAAAAGGGAAAGCCCTACCCGGCCGTCATCGTTACCCATGGGTCCGATGCCGACGACCGGTTCGCCGCGCCCGGTTTCCAATGGAACTACCCGGTCCAGCTGCTCGCCGAGAGAGGTTATGTGGTGCTGCTGATCAATGACCCCTCCCCCCTGCAATCGGAGGAGCTGATGGCGGCCAGCAAGGCATGGGTTCGCGGCAGCGGGCCGCCGGATTCAGAGACTCTGCAGCGGTTGCTGTGGATCGAAGGCGTCCACATCTTCGAGGATGCCGTCGACGAAATGGCCATCGAGGGTCTCGTCGATCGGGATCGGGTGGGCATCGCCGGCTACAGCCGCGGCTCGCAGATGGTCAATGTCGCGGTGACCCGGTCGCCCCTGTTTCGCGCCGCATCGAGCGGCGATGGCGGCTATCTCGAACCGGCGGGATATGCGACCGCCGGCTCGAGCTATGATGCGGTTTATGGCGGCGCACCGCTGAGCGACGCCATAATCAGCTATCGCCGTTTCGCTCCGTCGCTGAACGCCAACAGAGTTTGCGCAGCCCTGCTACAGCAGGTTGCCTCGGCATCGCCGTCGCAGATCGAATTGTTCGAAGCGTTGCGCGCGGCGAAAGCGCCGACGCAGATCAGTCATTATTCCGGCGCTACGGCAGCGTCTGACGAAACCCATGTCTTCTACCGGCCGTCGAACCGGTCGCTCGCGATGCGGGAGAATATCGCCTGGTTTAACTATTGGCTTCTGGACAAAAATGATACCGACGGCCCCTTCCCGAAACAGGCCGAAAGCTGGGGCAAGCTCGCGCGCGATCGGCCCGATCGTTGCCGCGCGGCGAACGGGCCCGGTTAGGATCCGCTCCACCAGCGCACCCAATTTTCGGCGGCGGCGAATTCGAGGATACGCTGAATTCGCTCGACGCCGCGCCAGGTGGGATCCTCGGCGCGATCGAGAAGCGCGGGATCGAAAATACCCTCGGAAGCCAATAGGCCGTTGCGGAGGCGGTCGTGAAGGCGGTCCCTGTTGCGGCGGTATATCAGGAGATCAAACCCGCCGGGACCGCCCTTGCTGGTGCGGGCGGTGACAAGCGACGTAAGCGCGCTGTCGAAGGCGCGGCGCGCGACCGCGCGATTCCGTCCGCCGGATACCCACATCCAGGTCGGAATCGACAGACAGAGTTCCATCAGGGGCTGCGATATGAGCGGCGCGACATGGGGCGGCGACACCGCGCGCGGATAGAGCTCGATGCTCTTTTGGGTTCGCATCAGATAGGCTGCATGAACGGTCTTTCCGGGCAGAATGTCACGCGGCGGCCGGAGCCAAGGGTGCGTGGCCCCGGCGGCCCGTGCCACCCTCGCGGCGTCCGGCTGCAGCCCCGCTGCGTTGAACCGGATCTGATGCCGTCCCCCGTGGCGGCGATGGCGATCCCAGGCATGGCGCAGGACCGTGCGTCGGTCGGCGCCGGTCAGCAGGCATATGTCGCGCAGCGTGGTTCCGAGCCGTGCGGACGGGCCCTCCGCCAGGACGCGATCGAGAAGGGGAATGGTGCTCCGCAGGCTGCACAGAACAGCGTCGCCGCCATTGCCGGTAAAATAAGCATCTACCGGCATTTCTCTGGCTAACCGTTCGTGGATCGCCTCGTTCGTCTGGCGCCCGATCGGCACGATCGGCCAGGGATGATTGGGCGCGGAGGCGCGGCCGACGTCGATATCGCCAATTTCGCGCTGCACTTCGCGAATATTGAGCCCGAGATGCGTCGCCATGGCCAGCGCATATCGTCGTTCGTCGCCATCGGCATCGGGCCCGAACAGGGTCAGACACGTCAGCCCGCGCGCGGCAGGTGCGGCGCCGGCGGCGACGATCGATGAGTCGAGACCTCCGGATACGCCCAGCAATATCGACGAGAAGCAGCGCGACCATGTCCCCGCGACCCCGCAAACGATGTTGCGCAGGTCCTCAGCGAAAGTCTCGAAGTCCTTGTTCGCGCGCGGCGTGACATGGTCCCATGGGGTCCACCAGCTCTCGAGTGCCACCTTGCCATCGGCAACGGCAAGGCATTCGCCGGCTATCAGTTCCTCGATCCCCTCGATACATGTGCGACGCCCGCGCGCGTCGCCGCTTGAAAGCACGCGCGCGACTTCGCCCAAATCGACGGCGCCGGAACCCGGCGAAGCGAGCTCCGTGATATCGCCGGCGATGCTTATTCCGTCGGCCTCCCGTTTTACGTAGCAGGGCAGCGCGCCGGACGGGTCCCGGAATATCGTCACCGCCCCGTTCCGGCCGATATGAACAAAAACATAGCCGCCCCAAAAATCCGTCAGCAGCTTTCGTCCTTTTTCGGCCGTGAGGACTTGGCCGGGGCACTCAATGGCAGGCGGCACCGCGCTAAATTTTTCGAACAGGCGACCAATGATGATGCTCCGCGCATCCACGTGCTGCAGCGGCTCGCGCGACCAAACCGCCACATTTCCGCAACTGAAATCAGCCGCACCGCGAGCTTGCGAGCGACGACGCAAACCATCCTCTGCGAAAGCGATCTCGATGCGAAATCCACCGGTCATCAGACCGCCAAGATCGGCTTGTAGCGAAGGATGACATCGAGCGGGTCGGTCAGCACCGCTTCGCCAGCCTGAACCCAGCAATGGGCAGCAAAGGGCAATGTCACGCCAAAGACAAGACGGGCGTCGCACCTCGCGCGCGCAAGGATCCGGCGCATCGCAATGCCCCGCTCGAGGCACCGATCCGTGGCAAGCGCGTAACGCCGGGCACGGTGAAACGCGGCGGCGACACGAATATAGGTCTCTTGCCGACTCTCGGGAGAATGTTTTTCGAGGCGCTCACCCATCCGCCGCGTGATCTCGAAAACCGGAATACGGCCAATGTCAAAGCGCGCTCGCCTTTGGGCCGCAATCGCCCTGAGGGTATCGAGCCAAGGCGTATCGGGGAGAGGCTGGTCGATGAGGCTCGCTGTGACGGCCGGCGGCAGGGGCAGATTCCCGATAGCCAATCCGCCAGCGGGACCGATGAGCTGCTGATCAAGCAGAACAGCCTGTTCGTCGTCGCTGGCGCGCTGGTCGAGGAAATGCGCAAAAGCTTGCGACGTCCGCCCCTGGATCAGGAAATAGCGGCCAGCAGGCAAGTCCAGAAACACATATTCGCTTTCGAAGCGGCAAAAGTGCAGCCCTGGCCGGATGTCGTAAGATGGGTCCATGCGATGGCTGTGCCAGAGGTACGGCGCGCCGCAGCGCGGCGCGCCGCCCTGAGGGTCAGTCTTCAGCGGTGATGCCGCCGACGAGCAGGAAGTGCTCGTTGGTATCTTCATCGCGGGGACCGACCGGTTCGATGCCTCGGGTCTCGACGCCGACGGCGCCGAGGTCGATCAGGTCACTGCTGTCCTGCTGTTTCATCACATCTTCCTTCCGAAATCGCGACCGAAATGAGTCGCACTTGGGAAGTTATGCCTCGGAAATTCCGGCCGCTATTTAATAATCTGAAAATAATCGAGCATCGTTTTCAAAAAAAGAGTGACCGCGCAAAGGAAACGCACATCGGGGCACGAACCGCTACCTTTAGCTTGCGCCTGGACATACGTAGCGGAACCCGGTCACACGCCTGCAAATGTGGCGTGACCGCGATCATGCGTTTGATCGGGAGATGTGCAACTCCAACTGGCACCGGAACTGGATGTATCTTTGCCGCACAGGGTTACGTACAAACGCCGAGGCGCGCATCGAACCTCGGTCCCGAAAACGCCTCTGCGATCATCAAAGGAAGCATGATTTCGGCACAGGCCCGTTTTGACAACGGCCAGTTGCGCGCGTCCTTTCTGACTACCGACGATGGCAAAGAACGCAGTGCTGCCGTCCATCATCGGTACGCCGGCGAACCGGGCGGACATGCCGGATGCTGACCTGAGCGACTGGATTTCGCCCCAGGCGGCCGCTCGCGTCGTCGCCTTTCTGCTTTCAGACGAGGCGGCGAGCATTACCGGAGCCCAGCTCAAACTCTCCATGGGGCAATGAGCCAATCGCACGGCGGTGTGCCGGTTTGGCCGGCGCAGCGGCGCGATCAAGCCGCATCGATCTTGCCGGGAGTGCGAGCCTTGCGCGGCAAGGTCAGAGCTTGGCGGCGATCGTCATCAAAATGGCGCCCCAAACGAGGAAGGTGACGGCGTAAACCGCAATACAGTCAGCCTCTTGGCGCAGTCTGGCGCGCATGATCTTCTCTCCTGCTCCTTGCCCCGCCCTTGTTTCGGGCGGTGGCTTCACACAATGCCGTCATCGCGCGGAATCTGGCTTCGGATGCGGGATTCGAGGCCCGCACCAAAAGCGGTCATCCGGAGATGGATCGGCGGATTTCTTCGCTCTGTTCGCCTATCGCCGGGGCGACCTTGCCGGCTCCTCCCAGCGATACGCCAAAGCGGACAGGATGCCCCATCCGGAAGCACCGTCCTTCGGTGGGATGCTCATAGGCTTCGAAGAAGCCGGTGGCGGCAAGATGCGGATCATTCATGATGTCGGCGAGGTCACGGACAGGCTGAGCCGGGATTTGCGCGGCATGGCAGCGCGCAACGAGGTCGGCGGTCGTGAAGCCTGGCGTCAACCTTGCTATTTCGCGGTAAAGGAGCGGGAGATTGCGCCCCCGCGCCTTGCGGGTTGCGAACGCGTCCTGATCGAGGAAGCCCGGATTGCCAAGCAGTTCGAATATCCGCGACCAGCTTTCGTCGGTGTAAGCGACGATGCTCACGTAGCCGTCGGAGGTCGGGAAAGGCTGGCGATCGGGATCGATCTGGCGAAAATAGCCAACCGGAGCATTGGGAGGGTCGAAGGCCAGACCGCCGAGATGCTCAAGCAGCATGAAATTGGTGAAGACCTCGAACATCGGAATTTCAACGAGCTGACCCTCGCCAGTCCGCATGTGATGGATAATGGCGGCGAGCACCGCGTGCGCCCCATGAAGACCGGCGACCTTGTCGGCGATCAGCGAGGGCAGATAGCGCGCGCGCGGATCGCCATCGACGCGGGGGAGAAGCGTTGCCGTCCCCGACGCTGCCTGGATGACGTCGTCATAGGCCTGTAGATCGGCATAGGGGCCATCCTGACCGAAGCCGACGCAATGCGCATAAATGATATCGGGCTTGATCGCCTTTACCGCTTCATAGTCCAAGCCGAGACGTTCGGCGGCTTTGCCTCTGACATTGAGAACGAACACATCCGCATCCGACAGAAGCTTCTTCATCGTCTCGAGGTCGGCAGCGGTCTTGAGATCGAGGGCGATCGATTGCTTGCTGCCGTTGATTGCCATGAAAGCAGGCGCCATGCCGTGGGTCGCGGCCGCCTTGCCCGACCAGCGAAAAGAGTCCCCGCTTCCCGGCACTTCGACCTTGATGACGTCGGCGCCGAGCTCAGCGAGAATATGGGTGCAATAGGGTCCGAAGACGACGGTTGTGAGATCGACGACCTTCAAGCCCGTAAGCATCGCCTTGCCGTCCGCCATTCCCATCATATGCTATTCTCGCTGCCATACCGTAAAGTCACAGCATTTTAATTACCCAATTAATGATGCGCGATCAAGCTGAACCGTCGCGCCTCCCGGCGTGACATGCGCCGAAACATGACGGCACGGAGCGCGACCGACGCTCAGCGAGCGGAGTCGATGGCGCGCCAGACCAGATTCTTCTGAATTTCCGTGGTCCCCCCGTAGATCGTTTGCGCGCGCTCGAAGAAATAGGAAGCCGTGGCGACCGCGGCAAACTCGGGAATGAGCGGCGTCGCCTCATGCCAGTCGGAACGAGAGCGATCGAAAAAGGGCGCCGCATATTCCCCTGCCCGGTCGATATACAGCTCGGTGATCAACTGCGCGGCCTGCGTGCAACCGATCTTCAGACTTGCGACGGTGGCGGCATCGCTTCCATGCACAAGTGCCTTCAGAACCTGCTGTTCGAGCACCATCACCGTAAATTCTGCATCGGCAAGCCGCCGGGCGAAGGCGCGGTCGCCCGCGACCATCGTGCGGAGGGTCGCAAGGTCGCGCTTCTTGCGGCCAACATGCGCGTAAGAGAGGCGCTCATTCTTGAGAAGGACGTTTGCATAATGCCACGCGCGCCCCTCCTCCCCGATGCGGTTTGCGGCGGGAACACGGACGTCGGTAAAGAAGACCTGGTTCAGCTCATGCGCGCCATCGATCGAAACGATCGGCCGCACGCTGATGCCTTCGCAATTCATCGGGGCGCAGATGAGCGATATGCCGTCCTGCTTTCTTTCTTCGTGCGAGGTCCGGCAGAGGCAGAAAATCCAGTCCGCGATGTGGGCGCCGCTTGTCCATATCTTGGAGCCATTCAGAATATAATCGTCGCCATCGCGTACCGCCGAAAAGGCGAGACTGGCGAGGTCGGACCCCGCGTCGGGTTCCGAATAGCCTTGCGCCCAGAAGGAGCGCGACGAGAGGATGTCGGGCAGCCAGCGCTGCTGTTGTTCGGGCGTGCCGAACGCACAGATGATCGGCCCGATATAGATGAGGCCCATCGGAACCAGGTTCGGCGCGCCCGCCAGCTCCATTTCCTCTTCGAACAGATAGCGTTCGACCGGCGTCCATCCCGTGCCTCCGAACTCGCGGGGCCAGCTGGCAGCCAACCAGCCACGGGCCTGGAGCGCCTGCTGTGCGGCTTCATAATCCTGACGGCCGAGAAACTGACCGGTGCGAACCTTGTTCAGGACAGAAGGCGGGAACTCGGTTTCGAAGAAGCGGCGAACCTCGGCCTGGAACGCCCTGTCGGCGCGGCTGAACTTCAGGTCCATGGCCTCACTCTCCTCACTTTTTCAATTGCGATGGACCAGCAATTAATCGCATAGATAATTTCAGGCAAGCGTCGCGCAGCCCATCTATATCTGGCGAACGCTGTGGAGGTTATCGCCTGGACCGGCTGGCAAATAGGACCAGCGCCGCCGCCACAGGGCGTGTGAATATATTGTTCGATCAATTAATTTACGCCATATCCGAACGGCTAGCCGCAAGCTGCGGCGGGCCGATTGCAGGGGATGGTCGTGCCGGGACGACCACAGGGAGTGACGAATGAAGGTGCAGATCGAGGCGGAAGGCGGTTCGTCGACAGCGGAGTCTCGCGAGCGACTGCTGGAAGCGGCGGGACAATTGATGGCCGAGCGGGGTACGACCGATATTTCGTTGAGCGAAATTGCTGCGCGGAGCGGGGTCAATTCTGCGCTGGTCAAATATTATTTCGGCAACAAGGCGGGCATGCTGATGGCGCTGCTTCGCCGCCGCCTGGGTCAGGGAATGGCGGACCTGCAGCAGCTGCTGAAAATGGATATTTCGCCGCAGGACAAGTTGCGCATCCACATCAGCGGCATGGTCAACACCTATTATCAATATCCCTATGTCAACCGGCTGATGCACGAGCTGGCCAACGAGCCGTCGGGCGATTATGGCAAGCAGATCGCCGAGGAAATCAGCCTGCCGGTCGCCAAGGCGCAGCGCGCGATTCTGGAAGAAGGCCGGGCCAAGGGCATCTTCCGCGAGGTCGATCCTCTGGTCTTCTATTTCATGATCGTCGGGGCCTGCGACCAGCTGTTCCATTCACGCCACCAGGCGCGACATGTGTTCGGCCTTGAGGAGATCAACGACGATCTCAAACGCCGCTACGTATCGGAGCTCTGCAACAACCTTATCAGGGGAATCTCGGCCGACCCGCGCGCGAACTGACGGCGCGCCGCCCCGGTTGAGCTCCGCGGGAAGGACGCAAGGCGCCGCGGCCCAGGCGTGGCGCCTCCAGCCGCAGCCGCACGATTCTGCCCCCTCGCGCCGAGACCGACGCCAAGCTCCGCTGGACCTATTTGGCGATCGTAATCGTCTGGGGCACCGTGAACTCGAGCAGTCCCTCCTTGCCGTTCTCGACGCCGATCCCCGATTGCTTGTGACCCGCGAAGGGCGTCCAGGGCATGATGTAGAGCGTGTCGTTGATCCACACGGTTCCCGTCTCGAGACGCGACGCGATGTCCGCTGCGGCCTCCGTGTCGGCTGACCAGATCGAGCCGCCGAGACCATATTCGCAGGCGTTGGCACGAGCGACCACCTCGTCGATGTCGCGGAACTTCAGCAGCGGGAGGACCGGGCCAAAAGCCTCCTCCTGCACCACGCGGCTATCCTCGGGTGGGTTGTCGACGATCGCGAGTGGTACGAAGAAGCCAGTTCCTTCGGGAACGTCGCCGCCGGCAAGGAAGCGCAGCCCCTGCTGCTTGGCGTCCTCGATGAGATTCTTGACACGTTCGAACTGGGGGCGGTTCTGGATCGGTCCGAAATTGCTTCCCTGGTCGAGCCCGTCGCCGACCTTCGCGGCGCGCGCGCGCGCGACAAGTGCATCCGCCACCTTGTCATACACATCTTCGTGCACATACATCCGCTTCGTCGCGATGCAGATCTGGCCGCTGTTCGCGAAGGCCGAGAAGAAGAGCTTGTCGGCCACCTCATCCAGCGCCACATCGGGCATGACAATTGCCGCATCATTGCCCCCGAGCTCAAGGGTCACCCGCTTGAGGCCTTTGGACGCGGTTTCCATGACGCGCTTGCCAGTCGCGGTCGAGCCTGTGAAACTGATCTTGTCGATGCCCTCATGCGCGGTCAGCCAAGGGCCAAGGCGATCGCCGCCGCTGATCACGTTGAACACGCCTGGCGGAAGATGCTCGCGAAGAAGCTCGGCCAACTTGAGCATCGTGAGCGGTGTAAAGGGCGAAGGCTTGAGCACCAGGGTATTGCCGGTAAGCAGCGCCGGTGCGATCTTCCATACGGCGAGATTGACCGGGAAGTTCCAGGGTACGATGCCCGCGACCACCCCGAGCGGGACGTGGCGCGTTTCGGACCGTTTTGAAGCGCTATCCTCGGTGACGGTAACCGGAATGTCCTGCTTCGATACCTCATTGGCCCAATAGGCGGCGAAGGCGATCTCCTGCGCCGCGCCGTCGAGCGGGCGTCCCTGCTCAAGCGTAAACAGACGGGCGAAGTCGGCCTGGTGCTCGGTCAGAACCTCGCCAATCCTGGCCACCGCGCGCCGCCGCTCCTCGATCGGTGTAGCACGCCAGCCGGGAAAGGCCGCGCGGGCGGCGGCCACGGCGTCATCCAACTGCTTTTCCGAGCAGTCGGGAGCTTTGGCAACGATCTCCTCGGTTGCCGGATTGATGACATCGATCGTCTCGCTCGACGAGACGGCCTTGCCGCCGATCGTCATCGTGAAGCTATCGAAAAAGCTCATCCGGATTTTCTCCCATCAGGTGGCCGCAAACAATTGGCTCTATTTAATCATTCAATTGATTATGCGACGAGGCAAGCGTTTTTTGCATGCAGCCTCGCTGCCGGTCGGGCTCCCGAGCCCTCCGTCCGCACCGACCAATTCGCTTGATCGAAGCGAGGGATTAAATTAATCGCTCGACTAATTCTGGATCGGACCAACTTCTTGCAAGGATGCTTTCATGACTGAAGCCTATATCATCGACGCCGTCCGCACCCCGCGCGGGATCGGCAAGCCCGGCAAGGGCGCGCTTTCGCACCTTCACCCGCAGCATCTTGCCGCGACGGTGCTCGCTGCGATCCGCGACCGCAATAATCTCGACACATCAACGGTCGACGACATCGTCTGGTCGACGTCGAGCCAGGTCGGCAAGCAGGGCGGTGACCTCGGCCGCATGGCGGCGCTTTCGGCGGGCTATGACATCAAGGCGAGCGGCACGACGCTCGACCGCTTCTGCGGCGGCGGCATCAGTTCGGTGAACTTCGCGGCGGCGTCGGTGATGTCGGGTATGGAAGATTGCGTGATCGCCGGCGGCACCGAAATGATGAGCTTTACCGCCAGCCACGCCGCTGAGCAGGCCAACGCCGGCCTTGCCCCCCAGATGATGGGATCGGGTCATGAAGCGCTCGACACGCTCCACCCGCAATCGCACCAGGGAATTTGCGGCGACGCGATCGCGACGATGGACGGCATCAGCCGCGAGGCTCTCGATGCGCTCGCGCTCGTCAGCCAGCAGCGCGCCGACAAGGCGATCAAGGAAGGCCGTTTCAGCAAGTCGGTCGTCCCCGTCCTTAACCCAGACGGCAGCGTTGCGCTCGACCGCGAGGAGTTTCCGCGCCCCGAAACGACCGCCGAAGGGCTTGCCGCGCTGAAGCCCAGCTTCAGCGGCCTGGCCGATTTCGATCTTGGCGGCGGGGTGACCTTCCGCAAGCAGATCAACCGCCGCTATCCCGACCTCGAAATCCAGCATTTCCATCATGCGGGCAATTCGTCGGGCGTCGTCGACGGCGCCGCGGCGATCCTGCTCACGTCGCAAGCCTATGCCGAGAAGAACGGCCTGACCCCGCGCGCGCGCATCGTCGCTTATGCCAATATCGGCGACGACCCGACGCTGATGCTCAACGCCCCGGCCCCGGCGGCGAAGAAGGTGCTCGAAAAGGCGGGGCTGACCAAGGACGACATCGACGTCTGGGAAATCAACGAGGCCTTCTCGGTCGTTGCCGAGAAGTTCATCCGCGACCTGGATCTGGATCGTGAAAAGGTCAACATCAACGGCGGTTCGATGGCGCTCGGTCACCCGATCGGCGCGACCGGCTCGATCCTGATCGGCACCGCGCTCGACGAACTCGAACGCTCGGGCGGCCGCTATGGCCTGGTCACCATGTGCGCCGCCGGCGGCATGGCGCCGGCGATCATCATCGAAAGGCTTTGACGTCGGAGCTTTGGCTGACGGATTGGAGCCGATGACAAATAGCGGCGGGCGGCGCATTCGCCCGCCGCTATCCATTGCTGATGATGTCGTGCCCCTGAACCCAGAAGATGGGCGAGTTGGGAAGGTCGATGAACCTTTTCTCGTCGGCGAGCAGCAGCCTGCCTGCGGCGCGTCCTGCCTCGGTCATACCCGCCGCTCGCACGGCAGCCGCGCTATCGTACCAAAGCTCGGCAATACCGTCGTAGGGCGGAAGCTCGCAGCCGCGGCCAGCCAAAGCACGGGTAAGCCCGTCGTCGTCAAGGGCGTGCGACTGGACATAGCGGCGGATGCCAAGCGTCTCGGCAACGCTGCGAACAAGCGGTGCATGTTGATTGAGCCAATAGTCCTGAAATTCGGACAATGTGAGAGCGGGCAACCGCCGCAGGCAGAATTTGATGGCAATCATGGTCAGACTTTCTTGTGAAAGGGTCGCCGCGCGCCCCGGATGGGAATTGGCTCTGGTCGCTGTCCCGCGCTTAAGGAGATAGGATATGAAGAACCGCCAATGGATATTGAAGCGCCGTCCGCAAGGCGCGCCTGGCGCTGCGGACCTGGAACTGCGGGAAACGCCCATAGGCCCGCTCGCGGACGGAGAGATATTGGTTCGCAACCTCTATCTTTCGCTTGATCCGACGAACCGGCTCTGGATGAGCGATCGCGCCCAATATCTGCCTCCGGTCGGTGTGGGCGACGTCATGCGCGGCGGCACGATCGGGGTCGTCGAGGCTTCGCGCTCGGACCGCTTTCGCGTCGGGGACCTCGTCCTGCCATCGACCGGCGGTTGGGAGCTTTACTCGATAGCGAATGAGCGCGGATCGCGTCGTATCGCGCCGCAGGCTGGAGTTCCGCTGACGGCCTATTTGTCGGTCCTCGGGGCGACGGGACTGACGGCCTATTTCGGGCTGCTGGACATCTGCAAGCCTCGGGAAGGCGAAGTCCTGGCGGTGTCCGCGGCGGCGGGTGCCGTCGGCTCGATCGTCGGTCAAATCGGCCGCATCAAGGGCGCGCAAGTGGTCGGGATTGCCGGCGGCCCGGAAAAATGCGGCTGGCTTACCGAGACGCTGGGGTTTGATTCGGCGATCGACTATCGCAACGAGGATGTCGGTGTCGCGCTCGACCGGCTGTACCCGACAGGTATCGACATGAATTTCGAAAATGTCGGCGGTCCGATCATGGATGCCGTTTTCTCGCGTCTCCGCAAGGATGGCCGCATGGCGCTGTGCGGAATGATCTCCGCCTACAATGAGGACGGGCCAATGCCGGGGCCGCGCGACTTCGGGCGAATCCTCATGCAGCGCCTGACCGTTCGAGGCTTCATCGTGATCGATTATCTTCGCCAGGCGCCTGGAGCATTCGCCGACCTCTCGTCGTGGATTGCCGAGGGCCGGCTTGCCTGGAAGGATCATGTCGTCGACGGGCTCGAGGAGGCGGTGGCCGCGCTCGACCTGCTGTTTACAGGGGGCAACGACGGAAAGCTCGTCGTCAGAGTTTCGCCGGAGCCCTGACGCCTGACGCCTGACGCCTGACGCCTGACGCCTGACGCTGCGCACAGCCCCTTCATCGCATCGTTTCAAGTCCGACATCGCCTTCTGCGAACTGGAAGAGCGCCTCCGGCAGCGCCTCGCCGGTGAGGCCAAGCTCGCCAAACCGGCAAGCTTCCGCGGCCAGCCTCTCCCGGTCTTCGTCAGTGGCCGTCAGGCGCAGGATCGCGGACACCGCGGCGGTCGAACGGCCGGCGAACATGCCGGCCAATTCGAGGGCACGATCGAGCGCACAGGGGACCACTTCATCGACAAGGCCGGCCGCCAGCGCCTGGCTGGCCGTCATGACGTCGCCGCGGAGCATGAACAGGCGGGCCCGATGGCGTCCGACCAGTCGCGACAGCCGCTGCGTTCCCCCTCCGCCGGGGAAGATGTCGAGGCGAATTTCGGGAAGGCCGATCGCGGTGGCGGCGGGCGATGCGATCCGCATGGTGCAGGCGAGTGCAATTTCGAAGCCGCCGCCCATGCACAGGCCGTCAATCGCGGCGATCACCGGCTTTTCGGCGGCGTCGAGCATCGCGCCGAGTTCGGCGAATGCGCTGGTCGCAAAGGCTTGCGGATCGACGCTTCCCATGCCTACGCGTTCAAGCGAAGTTGCAATTTGCCGGACGTCGGCGTGGCGGATGAAGATGCCGTCCTGACCGCCTGTGAGAATGATCGCTCGTGTTTCGGCCGCCGCGAGGAGGGGCCTGATCGCCGCGACAAGGTCCGCCGCACCGCCGTTCGAGATGGTGCCGTGCGGCGGATTGGCGAAGCGCACGACGGCTACGTCTTCGGCGCTTTCGACCTGAACGCGAAGCGGCTTGCCTGTCATCCGCGGACCTTTTCCATTGCTGATCCGGTGAGCTAGCATCCCCCGACCGGGTTGCACAATCAATTAATCAATCACATAATAAGGCTGGGGCGGGTTCTTCCGGTCTGGCATGAGCGGGGATGGAGCCCGGGCACCGGGCGATGACGCCAAAGTCGAAGGGAATGGCGTCACATATTGGAAACCCGAGACTGGTTGATAAACGCGGCGCACGGGCGCACCTTTTTGTGGGATATCATATGACCGAGACTGTCGTGATCGAAGAGGACCGGCTGGTCGCACTTGCCGGCGGCCAGAACTTTCGGGAGGTCGGCGGCTATCCGGCCCGCGATGGCAGGGTTTTGAAGCGACGGCTGATATGGCGGTCCGCCCGGCTGGACGAGTTGACGAGCGACGATATCCGCAACGAATCGCTCGACGCGATTTCCACGATCGCAGACCTGCGCCTGGCCAGCGAGCGCGCGCTCCATCCGACCGTTCCGGCTTTTGCGGAAAAGCGCACTACCTTGGTCTGGGACGAGGGCGATATCGATCTTTCAGGCGATCAGCGGTTGTTTGCGCGCGACCTCAAGCCCGATGATTATGCCGAAGCAGTGCGGCATTTCTACCGAAGCCTGGCCGACAGGCACGCGACGCATCTCGCCAGCCTGTATCGCCATATCGCCGCAGGCAGCCTGCCGGTGCTCATCCACTGCTCGGCCGGGAAGGACCGCACCGGCATCGCCATCGCACTATTGCTCGATCTCATCGGAATTCGCCGGGAATATATCATCGCGGACTATTGCAAGACGGCCGAACTGCTCGACTGGAAACGCCTGACCGCGAGTGCGGCGGCGGCGGGCATGCAAGGAAAGTGGATGGAACGCCTGGCGCCCGATGCGCTCGAAATCCTTATGCGCGCCGATCGCAGCTATATCGAGGCTGCCTTTCGCGAACTGGAGTGGCGGCATGGCTCGATATCCAGCTTCGCGAAGGACGTCCTCGGCCTCTCGGATAGCGATCTTGGCCGGCTACAGGACAACCTCCTCGAAGGCTGACCGGTCCTTGCCTATCGCGGCGGGACAGTGAGGGCGTCTGCCGACGCGTCACCGAGCACAGAACCTCCGTCACAATCGAGAATTGCTCCGGTGATATATTTTGCATTGGGGGTGCAAAGAAATACCGCGAGATCGGCGATGTCGCGCTTGACGCCATAGTCGCGCAGCGGAATCCGTTTCTTCAACGCCGCGGTCGCAGCCTCCGATGGGGTCAGCCTGCGCATGCCTTCGGTATGGCCGATTGGCCCCGGAGCGATGGCGTTTACGCGAACGCCGGCTGGCCCCCACTCCATCGCGAGCGTCTGGGTCAGATTGTTGATCCCTGCCTTTGCCGCGCCGGCATGCGCCTGGAACATCGTCGGGCGAACGGCTTGCCCCGCCGTAATCGCGATGAGCGACGCGCCAGGTTTGCGCAAATGGTCGAACGCGGCGCGCATCACGTTGAAAGTGCCCAGAAGGTCGATGTCTATGACCGTCTTGAACGCGTTTGCGGACATGCCAATCACCGGTGCCAGAAAATTTCCAGCGGCACCGGAAACGACGAAGTCGATCTCCCCGAACCGTTCGACCGTCGCAGCGAAGGCTGCGTCCACCGCCTCGAAATCGCGAACATCGGCGGCGAGCCCCATTGCCCGCGCACCACCCGGAAATGCTCCTGGCGGCTGCACTCACCCGCTCGGCATCGCGGCTTATGAGGCTTATGTTCGCCCCGAGTTCGGCGAATCGCCCAGCAATCGCGAGATTGATGCCGCCTGACCCTCCGGCGACGAACAATGTCCTGTTCTTGAAAATATCCTCACGAAACGCGTCCCCGGCCACCGTCAGTCTCCCTCACACTCTTCGCGTCAGCGCCCCATCACGAGCATCAGAGAATTTCATTAGTTGATTGATTATTTTTTTGCCAATTGATAATTCCACGCGAATAATGATCGCCGCCGCCCCTTTCGACAATGGACGAACGGCGACGGCGCGTGGGAGATGGAGCATGGCCAAGCAAGCAGTCGCCGCGGTAGCCCGCACCCCGGGAGGCCGGTGGGATATCGAGGATATCATGCTCGAAGATCCGCGGCCGGGCGAGATATTGGTCCGCATAGCGGGCGTCGGCCTCTGCCATACCGACCTTGCCTTTGGCGGAAGTCTCCAGATCATGAAGGCGCCGGCGGTGCTTGGCCATGAAGGGTCGGGTATCGTCGAGCGCGTCGGCGAGGGGGTGTCGAAGGTGCGCCCTGGCGATCATGTCGTACTGACCTTCAACAGCTGCGGCGAATGCCCCCGGTGCGATGAGGGCCGGCCGGCCTATTGTGTTCGCTTCGCACAAATGAACTATGGCGGCTGCCGAGTGGACGGAAGCCGGACGCTCTGTGTCGGCGAAGAACCCGCAAGTGCGAACTTCTTCGGCCAGTCGTCATTCGCATCCTATGCACTTGCCAATGAACGCAACACCGTCCGCGTCGACCCAGCGCTGCCGATCGAGTTGCTTGGCCCGCTGGGTTGCGGTGTCCAGACGGGCGTGGGCGCGGTGATGAACTCGCTCGCCTGCCCCAAAGGCTCGTCGCTTCTTGTGATCGGCGCCGGCGCGGTGGGGCTGAGTGCGGTCCTCGGCGCCAAGGTCCAGGAATGTGCCACCATCCTCGTTGTCGAGCCGCGGGAGGAACGCCGGGCCCTGGCGCTCGAACTTGGTGCGACGCACGTCATCGATCCGGCCTCCGCCGACTTTGCGACGGCAATCCGCGAAATCGTCCCGGTCGGGGTCGATTATGCGTTCGACACGACAGGCCGGCGAGAGGTCATCGAATCCGCGATGACTGCATTGGCGCCGCGCGCGACCTTCGGACTTGTCGGAATCGCAAGCCCCGCCGACGATCGGCTGGGTCTTTCGATCAACCAACTGGTCGGTGCGGGTCATATCGTGATGGGCATCATCGAAGGCGATAGCCTACCCGATATGTTCATCCCGCGCATGATCGAGCTCTACAAGGCGGGAGAGCTGCCTTTCGACCGTCTCGTTCGCAGATATCCGCTATCGCAGATCAACGAAGCCATTGCCGACCAGCACGCCGGACGGTGCGTGAAGGCCGTGATGATCCCCTGAGAGGACGGACACTATGCATCCCTCGATCCATGCCCGCTCGACGCCCCACAAGCCCGCCCTGATCATGGCCGAAACGGGCGAGGCGCTGCGCTATTCCGATCTCGACCGCCGCTCGAACCAGGGCGCGCAGCTATTTAGGGCCCTCGGACTGGCTCCCGGCTCGACGATCGCGATGTGCCTTCCCAATTCGCCCGCTTTTTACGAGATCGCCTGGGCTGCCCAGCGTGCAGGCCTCTACTTCGTCACCATCTCCAACAAGCTCCAGGCTGACGAAGTCGAATATATATTGCGCGACAGCGGCGCCCGGATCTTCATCATTTCGGCCGCGCAAGGCGAGGTCGCGGCGGAAATCGCGCGACGCGACCTCGATATCGACCTGTTCGCAACAGGCGGCCGGATCGCAGGCTATCTCGATTTCGAGTCCGAGCGCAGTGCAATGCCCCCAGTCCCGGTCGCCGACGAACAGGCGGGCTATGACATGCTCTATTCGTCGGGCACGACGGGACGGCCGAAAGGCATCAAGCCGAGCCCGATCTGCGGCGAGGCCATCGACAAGCCGGACTCGGTCGTCATGGTGGCGACGCAACTCTACGGCGCGTCGGCGGACAGCATCTATCTCTGCCCTGCACCCATTTATCATGCGGCACCGCTCCGCTGGACGATGGCGATGATGCGCCTTGGCGCCACCGTCGTTCTCATGGAGCGCTTTGCACCCGAGACGGCGCTCGCCGCCATCGCGCGATACAAGGTGACGATTGCGCAATTCGTGCCGACCCATTTCATCCGCATGCTCAAGATGCCGGAGGGCGAGCGCGCCGCCCATGACGTCTCGTCGCTGAGCACCGTGGTCCACGCCGCCGCCCCCTGCCCGGTCCCGGTCAAGGAAGCGATGATGGACTGGTTCGGTCCGATCATTCATGAATATTACAGTGGATCCGAAGGCAATGGCGGGACCTTCATCGGGCCTCAGGAGTGGCTCGCTCACAAGGGCTCGGTCGGCAGGCCCCTGACGACGAAGCTCCACATTTGCGACGAAGAAGGGCGGGAGCTTCCGCCTCGGCAGGAAGGCACGATCTATTTCAGCGGCGGGCCGCGGTTCGAGTATCACAACGACGCGGCCAAGACCGACGAGTCGCGGCATGCGGAGGGATGGACGACGCTCGGCGACATCGGCTGGGTCGACGAGGAAGGCTATCTCTATCTCACCGACCGCAAGAGCTTCATGATCATCTCGGGTGGGGTGAACATCTATCCACAGGAGATCGAGAATCTGCTGGTGACACATCCAAAGGTCGCGGACGTCGCCGTGATCGGCGGACCGGACGAAGAGATGGGCGAGCGCGTGATCGCGGTCGTTCAGCCCGTCCATTGGTCCGACGCCGGTGACGCGCTTGCGGCCGAACTCATGGCGCTCGCGCGCGAGAAGCTCAGTCACGTCAAGGCACCTCGTCAGATCGACTTCTCGAAAGCGCTCCCCCGGCTCGACACCGGCAAGCTCTACAAACGCCTCATCCGCGACGAATATTGGGCTAGGGACAAGGCTGCCGGAGCCGCATCGCGATGACCGCCGCTCCGAAGGATGCCTCGCTTCTCGCGGGCCAGTCTGCTATCGTCACCGGGGCCTCGTCGGGGCTCGGCTACCGCTTTGCCAAAACGCTCGCAGCGGCGGGTGCCGCCGTTACGGTCGTCGGCCGACGTATCGAACGCCTCGAAGCGCTGGTCGCCGAGATAGAGACGGCGGGCGGCAGAGCGACCGCCGTCGCAGCCGATGTCGCTGACCCGGGGCAAATCGTCGAGGCGGTCGACAAGGCGCAGGCGGCGTTCGGACCAACCGGGATCCTCATCAACAACGCCGGCATTCCCGATGCGCAGCTCGCAACGCGCATGCCGCTCGATCTCATCGATCGCGTGCTCGACGTGAACGTGCGTGCGCCCTTCCTCTTCGCGCGCGAGGTTGCAACGCGGCTCATCGAGGCCAGGCAACATGGGCGGATCGTCAATATAGCCTCGATAGCGGCCTTTGTGGCGCCCAGGCAGGGCGCCGCCCTTTACGCGACGAGCAAGGCTGCGGTCGTGCGGATGAGCGAAGCCCTGGCGATCGAATGGGCGCGCTTTCATATCAACGTCAATTGCATTGCCCCGGGCTCGTTCGATTCCGAGATGATGGACGGGATGCGGTCCCGGACCGGCGACGCCTTTATCGGCACCTTTCCGCGCAAGCGGCTGGGTTTGCCGGAGCAACTTGACTCAAGCTTGCTCTATTTGGTGTCGCCCGCCTCGGAAGCGGTCACCGGGACGATCCTCAAGGTCGACGACGGCCAGTTCCTGCGCTGACCGCATGCTTAACGACCTCCGGAGCCAAAGCGGGAGAGGCAAGTCGCAAGGATGTCTCATAGCGATTGTCCATCATCGACGGTGATGACCGTACCGGTTATCCCGAGCGATGCGTCCGAGCAGAGAAACAGCAACGGCGCGTGGAGATCGCTCGCCGGGCGCAAGCGGGCGCGCGGAAAGGAAGCGATATATGCCTGCCCCGCTTCGCTTCCGACCATCTCCGCCGTCATCTCGGACTCAAAATAGCCAGGCTGGATGACATTCACATTGATGCCGCGCCGCGCCCATTCGCGCGCAAATGCCTTGGCCATATGGCGCGCAGCGGCCTTGGTCGCGCCGTAAACGGACGCCGCGGGCAGCGCCCGCTCGGCCGTAATGGAGCCGATGATGACGACTCGGCCATGCTCGCGCTCGCGGCTTCCCGCTGCCACGAGCCGCCGCGCTCCTTCGGTGGCGGTCAGGAAGGCGCCCCGGACGTTGACAGCGAGCAGATCGTCGACATGCGAGGCGGTGAGGTGCAGGGCCGCGTTATCGCTCGCGATACCCGCATTGGCGACAATCGTGTCGACAGTTCCGAAAGCTGCCTCGGCTGCATCATAGGCCGCTATTGTCGAGGCTTCGTCCGTGACATCGAGGGCCACGGCGAGCGCCTCGCCGCCCTGCCCCCTGATCGCATCGACCTCTGCCTCGAGCCGGTCGACACGCCGCGCCGCAAGGACCACCTTAGCGCCGGCCTCAGCGAGCACGCGCGCAAAGCCCGCGCCAAGTCCGGACGAAGCGCCGGTCACGAGCGCCACGCGCCCGGTCAGATCAAAAGCTGTCGCCACACCCATTCCCCCTCTCCTTCCCGGCAGACCCCGAGAAACCTATCGGCCCTTCCAGACCGGTGGCCGCTTCTGGGCGAACGCGAGCGGCCCCTCGCGCACATCGTCCGACCGGAAGAGCGCTCCGATCGCCGGATATCGCGTCTGGTTCCCATAGGCGGCCGCGAGGTCGCTTTCGTCCAAGCCTTTCATGACGGCCTCCTTCGAAGCCCGGATCGACATCGGGCTGCACGCGGCGATGTCATCGGCCCAACGCCGCGCCGCTGCGAGCAGTTCGTCTTGCGGCACCACTTCATTGACGAAGCCAAGCGACAGACCTTCAGCGGCCGATACGCGGCGGGCGGTGAGGATCATGCCCATGGCCTGCTTGAGGCCGATCTGCCGAGGCAGACGGTGGAGCCCCCCCGCAAGAGCGGCGAGGCCAACCTTGGGCTCGGGAAGAGCGAAAACGGCGCCTTCGGCCGCGATGATGAGGTCGCAGGCCAATGCAATCTCGAAGCCGCCACCCATGGCAATACCATTTACCGCGGCGATGACGGGCTTGTTGTTGTCCCAGCGCGCGGTGAGGCCGGCAAATCCCTTGGTCGGTGTCTCGAGCGGCAACCCCGCAGCCATCGACTGCGCGGTGAACTTGAGGTCATTACCCGACGAAAAGGCCTTGTCACCGGCCCCCGTCAGGATGGCCACCCACTGATCGGGATCAGCCTGGAAGTCGTCGAAAACCTCGGCCAGCTCCTCGTTCGCATATGGCGTCAACGCATTCATCGCGTCGGGGCGGTTGATCGTGACCAGAGTGATCGGCCCGTCGCGCTCGACGAGACAGAAGCGGCGCGGTGCCGCGCGCCGGTCGCGCTTCTCGCCTGCCTCCCATATCCGGGCGCCAAAGGCATCGGTGCGGATATGGCCGGACGTGCCGATGGGATTGGCGTCGAGCGAGGAGAGGACCAAGATCGATCGATCATCGTCACGCCGCACCTTCGCGATCGTTCGCTGGCCATCTGCGGTGCGCGCGATCACGACGCCGTGGAGGACCTCGCCCTTCGGCGTATAAATGATCGTGTGCGTTTCGACGGTGGCAGCGCCCTCATAGGTCTCTGTAAATTCGGGCACGGAGCCGCGCAACGCGTCCGCCCTGGCCTGAACCGAATAGTCCGGGCTCAAAGTCTTTTCCGGGGGCCGCGTCGAGATCAACAGCGCATGATGTTTGGATACGACGCCACCCTGGCCGTAGAGAAGGCCTGTGGTTCCCTTTCCGGCCCGCAGCTCCCGGACCATCGCGCAGACGCCGTGGCTCATATAATTGTTCATCGGGCCGCCAAAGAAGGTCAGCCCGCCGGTCACCGTCGGCTTGACGTCCGGCCGCAGCTTCAGCGTCTTGAGCGCCATCTTGGGCACAATCGGAAAGCAGCTGTACAGTTCCGCCAGATCGATCGCGGAGGCATCGCCGCCAGCGATCTCGACTGCCTGCTCCAGAACCACGCGCTGCGCGGTCGACTGGTCATAGCGGTCGCGTTCCAGATAATCCCCGGGCTCCTGCGCTGCCGCGCCATCCCAGATATAGATCAGCCGCTCTTCGGGAATCCCGTTGGCGAGGGCCCATTCGAGGCTTGCCACGACGATCGCGGCCGCCTGGTTGACCGAAGGGTTCGCGACCATGAGCTTGGGATAGGGAAAGGCCACCAGCCGGTTGCTCTCCGAAGGCGTGCCGATCTCTGCCGCTCCCGGCGCGGAACGCAACCATGCGGTTTCATTGGACGCGGCTACCTTGGCATAGTCCGCCCAGAGTTCGGCGGCAGCGGCGCGGCCCTCGGCCGGGGTCTGCCCGCGGGCGGCCTGGAAGGCGTTCTCATAGAGCGGGTAGATATGAACGGGCGCAGTCATTCCGAGCTTTTTCGAGGCCTTGCGCATCGGAAGCGAGGCGAAGTCGACCGCGACGGTTTCCTCTTTGGGAGCGAGCGGGGTCCAGTCGAGCTTCGCCTTGGCCTTGCGCGCCTTGCCCATCGCATTGACGGCCTCACCGCCCACGATCGCGGCAACGGCGCTGTCACCCCGCGCGATACGGAGTGCTGCCTCGTGCAGGAGGCGAATAGGCGTTTCGCCGCCCATGCTGGCATTTTGGGCACGGGCGGGGCCGATCGAGAGCTTCTCGCAAAGAAGAGCTACGGGGTCGCGGTAGCGCCAGGTGACCTGTCCGACGAGATCCATCGAGTCCAGCGCGCCGAGAACGGCCGGCGTTTCCGCCGCCGCGCGGCGCAGCGCTTCTGCCATCAGCGCCACAGGTTCGAGCGCCTTGCCCGGGTCATCCGGGCGATCCACAATCTCGCCGACGGCGATGATCACGGGCGTCTGCGCTGCTGCTGTCCCTTTCATCTCAGCTGTCTCCCATCCTTATACGTCCGGCTCGCCACTTGCGCGCGCAGCGTCTTCCTAAAACCGATCGATAGGCAAGCGGACGTCAGGTGGCAAGTTAATTGGTCAATTGATTATTATCGCGGCCCGTCTTAGGATACGACGCTGCCCGCTTCCAAACGACAGCCCGTAGCAGCCGAGCATTCCAACTTGATGGAGAAGAGCATGCACCTTGAACCCCTGCTGCGCATGCGCGTCGATCTGGGCAACCGCTATCCGATCGGACCGATACCAAAGGGTCGCCGCAACGTGTGGCAGCTGGGCGGCGGCACCGTCGAAGGCCCACGTATCAAGGGCACGGTCGCGCCTGTCGGAGGCGAGTTCGAGTTGATCGACCAGGAGGGCGTCTTTCACATCGACGTTCGGCTCGTCATCGTCACCCACGACATGGCGAACATCTTCGTCCAATATTTCGGGGTCGCCAACACGACGCCGCAGGCTGCGGCCAAATACAAGGCCGGCGAGACGGTCGATTTCGGCGAGACCTATTTTGCGACGCAGCCCCGCTTCGAAACCAGCCACGCGCGCTATTCCTGGCTGAACCATGTGATGGCGGTCGCCGAGGGTCGGGGGGACGGGAGGGCCGTCGAATATCTCATGTACCAATGCGTCCCCGATCAGTCGATTGGTCTGGCGCGCGCGGACAGCGTGTTCAAATTCGACGGCTAGCTCCTTCTACCGGGCGCCCGCTCCGATCTGCTTGTCGACGAAGGCGCGAAGCTTGGCGCCATAGGGCGGCCTGAAAAGCTTCATCGGCCCCAGATCCCTGCCGAGCTGAGTGTGGATCGCCTTGCGATGGCTGAATTCGCGAAAGCCGTCGATCCCGTGATAGGCACCCATACCCGAAGGCCCGATGCCGCCGAAAGGCAGATTTTCCTGCGCGCAATGCATGATCACGTCATTGACGCACACACCGCCCGAGGTCGTGGCATCGATGATGCGATCGCGTTCGCCCGCTTCCGATCCAAAATAGTAAAGCGCAAGCGGCCGGTCGTGCGCATTGATCTCCGCCACAACCTCCTCGGCGCTGTCATATGCAACGACCGGCAGAAGCGGCCCGAATATCTCGTCCTGCATCACCGCCATGTCGCGGGTCGCATCGAGAATGAGTGTCGGAGGTATCCGGCGATGCTCCTGCTGTTCGAACGTCTCGCCAGCGGGGTTGATCTCGACGATCGTGGCACCCTTCTCACGCGCGTCCGCGACATAGCCGCGCACGCGCTCGAAGTGCCTGTCCGATATCATGGCCGTGTAGTCAGGATTATCCTTGAGGGAGCCGAACATCGCCTCGGTCGCCTGCCGTGCCTCGGTGACAAAGCTGTCGCGTAGCCCACGAGGCACGAATATATGATCAGGCGCCAGGCATATTTGACCGGCGTTCAGGGTTTTTCCGGCCATGATCCGCGCTGCGGCGACGGGCATGTCCACGCTCGCACCGAGGATCACAGGGCTCTTCCCGCCAAGCTCGAGCGTCAGGGGCACGAGATTCTCCGCGGCAGCGCGCATCACATGCTTTGCGACCGAGCCGGCGCCGGTGAATATCAGGTGATCGAAGGGCAACGCCGCGAAGGCGGCCCCCACATCGGCACCGCCTGTCACGACCGCGACCTCGTCAGGCGCGAAATATTCGGCGATCGATTGCTGGAGCAGATCCGACGTTCGCGGCGTGAATTCCGACGGCTTGATCAGCGCCCGGTTCCCGGCAGCCAGAACGCCGGCAAGCGGAGAGAAGACGAGACCCACCGGAAAGTTCCACGGCGCGATGATGCCGATCACGCCTTTGGGCTGGAACCGGATTTCCGACCGGGCGCCGAAGAGGCCGAGCAACCTCGGTTCGACCGGCCGTCGTTCGCTGCGCATCCATTTGCGCAGATTGGCCCGACAGTCGCGCAGCGCGCCAAGCGGACTCATGATGTCGGTGATAGCCGATGCGTGGCGCGACCGGTTGCCGAAATCGGCATTGATTGCCTCTTCGAACCGCGCGGAATAGTCGCGAAGCAAGGCAGCACAGCGATCGAGCCGGTCAATTCGCAAATCCGCGCTCGCCTGACCGTCCGCAATATGGGCCTTGCGCTGACGCTGTAGCAACTGCTCGAGAGCAGCGCTATCGGTGGCCATCGTGTCAGCGCGTAAGCTCTTGGTCATTTTTGGTACCTTCCATAGCTTCTGAAACGGGAAGCTGACGCTTCCCCCCTGTTCACGCAGCGGCGACTACCCTGCCGATTTCACGCAGATGATAGTCCGTGTTGCCGAACAGACCGTCGATCGTGAGAATATGTTTGAGATAATGACCGACCGGAAGCTCGTCGGTCATGCCGATGCCGCCGTGGATCTGTACGGCCCCCTGCGCGATCTCGCGCCCCAGCCTGCCAACCTGCGCCTTCAATACCGAAATATCCCGGCTCGTTGCCCGTCCGCTGTCGGCCAGCGCCGCGATATAGAGAAGCGACGCTCGCGCCTTGACATAGGCAATCTTCATATCGGCGAGCCGGTGCGCGATCGCTTGAAAGCTTCCGATCGGCCGACCGAATTGCTCGCGCGTGCCCGCGAAGTCTGCGGTGGTTGCCATCAGGACGGCCATGGCCCCGACGGCTTCGGCGGCGAGTGCGAGCCGGGCATCCGCGAGCAAGGCCTCCAGCTCCGCATCGGCGCCCGCCATGATGGCAGCCCTGTCGACCGCGACGTCATGGAGCAGGATATCCGCAACGGGCCTGCCATCGAGCGCGCGATATCGCCGCACTTCGATGCCTTCGGCATCGGCGGGCACTGCGGCCAGGCAGACCGCCTTCGTCTCCGAGAGCGCCGAGATGAGCAGCACCCCTGCTTCTCCGCCTCCAAGAACGAGTTTTTTGCTACCCCGGATGCGCGGACCGGCCTCACCTTCATAGAGTTTGGTCGACAGCGTCGAAGAGGCGCCGGTGCCGCTACCTTCCTCATGGGCGAAGGCGCCGCGCAAAGCTCCGGTGCCAATATCGGCAATCCATTGCGGCACCGGTCCCGCGGGATCGAAGCGAGCGAGCGCCCGGCCCGTGAGGATCACCGAGGGAAGCAAAGGCTCGATGACCAGATGGCGACCGAAGAGCTCCGATATCGCCACAATGTCGGAGGCCGAACCGCCCAGTCCCCCGCAGGCTTCGGGAAGCGGCATCGCGACAATCCCCATATCGACGAGTTCGCTCCAGATTCCGGTTTCCGCCTGACCAGCCATGATGCGTCGGCGCAATTCAAAGGCGTAACGCTGATCGAGCAGCCGGGAGAGGCTGTCGCGGAGCATGACCTGCTCATCGGAGAATTCGAAATTCATGGCCTCTGCCTCAGGCGCGAAGGGTCTGGAGATTGCGGGAGATGAGGTCCCGCTGGACCTCGTTGCTGCCGGCATAGATGGAAGCGGCCCGGGTATTCAGATAATAGGGCATCGCCACGAGGCTGAAGGGATCGCCCAGGGGTTGAACGCCGGACCCGACCTCAAGGGCTTCCAATTGCAACGGCAGCGCGTCGATCCCGGCAACACGCGTCATCATGATCGACAGCAGCTGCGAGAGTTCCGAACTCATCACCTTGTTGAGCGACGGCATCGCGGGATCGTCGGCGAGGGCGTGGCCGCTTAGCACCAGCTTCTCGACATGCTCGAAGGACGCGACTTCGGCTTCGAGTTCCCCAAGGTCGCGCTGGAATACCGGATCCTCGCTGAGGGGTCCGCCAAAGGACGCCGTTGCATCCCTCGCCGCGGCCCGGATCGCATCGAGTTTGCGCCTGATCGCCGGGCTATGCGCAGCGCCGCCCCGCTCATGCTTGAGCAGCGCCTTGGCGACGCTCCAGCCTTCATTCTCGGCGCCCACGCGGCCCGCCTGGGGGACGCGGACGTTATCGAAAAATACTTCGCATTGCTCGGCCACACCATCGAGGCCGATGATGGGACGGATGTGCATGCCGGGATAGTCGGTCCGGTCGAGGAGGAGAAAGGTAATGCCCTGCTGCTTCTTGCCGTCCCGGTTCGTGCGCACGAGCATGAACATCTTGTTGGCCTTGTGGGCGAGGGTCGTCCATGTCTTCTGGCCGTTGATGATATAATCGTCACCGTCGGCCAGGGCCGAGCATGACAGGGCGGCAAGATCAGAACCGGCACTCGGTTCGGAATAGCCCTGGGTCCAGTAATCCTTGCCCGAAAGGATCCCGGGGAGATGCTGGCGCTTTTGTTCGGGCGTGCCAAGCTCCATGAGCAGGGGGCCGACCATGATCAGGCCGTTGGGCAGGAGCGGCGGCAGATCGCGCTTCCAATGCTCCTCGGAGAAAATATAGCGTTGCTCAAGCGACCAACCGGTCCCGCCATATTCGACGGGCCAGGCCGGGGCGGCCCAGCCGCGCGCATATAGAAGGCGGTGCCATTCCATTGTCGCCTCGAACGGCGCGAAAACGCTTGTGGTCTTCCGCCCCGCCTCGCGGATCGCGTCGGTGGGTGCCGTATCGAGAAACGCGCAGACTTCCTCGCGAAACGCTTCGAGCGATGGATCGAAATCGACGTTCATGACGTGAGCGCTCCAGGCATCATCGCCGCCAGCCGCTTCGCGATGATCGACTCGGCCTCGCCCATGATCCGGTCGATGAGTTCGTGACACGTCGGGATATCATGGATGAGACCCTGAACCATGCCAGCCGTCCATATCCCATGATCGGGATCGCCGCGGTCCAGCCCTTCCTTCCCGCGCGCGCCCTTGACGAGATGCGCGATCGCTTCGAAGGGCTTTCCTTCCCGTTCGGCCGCAATGACTTCGGCTGAAACGCTGTTCTTTGCGACGCGCGCGGTGTTGCGATAGCTGCGGAAGATCAGGTCGGTCCCCCTCTCGTCGTTATCGACCATGGCGCGCTTGATATCGTCGTGGATGGGGGCTTCCTTGGTCGCACAGAAGCGCGTCCCCATGTTGATACCGTCAGCGCCGAGCGCCAAGGCTGCCACCAGCCCGCGCCCATCGCCGAATCCGCCCGATGCGAGCATAGGAACCTTGATCTTGTCGGCAGCGGCGGGAATCAGGATAAGCCCGGGAATATCATCCTCGCCCGGATGCCCGGCGCATTCGAAGCCATCGATCGAAATGGCATCGACGCCCATGCGTTCGGCGGAGAGGGCGTGCCGGACAGCCGTGCACTTATGGAGCACGATGATGCCATGCGCCTTGAAATCGTCGACATGCTCTTGTGGCTTGTAGCCTGCGGTTTCGACGATCCTGGTGCCGCTGTCGATGATCGCCTTGCGATAGTCGGCATAGGGCGGGGGATTAATCGACGGCAGGATCGTCAAATTGACGCCGAATGGCTTGTCGGTAAGCTCCCGGCATCTCTCGATCTCGGCGCGCAGCGCATCGGGAGACGGCTGGGTGAGCGCGGTGATGATTCCGAGGCCACCGGCATTGGAAACCGCCGCAGCCATCTCTGCGGTTCCCACCCACATCATGCCGCCCTGGACGATCGGATGCTCGATCCCGAGCAAGTCGGTTATGCGTGTTCTGATTCCCATTCCCGTATCCGTCCTGCGAATATGCTGTCGTCTCTCTGCCACGCCGCCGCGCGTCGACCCGCCGATCAACTCTGAGTGAAGCGGATCGGAAGGCGTTTCGGCCCGCTGACCAGCGTCGCCTGGGTCCAGGCCGGTTCGCCGGCGATTTCGAGCGATTCGATCCGGGGCAGAAGTTCCTCGAACAGGGTCTTCATCTCGAGGCGCGCGAGATGCTGGCCGACACATAGATGGGGCCCGTAACCGAATGCGATCTGCTTGTTTGCCGGGCGGTCGAGCCGGAACTCGAACGGATCGTCGAACACCGCCTCGTCACGGTTTGCCGACATATAGGACAGCATGACCCAGTCCCCGGCCTTATACTGGTGGCCATTCACCTCATGATCCCGGGCAACGGCGCGCATGAAATGCTTCACCGGCGTGACCCAGCGAATCGCCTCATCGACGAGAGCCGGGATCAGGTCGGGATTGGCCTTCACCTCGGCGAGCAAGGCGGGCCGCTCCGCGAGGGCCCAGATCGCACCGGCCGTCGAGGCGGAGGTGGTGTCGTGCCCGGCGGTCGCGACCAGGATGTAAAAGTCGTTGGCAGCGCGCTCGTCGATCGGCTTGCCGTCGATCATGGCGTTCGCGATGATGGTCGCTAGATCGTCGCGCGGCTCGGCGCGGCGGCTCGCCGTGATATTGGAGAAATAGGCGTGGAAGTCCGCCACGACGGCCCCGAACACCTTTATGGCGGTATCCGGATCCGCCATGGCATCGGCTTTTCGACTGAGTTCCGGATCGCGGGCGCCGAAAAGTTGCTGGGTCAGCATCAGCATGCGCTGTTCGTCCTCTTCGGGAACGCCAAGGATGCTCATGATGACGTGCAACGGATAATGCAGGGCCACATCGGCGACAAAGTCGCATTCGCCGCCGAGCCCCATCATCCGATCGACATGCGCGCGCGCGATCTCGCGAATGTCGTCCGTGAGCTTCTTGACATTGCCTGGCATGAACCAGGATTGGACCAGCGATCGATAGGCACGATGCTCTGCTCCGTCCATGTTGACCATGTTACGGGTGAGGTGCGGACAGCCGGTCGCATTCTCCACCGCCTTGAGCATCGGACTTCCGATGAGAACCGTCGAAAGATCGCCGTTGCGGAAAATGTCGGGCTGGCGCTCTATGTCCATGATGTCGCCATGTCGGCTCACGAGCCAGAAGGGATCGACACCGGCGGTATCGACAAGCGAAACGGGCTGGTGGCCACGAAGCCAGGCAAGGTCGGCGTGCAGGGTCGCGGGGTCGCCGAACGACGCCGGGTTCACAAGCCGGGCCGCCATTTCGGCTGGCGCGGCCAGGTCTTGGGTTTCATTGCTCATCGTCACTCACTCCCGATCGACCAGCGCTCCAGATGGCGCGGTCATGCTTTGCGTTTTGAAAAGGCCGCGATACGTTCGCCCATGTCGGGTCCGACGCCTGCGCTGTTGCGGACTTCGTGTGCGAGGCCGAGATGCAGCGGGACATTGTCCGTTTCAGCGAGCAGTCGCTTATAGGCGGCAATGCTGAAAGCCGAATTTTCAGCGATCATCGACGCGATCGCATCGACCCGCTCCAGAAACTCAGTATCCTCGAAGCAGGACGCCGCCAGTCCGATCTCCGCCGCCTCCCGGCCATCGATCGTGCGTGCGGTGAACATCATCTCGCGCGCCTTGGCCTGGCCCACCAGACGGGGCAGCCGCTGGCTCATTCCCCACACAGGCGTGAGCGCCCATTTGGCGTGCGTGTCCGCGAACCGCGCGCTCCGGGCGGCGAGAATGAAATCACTGGCCAGCGCCAACTCGAGCGCGCCGGTGTAACAATGACCGTGCACCGCCGCGATAACCGCCTGGGGCAGATTCGCGAGACGCTCGAGCACCGAAGATTGAAAAGAGACATCATGCGCTGCATCGCCAGACGCGATGTCCTGCAGATCATGCCCCGCAGAAAAACATTTTCCCGCGCCACGCACGATGACGCTGCGAACAGTTTCGGCCTCGCCCGCGAGCCGCGCGACATGATCTTCAAGCCGCCGAAACATGTCGTTGTTGATCGCGTTGAGCCGGTCCTCACGGTTGAGGATGATATGTGCGGTTGGCCCGTCGACCCGCAACTCTACCGACAATCCCGATGCCATGGCGTCCTCTCCGCGAGCGATTCGACAATTAATTAATTGCTCGATTATTAGATACACAAATGCGTTCGCCCGATCAACTGCATAGCTCTGCGGTCAATGCGAACGGTTTTGCCGGCGAAGCGCCGCAAGCAGAGGCGCGCATTTTTTGCCGTGTCGCCCCCCCTTTCCGCGTGCGGTCAGCAGGGGCGCGCCGGACTCAGATCCAGCCAGTTGCGTCTTCAGGGCTCGAGGATGATCTTCAGGGTTCCCGCCTCCCGGCGGTCGAACATCGCATAGGCTTCGGCGCCGTCTCGCAGCGGCAGCCGATTGGAGACATAGGTTTCCGGCTTGAGACGCCCCGCCTGGACAAGTGGAAAAAGGGTCGGCAATTCTTCGGGGACCGAGCAGGTCCCGACCCGGAATGTGAGCCCTGCCGCGAACGCGCGTTCGAGCGGAAAGGCGAAACGGCGCGATTGCTGCACACCGATTACCGAGACGGTGCCGCGCGCCCTTACCAAGCGTAATGCCATATCGACCGTCGCGTCGCTCCCGACCACCTCGACGACGGAATCGAGTTTACGTCCTTTCGTCGCCTCCCGGATCACGGCGACGGCTTCGTCAGGGTGCAGAGCGACGGCGCCCGCCGCTGCCGCCAGCGCGCGCCTTTCTGGAACGGGATCGATGGCATATACGATATGGGCGCCCAGCACGAAGGCGGAGTCGACCGTCATGAGGCCGATCGGCCCCAAACCAATTACGGCGACGCTGCTCCCCGGGGCGATATCGGCGCTGCGCGCACCGAACCAGGCGGTCGAAAGGGCGTCTGTCATCAGCAGCGCCTGCTCTTCCGATATCCCTTCCGGGATCAGCACCGCATTGGCGTCCGCGCTGGGGACGCGAACGGCCTCGGCCTGCGAACCTTGAAGCGCGGCGGACAACCCGTAGCAGGCCGCTGCGCCATTCTCGCACCCGATCACATTGCCCGACAGGCAGGGTCGGCAGGCGCCGCAGCCCGCTGCTGCGGGGATCATGACCCGGTCACCGACGCGGAGCCGCGAGACGGCGCGTCCGGTTTCGACCACTTCGCCGACCGCTTCGTGACCGACACAAAAGCCCCGATCCTCGGAAAATCCGTGACCATGATAAATGTGTAGGTCGCTTCCGCAGATCGAGCAGGCGGTGACCCGAACGATGGCGTCGCCCGCCTCGACCGGCATCGGATCGGCCATGCTTTCGTAGCGGATATCCCCTGCCCCGTGATAAAGCAGCGCCTTCATGCCGGCCTCCTACTTCGCCATCGCCGAATATTCGGCGATCTTCTGCTTCCCGAGCTGCGACATGTGCACCTCGTCGGGACCGTCCGCGATGCGCAGATAGCGATTGAGGGTGAAGAAGTAGGCGATCGGGGTGTCGTCGCTTACGCCCATTCCGCCATGAACCTGGATGGCCCGATCCGCGACGGTTTGCGCCATTTGCGGAGCGATCACCTTGATGGCCGCGATCAGATCCTTGGCAACCTTGTTGCCATAGCGGTCCATGGCGTCGGCAGCCTTGAGCGTGAGCAGGCGCGACATCTCGATTTCACAGAAGCTGCGTGCGACGTCCTGGCGGATGCTACTTTGATCGGCGAGCTTCTTTCCAAAAGCGACGCGGCTGTTCGCGCGGCGCGCCATGATCTCGAGCGCGCGCTGCGCCTGGCCGATCGAACGCATGCAGTGGTGAATACGTCCCGGCCCGAGACGCCCTTGCGCGATCTCGAACCCCCGCCCCTCACCAAGAATGAGATTTTCCTTCGGTACGCGTACATTGTCGAAGCGCAGTTCGCACTCGCCGCCCGGCGAGTTCATCGATCCGAAGACGGTCTGGTTGCGCACGACCGTGATCCCTGCCGTATCTCGCGGCACGAGGATCTGCGAATGTTGGGCATGGCGGGGAGCATCGAAGTCGGTCTTTCCCATCACGATGAAGATCGCGCAATCGGGGTGCATCGCATTCGAAATCCACCACTTCCGGCCGTTGATGACATAGTCGTCGCCGTCGGGCTTGATGGACAGCTCAAGATTGGTGGCATCGGATGAGGCGACCTGCGGCTCGGTCATCACATAGGCCGAGCGAATCTCCCCGTCGAGCAGGGGCTGAAGCCACTGCTGCTGCTGATCGGGGGTCCCGAATTTCGCGAGCACTTCCATATTGCCCGTGTCGGGCGCGGAGCAATTGAACACCTGGCTCGACCACGGCGATCGGCCCATCACCTCGGCAAGTGGAGCATATTCAAGATTGCTGAGCCCGGGCGAGAAGCGGCCATATTCGTGTGGGAGGAAGAGGTTCCACAAGCCCTGAGCACGCGCCTCGGCCTTGAGGGCGGGCATTCCAGGCCACTCCTGCCACAGATTCCTCTGGTCGTGGATGAAGTGGTAATACTCTTCCTCATTGGGGTAGATATGCGCATCCATGAACGTTTCGACCCTCTGCAGGAGGTCACGGACCTTTTCGCTATGTTCGAACTGCATGTGTATCTCCTGTCAGAATGGCAAATCAGAGCGTCAGGCCACCATCGACGACCAGCGTGTGGCCGGTGACGTAGGAAGCGAGCGGGGATGCGAGGAATATGGCGGCACCCGCCATATCGGCGGGCGTCCCCATGCGTCGCTGCGCGATCGTGGCGAGCGCGCCGTCGAGACGAGCGGAATTCTGGGTCGTGATCCGTGTCAATTTGGTATCGACGAGCCCCGGAGCGAGACCATTCACCCGAATCCCGTCACCGGCAAAAGCCTGGCCCAGCGTTTTGGTCAGACTGATCGCGGCCGCTTTGGACGCGGCATAAGCCGGGTTTCCGATATTGCCGCGCAAGCCGGACGTCGAGCTCACGATAATAATCGACCCGCCGGACGCCGAAAGCAGTGGCCGGAACTTGCGCGCGCAATGCATCAGGCTGTCGATATTGACCGCCATGACACGATCCCACCCTTCGCGCTCGAACTCCTGGCGCCGATATAATACGGTTCCCTGCGACAAAATGAGGGAGTCCAGCGTGTCGAAGGGAATCTCCGCCGTCTCGATAGCCTCGGGCGTCCCGACATCGACGCAATGATAGCCCAGTCCTTCAAGGTCGGACCCTTCATCGGCGCTGTAGTCGGACGCAGAGGCGCGCGTCCCCCAGATATGAACATTGGCGCCGCGGGCGCGAAACCCTTGGGCTATGCCGTTGCCGATCCCGCTCGATCCGCCGACGACGAGAATATTGCGTCCGCTAAAATCGGTATCGTCGATCATCATCTTTCCTTTTCAACGAATGATGCTGAGGGCGCGCTCGAACAGAGCGAGCGTGTGCGCGTGAAGCCGTTCGCCGGTTTCTCGCGGCGCCTTTCCGGCACAGGCCCGCGCAAAGCTCCCTTCCAGAATGATGCCCAACTTGTAGCAGGCGAGCACGATGTACCAGTCGAGAGCCGCGAGATCCCGGCCGCTTGACGCTGCGTAATGCGCCGCGAGGTCGGCAGGAGATGCAAGATCGGTGAGCTGATTTGCCATGGCGTCCGTGGCGAAGGATGAGCCATCGGTCGGCCATGTCGCGATCAGCCAGCCGAGGTCGAGCAGGGGGTCGCCAATCGTGCTCAATTCCCAATCAACGAGGGCTGCGAGTTCCCCGCTGTCCGGCCGGATCATCACATTTGCAAGATGCGCATCTCCGTGGATGATCCCCGGTTGAAATGAGCTTGGGCGATGGCGATCGAGCCAGGCCGCCACCGCGTCCACCCCCGGGATGGCGCCAGGCCCCGGCCACCCGGCTAGATCGGCATAGCTTTCAAGCTGGCGGCGCCAACGCCCCACCTGGCGTTCCAGGAAATTCTCGGGCTTTCCAAAATCCGCGAGGCCGACCGCCCGATAATCGAGCGCGCCGAGTGCGGCGATCGCCCCGACCACGGCGAGGCCCATGCGGCGGCGCAGCAGCGGCTCGCGAGCGTGCAAGGCGGGGAGCCCGGACATCGGGTTGAAGCCATCGACCGGCTGCATGAGATAGAAAGCAGCGCCAAGGATCGTCTCGTCGCTAGATCCGGCGATGAAGCCAGGGTGAGGAACATCGCTACCGCGCAGTGCCTCGAGGACGCGCATTTCGCGGCGCATCGTCTCATTGGATCCCGCGCGCAGGACCGGCGGCGGCCGGCGGAGAACAAATTCGGACGGCCCGCGATGGAAGCGGAGGAGAATATTCTGGGTTCCGCCAGCCAGAAGCCGGACGCCGGAAATCGAGCCACTTCCAAGGCTCCGGGCTTCCATCCAGCGATCAAGCGAAACAAGATCGACACCCTCCACCGCGCCCTCCGATATTTAATTAATTGCTTGTATAATCGCATTTGACGGCCGCGCATGTCAATGCCAATCCGGAGGCGCGAATGGCGGCGAAGCACGGAAGCGCGCGCGCAATTTGCGCGACGCCGTCGATTGGCTCGATGGCGCTTCTCAGTTTTCGATCATGGAGGTGATGGTGAATTCGATCGAATTGGAGGGCCGCGTTGCGATCGTGACGGGCGCGGGAAGCGGGATAGGCCTTGCCGTGGCAAAGCAATTGCTTGCCGCCGGCGCCGAGGTACTTGCGACCGATATCGATGCCTCTCGCCTTGAGTGGTGCGATGGCACCAAGGGAACGCACGCCTGCCGGCATGACGTGACAAGCGAAGCCGATTGGGAGACGGCGATCGGCTTCGCCGAAAAGCTCGGCCGGCTCGACATTCTCGTGAACAACGCCGGCATCATGCTCGACACGCCTTTTGCGACCGCTCCTCTCGACGATCTGAGAAGGCAATATCGGATCAATGTCGAGGGTCCGTTCATGGGGATGCAGATGGCACTGCCGCTTTTGTCGATGCGTCGTCAGGCGGACGGCACGTCAACCGCCGCCATCGTCAATATCTCATCAATCTATGGGACGGTGGCAGGGGACCGTTATGCCGCTTATAGCGCGAGCAAGGGCGCAATCCGTATGTTGAGCAAGGCTGTCGCGGTCGAACTGGCCGAGCGTGCCGTAAGAGTGAATACAGTGTTGCCGGGTCCGACGGCAACCAGGCTCGGCGCCCATCACGAGAGACCTACCGCCGCGAACGGCGAACCAGCGTCGGTGGAGCGGGTTGTTGCCGCATGGAACAGCAAGATTCCCGTGGGCCGGATGGGCAATGTCGATGACATCGCGCCGTTGGTCGCGTTCTTGGCAAGCGACGGCGCACGCTACATCACGGGTTCCGAGTTCATCGTCGATGGTGGCTACACCGCGGTTTGAGCATCCCGTCGGCGCATCGGCCTGCCCCTTTCGCGCAAAGGGAGGGTCGAAACGCCATCAAGACAGTCCAGACCGGCCATGACATCATTTCCCATTATATTTGACTCAATGGTGGATCGCATAATATAGATACTTGCATCATTTTTGTCGAATTTGAGAACCAAATGCCGACCATAATGTCGAGCAACACAGAGAGATGGGAGAATGGGATGCCTAAGTTTGACACGCTCATCAAAGGTGGCACGATCGTCGATGGCACGGGCTCGCCGCGGTTCGTGGGCGATATCGGAATCAAAGACGGGATCATAACGGACATTGGCGCCGGGATCAGCGGCGACGCGAGCGATGTCATCGACGGCACCGGGAAGATCGTCGCGCCGGGGGTGATCGACGCCCATACGCATTATGACGCTCAACTGCACTGGGATCCCTATGCCACAAACTCTGGCTGGCATGGCACCACGACAATCGGCGTGGGAAATTGCGGTTTTGGCTTTGCCCCCTGCCATCCGCAGGACCGGGAGCGCTACATGCAGATGATGGAGACCACCGAACAGGTTCCCGTAAATGCGATGCGGACAGCGCTCGGCTGGGACTGGGTCAGCTTCCCCGAATGGATCGAGCATCTCAAGCGGGTGCCCAAGGGGGTCAACGTCGCCAGCTATGTTCCCCTCAATCCGCTCCTAATCTATGTGATGGGCCTCGAAGCAGCGAAAAGCCGTCCGGCAACTGCGGAAGAGCGGGAGCGCATGAAGCAGGAACTGCACGCCGCCATGGACGCGGGCGCAATCGGCTTCGGCTTTTCCTACCAGGGCGAGCATAACACCCACATCGACTGTGACGGCACCCCGATGCCGAGCGACACGATGAGCCGCGAGGACATTCTGGCGCTCGCGGAAGTGCTTCGCGAGCGCGGCGAAGGCTCGATCCAGGCCCTCGTCGATACCCCGGGTGCGCGCTTCGGTGAGATCGCGCTAGAGGTTGCACGGGTGTCGGGCCGGCCCGTCCTCCACAATGTCGTCATCGTCAACGACTTTCTGCCCACTTATCATGAGGAAGTCCTCGCTCTGGTCGACAAGGCGCGGGAAGAGGGGCTGGAAATCTTCACCCAGACCCTGACCACGCGCGGCTGGAACGAATTCAAACCGATGGACTGGGATATCTGGAACATCATCCCCGAGTTCCGCGAATTCACCTTCGCGGGCGATCGCGCGGCAAAAGTCGCAAAAGCGGCGGACGAGGATTATCGCACGCGCTTGCGCAACGTGTACAGGCCTGAACTGCTCGCACCGGCCGGCGGACCGCTCGAGCATTATGTCCTGAACGACGCTTGCGGCGTCGCCCCATGGAACCAGTATGAAGGCAAGTCGGTCGGCGAAATCGCGGCCGCCGTTGGCAATCGGCCCACGATCGACGTGTTTATGGATATCGTGGTCGATACCAATGCCGACAGCGATTTCCTCGTGGCCGAAGGCATGAGCTTTGACGACGAGAAAGTCGCACAGGTTCTCAAACATCCGTTCACCATTCCGGGAACCTCGGACGGCGGAGCGCATGTGAAATTCTGGGCTGGCGGTCAATATTCGACGGACGCGATCATCTGGATGGTTCGCGAGACCGGGTTGATGACGCTTGAGGAAATGCACTACAAGCTCAGCGCGGTTCCGGCAGAAGTGCTCGGACTCCACAACCGGGGCACGCTGGCAGCGGGGCAAGCGGCCGATCTTTTCATCTACGACTATGAGGCGCTCGACTATCCGCGGCTCAAATATGAGATCGCCCATGATCTTCCCGATGGCGACTGGCGGCGCGTCTGCAAGCCCCAGGGCATCGAGCGGGTGATGGTGAATGGCGAGACGACCTTCGTCAATGGCACCGAGTGCACTGGTGCGACACCGGGCCGACTGGTCGGGTCGGGCGGTGCCGACATGGATGAGCAGCTGATGCATCCAATGGCGATCGCCGCAGAATGATAGTGAATCTCCGGAAGGGGGCGCAGGCCGTCCCCTTCCACAGGGTCGCTAGTGCGGAGCCCGTGAGCCCGAGTCCCGGCACCTCGGCCGGGTGGGGTCAGCGTTTTCTGGAGACCAGGGCGATATCGAGATTGTGCTTGGCGACCGAGACGATCTCGACCGTTTCTACCCGGTGTACGCCGGATCGCCGCCGTAAATGCATGTGAATAATATCTGCCACGGCCTGACGACTTTGCGCCGCCACGAGCAGAACGATATTGAAGCGTCCTGTCATCAAGGCAGCAAAACTCACTTCGTCGAAACTGGCCATCGCCTCGACCACGTCGCGCGCCGTTTCGGGAGATGTCTGAACCCGCACCAGAACAGCGGTGGTCATTCCCAACGCGGCTGAATCAGCCACCGCCGTGATCTTCGCAGCGCCCGAATCGGACAGCTTCTTCAGGCGTTTACGGACCGCAGTGTCCGAGATACCCAACAGGCGCGCCGCTTCGCGGTTACTGATGCGCGCATCTTCGGCGAGGAGGCCAATGATACGCTGGTCCAGATCATCGAGGCGCATCATTCGGATCCCAGCTTGCCAAAGCGGGGATCCAGTTTCACGATCTCCAGCGCCGTATTGACCTCGTAGGAGGCGATGCCTTCGATCTTCGCAATCTGCTCGTCGACGATCCGCTGGAGCGCAGCGCCATCGGGCGCATTTATATTGGCGAAGATGTCCGGGCTGCTCATCGCCACCGAAACACTGGTGCATGCATCGAGCTTGGCGAGGTCTTCAGCGACATTTTCGGGCGTGCGGCCTTCAACATTGAGATCGACCAAAGCGAACACCGAATAACCCAGAGCGTGCATATCGCGCTGCATCATGACGCGCAGGATATTGGCATCTTCGAGCGCCCGGATCCGGTTCGCCACAGTAGGTTCGGAAACGCCGAGTGTTTCCCCGATGTCCTTGTTCGTTCTGCTCGGATTTTCCTGAAGCGCGGCAATGATCGCCCGATTGAGATCGTCGAGGATGTCGCTGCTCATGGATATCGCCCGTTTCCAGTTAGCCCGCTCCGGCGGATGCCGGCCACGTCTCCGTATCGGTTGTCAGCGCAGCACGCCAGCCCGGAAGTTTGCTCGCAATTCCCGGAGCCGAGCACGGACTTGGGCGGCTCCGGCTTAACGGCCCTCCCCAACCGCCCAAATCGCTTCCATACCAGCGAGGAATTCATCGCGCAGACCATCGGGAAAATTGCGCGACATCGACAGTTGGACGACCAGAAGCGGCAGCGTCACCGCCCTGCGGAAAAACTCGAAATGCTCGACCCTGCGACCCGTCACGCTTTCATAATGGGCCACCCAGCTCGCGTCATCGGGAATCCTGGCGGCGACTTCGGGCGCCGACACGGCTCGATAATAGGAATTTGCCATACATTGCATGGCAATGTCGTAAGCCGGAGCAACGATACCCGCGAGTTCCCAGTCGATGATCGCGCGTACCTCGTCGCCTTCGAGCATGTAATTGCCGAGACTTGGATCGCCATGGATCAGCGCCAGGTCATCATGATGAATATCGGGCTGGTTCGCAAACAGCCAGGACCGCAACCGCTCGAGCCGCTCGCGATGCGGCGGCTGCACCCACTCGACGGTTTCCCAATACCAGTTGATATAGCGTTCGAAATGGGTCCGGCCCGCAGCCTGCCGAACGCAGGACGCGACCGCGCTGCCCTGCCAGGCGGCGCCATGCACGCTGCCCAGGGCCCGGAAAATCGATGCGATCCGCCGCTCGCGCACATCGGGCGCCGCGTCGCCGATCAGCCCGGCGCTGAAGGGCGACGCGTGCGCGACATCGCCTTCGACCTTCTCCATGATGAAGCCCGGCAGCCCGAGCACGGCGCCGTCGGGATCGATCCAGCGCGCGCGCGGAACCGCAAGCCCGGCATCGGCCAGACGCGCCTGCAGTTCATATTGCTGCCTGATGCCATAGTCGAAGAATATGCGGCCCTCGTTGCGGAGCGGCGCATAGCGCAACACGAGCGGCTCGACCTTGCCCTCCAATATTGCATCAAACACGACAACGCCGCTCGACGCGCCCGCATTGGCGCCGCCACCGCGAACATTGGCGATTTCCACCGGCCCCGCGATGTCCGGCTGCTGTGCCAGGAAGCGGGCAATGTCCGCCGGGTCTATATCGGTAAAGTCCGGCTTGGTCGCCCGCATCACGCTCGCGATAACGTCCGGTTTCGGTGTCTCCGCCATCGCGCGCCTCAGTTCGCGCCGAGCTTCATCGACAGGCGGATGCCATAGGTCCGTGGCGGCGAGAATTGTCCGGAAACATAGGCCCCCGTTGCCGCTGCGACGCGGCTGTAGGCATAAAGCTTGTTCGTGATATTCTCGGCGAACAATTGCGCCTGGAACCGATCGCCCGGCGACGACCAGCTCAGGCGGGCATTCAAGATCCAATAAGGCGCTTCGCGGGTTTGCGATTGGAAGGGCGCCTCCCCATTGAACACATCATGGAAGATTTGGCTGGTGTAGGCCGCTTCGCCCCGGAGGGTGAAGGCGCCGGCGTTCGCGGTCTCTATCCGCTGCTGCGCTCCGAAGTTGAGCTTCCATTCGGGGGCCCGGATAAGGCGGTTCCCTTTGATGTCGAGCGTCGCAAGGCCGAGCGGGTCCTGGAGAAGCTGGCTGCCATATTCGCTGTGGATCCACGAACCGGACCCATCGAGCGAGAATCCGGCAAGGCCGCGCGGCGCGAGCATATACTCGGCCTCGATGCCGTAAAGCGTCGCATCGGCGGCATTCCTGATCGTCGAGGAATTGTTGAGATAGGTCGTGAACTGGATGTCGCTGAAATCATAATAGAAGCCCGCCAAATTGACGCGCAGCTGATTGTCGGCGAGCGTCGACTTGAGCCCGGCTTCGTAGGACCAGAGGATTTCGGGGTTGAAACTCCCCGTGCATTCCGCCGGATTGAACCCCCCGGCCTTGTAGCCCCGCGACACCTTTCCGTAGAGCATCGCGCGATCCGAGAGGTCGAAATCCACCCCGGCCGTTCCGGTCCACGCGGTCCAGCTCTTCTTCGACTGGGTTTCGCACAAGGCCGCAGTCGGTACGAAGTTGGAGTGGAGCCGCCGGAAGACGTCCTTTTCATCGCGCGTGTAGCGAAGGCCCGCGGTCACCCGCAACCGATCCGCGATCCGGTAGGTGACTTGACCGAAGCCCGCCAGCGAGGAGCTTTTCTGCTCGGCACCGAAGCCCAGAAAGGCGACGGGCGTCGGTTGCCCGCCATAAAGGGTATTGCCGAGCAGCGGATCGGACCCGAGGAGGAGGAGATTGGGGATGAGAGGCTGCGACAGGTCGAAGACCGGTGGCGGTGCCGCGGTGCCCAGGCTGGCGGAGGCAATGATGAGATCGCCGAGCGAGGGCAGATAGATGTCCGCTTTCAGACTTGCGCGATCGTGCAGGTAAAAGACTCCTGCGAGCCAGTCCAGCCGGTCGTCGAACGCCTTCCCCGAGATATTCACTTCCTGCGTGAACTGCTTCGAGGTTTGCTGGATCGGATCCTCGTAGAGAATGGCCGCACTGCTGCCGTCATTGTCGGTCTGGATGAACAATTTGCTGAACCGATAAGCCGTGATCGACTTCAGCGATACATTCCCGATGTCCCAGTCGAGTGTCGCACTGGCCCCGCGAAGATTGACTTCGGTCCGCGACGGAAAGTCATTGGCAATGCGGGTCGATTTGGTGGGATCGCCTCCACGCAGCCCGGGCTCCGAGAGGCCAAACAGGTCGGAGATGCTTCGATTCCCCAGCAGCGCGAGGTCCGAGGGCGACAGGAGGCCGGGAATTCCGGCGAGCGCGGTTCCCGGAAGGGAGAAAATTCCGGTCGGCGTTTCGGGTGAGATGCTCGACGGCGTCGGGAGCGCATCGATGAACTGCTGTACCGCGGACGTAACCTGCCGTGACATGTCGCCGCGCAAGGTCAGCTTGATGTCGCTCGACGGCTCGATAAGCAGCGCAGCCTGGCCGCTCAGATGGTCGTTGGCATCGTACCGCTTGCCGTCGAAGACATTGAAGCGGTAGCCGTCTCTCCGGTCATATTTCACCGAGACCCGTGCTGCCACCTTGTCCGGCACGATCGCACCGGTTGCCCCGGCTTCCACCGCGACGCGATCGTAATTTCCATAAGTGAAGGCAAGATTGGCAGCCGTGTCGTAGGACGGCGGCTTGGTGATGTAATTGATCGTCCCGCCGGTCGAATTGCGACCGTACAGGGTACCTTGCGGGCCACGCAGAACTTCGATGCGCTCGAGGTCGAAGCTGGGGACGCTCTGGGCAAAGAGCTGACCCATGTAGACGCCGTCCTGGAACGTCGCGACCGTCGGCTCGCCGGCCGTAACCGTCAGGTCGGAGCCGATGCCGCGCATCGAAAGTTGCGAGTAGCCGGTAAGCTGGGCGAACACCAGCGACGGAACATTGTACTGCAACTGCTGAACGCCGTTGATCTGCTGCTGCTCCAGCGTCTCGGATGTGAAGGCGCTGACCGCAACGGGCGTGCGCTGGAGCGACTCGCTTCGCTTCTGGGCCGTGACGATGATTTCGCCCAGCTGCGACGATTCGTCGGCCGCAGGCGCTTCGGGCGCCGTTTGGGCCCGCGCTGCCCCAGCCCATGCCAACACGCCGATCGACGCACAAAGTGCCAGTGCCTTGCTCCGCATTCCAATTCCCTCCAGGAAGCCGTCTCGCGGCTCGCCGTCGGCAGCGCTGCTGCCGCGTCGATGGAGCCTGAGACGCGATGATGAGGGGATGAGGCCATCCGCGATAGCGCGCGCCGATCGATGCATCTGCCCATCCGGTCTCTTGCCGTAGCGCATTGTCAGCCTCCTCCCATTGACCGCCGGAGATTGCCTCCGTGCATTCGCGACCCCGAAGGTTCGCGAGCTTCATAGTGGTGGCATCATTAGGATTAATGTCAACGCAAAATATATATACGATCGTCCATATAGTTATAATTCGACCTTAGAGCGCCATCAGGGGTTGGGGCAAGCTTCTCCCGCGGCGCGTTCCTGCGCCTTGCTGTTCCGGGCATGGCAAAAGGAGACGTACGGCACGGCCGACGCCTTCGATATCGATCGGGCCAGTGCTGACCGGCAGTCGGCTAAGTTGCGGGACGCAGGCTCTTCACCACGGCGTTGGCGAGATAATTCGAATATCCTTGCTTCATGGGCTCGTCGATCGCGCCGATGCCGAAGATATGCTGCATTTGATAACGGCCATGGAAGAATTGATCGCAGGCACCGACGATGTGAAAATAAAGATGAAGCGGATCGACCTTTGCGAAAACTCCCGAGGCCTGCCCTTCGGCGAGGATGTTCCGGAGAATCGTTGCCGCCCGCTTGCTGAACTCCTCCGCGATCAGCGGACCGTAGGTTTCGGGCTCTTCGGTGACGAGTTGGTGGGTCAGCGGGTTGATGAACGGGTAAGTGAAATAGCTGTCGATCATCCCGCGAACGAAGCCCGACAGCTTCTCTTCAGGCGACAATTGTCGCTGCGAGAAGGCATCGAGCTTTGATATGTCGCCGCCCAGAACCGAGCGAAGCAACTCCATCATCAGCCCCGCCTTGTTGCCGAAATAGTAGCTGATCAGAGCAGAATTGAGATCGGCCCGCCGTGCAATATCGGCGAGCGAAACATCAATTGATCCTCGCTCAACCATGAGATTGGCCGTTGCCTCAACCAGCCGATCGCGCGGCGGGGTTTCCGGCTCGGCTGTCTTGGCCCGTCGGCCTCTTGGTTTCATCGCAGGCGCCCTCATCGATCTCCCCAGCGCTTCCTGAATTCGGTCCTGTCGTGCCGACAGGACTCAAGCATACCAGCCGCACCGGCTTTAACAATGGCATAGCGACCGCCTGGGCCGCGCGGCGATGCCAGTATTGCACTTGGAGACCGCGGCGCAGTCTCGCAGGTAGACCAGGCTCGAAAATGGCTTGAGGCGATAAAAACATCTCATGCTCTGTATCAGCGGTTCCCCGAGCCGCTCCGTCCTCGCTTTGCGCCACATCGCAAGATTGCCCACCTGGAGTGTGGATCGGCGTGCAAAAAGGGCTCTGACTCACTTTTGGTGCAAGTGCGTTGATAGTGGCGAGTTTCCCCGAAGGAGGACATCGCCATGCATGGGAGAGGTTTTCGCGAAGCCATTGCGCCAATAGGATTGGTGATCGACAAGGTCGAGTATGCCGCCAATCAGATACTGATCACCGGGCGATCCCGATTTCGAGTTTCGATCTGCCCGAACTGCTGCCGCCCATCTGCGCGTGTCCACAGTCGATATCACCGTACACTCGCCGATCTACCATCTCATGGCCGGCCGGTTCGGATTACTCTTGTCGCCCGGCGTTTTCGTTGCGCCACATCTCGGTGCGCCACGCGTATCTTCGTTGAACGCTTTCCTCCGGATGTGGCTGCAACATTTGCCCGGCGTACGGCCCGCCTGGATTCTATCGTACATCACCTTGGGCTGGCGCTGGGTGGGCGTCCGGCGGCCAGCTTGGCGCGCCGCCTTCTGATGCCGGTCAGCAAGGACACATTGCTTCGAACTGTGCGTCGGCGCTTCAAGGGCGCTCAGGTGAAGCCGACGATCATCGGCATCGACGACTGGGCGTGGAAGCGCGGACAGCGATATGGCACGATCGTCTGTGATCTGGAGCGCCGACAGATTATCGACCTCCTCCCCGATCGTGGCGTCGCCACCGTGGAAGCGTGGCTCAAGGCCCGGCCGGAGATCTGCATTATCTCGCGTGATCGCGGTGGCGGGTACCGCCATGCGGCCGCGCGGGCCTTGCCTGGCGCCCTGCAGATTGCCGATCGCTGGCATTTGATGGAGAATGCCAGCCAGGCGTTCCTCGACGCTGTCCGTAAATCTATGCGCGCCATTCGCCAGGCACTTCAATCCGCCGAACCCGATCCAGAACTCCTCACCTGCGCTGAGCGGCTTCAATACGAAGGCTTCAAGCGGCGTCAGGATGCCGATGATACGATCCGCTCGCTGCTTGGGAAAGGGGCGTCCATCAAGGCGGTTGTTCGCGCGACCGGCTATGCCCGCAAGACCGTACGCCAGGTCGCTCGTGGCGGACGATCCGATATGTTCCGCACCCGGCTTAGCTCTCTCGACCCGTGGCTCGGGACGCTCGATGCCGAATGGCGTTCCGGTTGCCGGAATGGTGCCGAACTCTGGCGGCGGCTCAAAATCATCGGCTTTAACGGAAGCCTGCGTGTCGTTGCAGAATGGGCGACGCGGCGGAGGCGCAACGAGGCAGCTCCGAACAACGTGTCGCGCGTCATTCCATCAGCCCGTGTGATTGCCCGGCTTATGACGATGGCCCGCGATCAACTCTCGAAATCAGAAGCCACGCTTATCGCGACGATTGAAGCCGCCGTGCCGGCGCTCGTCGTCGTTCGAAATCTTGCCGACCGATTCCACCGGATCATCAGGCAACAGAAAGACTTCGAGCTCGCCACATGGATCGACGAAGCCCGGAAAACTCCGCTTCGTTCGTTTGCGAATGGCTTGAGCGACGACTGGAATGCCGTGAAGGCCGCTATCGTGGAGCCCTGGTCCAACGGGCAAACGGAAGGACAGATCACGAAGTTGAAGCTCGTCAAACGCCAGATGTATGGACGCGCCAAGCTCGATTTGCTGCGGGCGAGGCTGATGCCACCTCGCGATCATCCCTCTGTATTGCACCAAAAGTGAGTCAGAGCCCCGTTTGCACGCCGATTGACACACCTGGAGCCCTTGGCGCGCGGAATGACCGCACCGCCGAGATGCAAACTTGTCATCATTTAATTAATCGAGTAATTCTAGGCTCGGACCGCGGCCGGCTCGATCCTGCGAAGATCGGGTTTTGATCCCGAATCCTGAGGCCTCGAGATGTTGAAGGTCAAAAATAGTGGAGAGACCGATGAGCCTGTATTCTGCGATTGATTTGCCCCATCACCCTGGAAATCATCCGTTCTGGCAGGAATCCTGGGTATTGGTGTTTCGTGATCCGGACACTGGCCTCGTCGGCTTCCTGCGCACGGGATCCTATGTGAATCAGAAGACCACGCAGACGCATTGGGGGATGGCATTCCCCGACGGAACCCGCTTCCGTCGCCACCTGCTCGACCGTCCTCTGGAGGCAGGCGATCGAACCGATGTCATGGCCAGTTCCGGAACGATGCGATTCACGATTCCCGATATGGAATATTGTCGCTTCGAGGCGTTCGACGACGATGCGGAAGCGGACCTGCGCATCTATGATTGGTATCCTTCGCAGGAATGGGAGGTGGTCGGAGGACCGGGTCATGGAACATTGACTTCGGGAGGCGACGATCATGGCCACCCGGAAAGCGCCGGCCGGGTGGAAGGCCGCGTCCGGATCGGCGACCGGGTGGTCACGATCGAGAATGGCATCGGCTACCGCGATCATGGCTACGGACCGCGCCCGCTACCGATGTTTCGCTCGGCGCGCTGGCATGCCGGCACGGTGGGCGAGAAGCTGAGCTACTCGCTGCTCACGATGCAGGCCGAGGATGGCGCCTTCGCCAAGATGGGCTATGTGATGCTCGATGGAAAGCGCGAGCCTATCCGGGATTTCCATACCGTCAATTGCACGCTGGGCGACGGCCTCTCGTCGATCGGCGGCTGGACTGTGGCGCAGCTCGAGAACGGCCAGACCCTTCGTATCGACGTCGAAGCTGTCGATGGCGTCGTGACTTCCACAGACCTCAACAATGGCGGTCCGAACTCTTCTCCGGCAGGGATCGAAGTTCTGTCTATCCCCAGGTGGCAAGGCCTGGAGGGCGTGTGCGATTTCAACATGATCGATAATGCCCATCGCGGCAATCAGGCGGTGTCGCACCTCTTTCTCGCCAACACGAACGACGGAATTTCCCAGCGGGGATTTGACCCCTCCTGGCTCCGCTAAAAAAGGCAGGCGACCGCATATGTAACTGCTGCGGTCGCCGCAGCCGCAAGGACTCGCGATCTCGCGAGCGTCGCAGTGCGGAGAGGACGCTCGGGGTCGAGCGAACAAGTGGACCCTAAATTTCAGTCGATCGTGCCCGACGGCGGCAGCAAAATCTCCAGTCCGACCCTGGCGGCCAAATCCGCGGCGATCTTCGGCCCGCGTTCGATGACTGGCAACAACTGGCGCAATATGGGCTCCGGGAAATGCCGGAACGTCAGCACGTTGATGACCGCCAGCCGATAGGCCGTAAACAGCTCGAAATAGGGCATGTTGCGAAGCTTGCGCCCCGACAGTCGCTCATATTCTGCAATCCGCTGCTGATAACTCAGCGTCCCTTCCAGAGCCGGGACATCATTCTGGATGATCTGGTCGCCCATATGCGTGAAACAGACATCGCATTCGGGCGTCCCGAGAAAGCTCATCTCCCAATCGACCACGGCCGACACCGCAGTCCCGAGATAGAGATAATTGCCGAAGTTCGCGTCGCCATGACACAGGACCGTATCAATGTCGGCCGGCTCATTTGCGACAAGCCAATCCCGGAGCGGTCGCAGCGCTTCGAGATAGGGCTTGCAGTCGGCATATTCGAGCGAATCCCAATACCAATTTACCTCGCGCTCGATCGGACGCGCACCCGCCGCGCGCTTTTCCAGCCATTCGAGCCCGAGCGCCCGCCAGTCCAGCGCATGCACGCGCGCGAGCGCTTCGAGATAGCCCAGTTGCATCTCGCGCCGCGCTGCCGGCTCAGCGTCGGCGATGATGCCCGAAGTCATCCAGGTCATCGGCGCGCTCGCCCCCTCGACCATTCCCATCACATAGCCCGGGCGACCGAGAAGGTTGCCGTCCGGATCGAGCCAGATCTGTGGCGGAACCGGCACATCGGTGGCTTCAAGCGCGCGCTGCAGGTTGAACTGCGCGGTGACGTCATAGGCGTGGAACAGGCCGCGCGTCGGCATGAAACGCAAGACGAGACCCGACGAGCGCGGCTCGCCGTCTTCGGTCCAGCTTGCCTCGAACAGAAGAGTTCCGTTCGAACCACCCGCAGCTGTGCCGACTTCGCGCACGTTGGCGACTCGGACGTCCGAGACTCCCGCCTGCGCGCCGATAAACTGCATGAGCCGGTCGCCCCATTGATCGGGAGTGGTTTCGGCGAACCGCGCACCACGCTGATGCTTGACGATAGCTGCGCCAATCTGATCGACATCGAGTTCCGACATGACTCTCCCGTTTCTGTTCTGCCGCGCGGCCGGCTCTCGACCGCAGGTTGGCGCCCATCGCCCAGGCGGGATCCTCGGGCGATCATCCGCGGTGCTCGAACGATTGTGCCATGTTTCGTGACCGCAGACGACGCTCCCGCAACGAGGGCGAAGCACCATCGGGCCCATTGAGCAGCGAAAGTCAACGGATAATTAATTGAATACCTAAAAAATTCGTGGCGCGTGCCCGCTGCCCGCTCCTCCGCCGCAACGCACCGTTAAACCCGCCGCAGCAGCAGCCCTGTTGACGGCGGAAAGAAAATATAATTAGCTGCGTAATTAATGAACGAACGATTCCCGGGTTTCGAGGAATCGCGCGCAATGCGCAATGAAGGGAGGAGGCCATGGAAATTTCGAAACTGTCACCGCTGCCGGATGATGTCGAGCTTCCGCACGATCCTGGGGAAGATCCGCAATGGCAGGAAAGCATTGTCCTTGGCTGGGCCGATCCCTCCCAGGAAATCGGCGGCTTCATCCGGATCGGCCATCAACCGATCCTCGGCCTTACCCGGTCCTGCTTTGGCGTGACCTCGCGTAACGGGCTCAACTATTCCCGCACAGCTGAAGGGCTTCCTCTTCGCGAAGCCGACCGGACCGTCGACACGTTCCATGCCGATGGTTTCCAGTCCGCCACATTCGGCGTCCGCTCAAGCCGGTGGCGTGCCAGCGACGAGAATGTCGATCTCGATATCCAGGTCCGCGATGTGCACGCACCCTATGATTTCTGGGACCTCACTGGCATGCGGAACGAAACGAGCCGCGTGATGGCAGCCAATCATCTCCAGGCCGGCGGCACTTTTTCGGGGTCCGTTCGAATCGGCGATGAGCCCGAGCGCGCCATTTCGGGCTTTACTTATCGCGACCATAGCTGGGGCCCACGGCACATGGATAACCCCAATGCCGACATGTATGCCGCCTGGTGGCTCGTGGGCTCGCTTGGTGAGGATTTTTCTTTTGGCTTCGGCGGCGGGCGCATGCGCTCCGGGCTCGAAAGTCTTTTCGGCTATATCGTAAAGGATGGCGAAGTGGACACCGCCGTGATCGAGGATGCGTCCGTGCTGATGGCATTTGACGGGCTATCCAATCGGGGCGGAACCGTCGTGGCCGTTTCGGAAAAATTTGGCCGGCTGACGTTCGAGGCCGAAGGATATGGCAATGTCTGGCTTGAACTTGGTCAGAAGCATTTCGAGATGGCGATGCCATGCACAATACGTTGCGGCAATCGCACGGGCGGTGGCCTCATCGACACGATCTTGAACCCACGCAATGGAACCGATCGTCCGACCTTCGTGGCGAGCGGCAGACTCGACAACGGTCTTTACCGCAGCCGGGCCGGGTTGAATCATCCATGAGCGGCGCGCAGACGATCGACCGCGAGGCGATGCGGACAGGCCTTCAGGCCTGGCTGCGGCAGAAATTCGCCGAACTGGGCGACCTGACCTTGTCGCCCCTGCGTTTTCCCAGCGGCACGGGTAACTCCGCTGAAACGATGTTCGCTACCATGGCTTATGAAGCCGATGGCGAACATCGTGAACGCGCACTCGTCATCAGGCGACAACTCGCTGGGACGGACCTTTTCCTTGACGCCGATATCAGGCTGCCGCACCGGATGATGGAGGCGCTCGCGCTCCACCCCCATATTCCTGCCCCGCGCGCGCTCGGTGTCGAACCCGACCCGGCGCCGATCGGGAGCCCCTTCCTCGTGATGGAGGCGATCGAAGGACGGGTCGTTGACCAGGTGCCGAATTATAACGTCGAAGGGTGGCTCGCCGATTTGCCGATCGAACAGCGACGCGAGATATGGCTGCGAGCGATCGGAACGCTGGCGCGGCTCCACCGGATCGACTGGCGGCAAGGCTTTTCCTTTCTGGACGACCGCCAGCGGGGCGAACCCGGCATCGATCAGTTCCTTGCCTGGACCAGAGACTGGTATATCTGGGCCAAAGCTGGTCGCCGGCTCGAAGTTGCCGACGCCGCCCTCGACTATCTCATGGCAAACAAGCCCCGGGACACCGATGTCAGCGTCCTTTGGGGCGATCCGACACCTGCCAATATGATGTTCGGACCCGACCTCAGCGTAGCAGCCCTGATCGACTTCGAAATGGCTTCCCTCGGTCCCGGCGAAGCAGATCTCGCGTGGTGGCTCGAGGCCGAGGAAAATTTCTCGACGCTGTCGGGGGTAGCGCGGCTCGAGGGTCTGCCAAGCCGCGCCGAGATCATCGCCCATTACGAAGCCGAACGCGGTCGGCCGGTTGCCGATCTGGACTATTATTCGATGCTCGCCTGGTTCCGCATGAACATCGTGGGAATTCGCTTCTCGGATCGCCTCGTCGGCGAAGGGCGGATGCCAGCGGGGACGGACGTGCTGACAAACAATCCCGCGACGATGCTGATGGCGCGCAAACTCGGTATGCCGGACGCATCGCCGGGCGAAGGTTTCATGGCGATGGTCAATGGTATGGCCGGTGCGGGGGCGTGATCTTTAGTCATTACAAACAGAAAAGAAGGGATTGAGGTAATGGAAGCCGTGTTCTCGGATCATTGGGATTGCCCGCACCAGTTCAGCGACGAACCTAGCTGGCAGGAGAGCGATTGCTACTGGTTCTATGATGTCAAATTGGGCGTGGGAGGCTTCCATCGCATCGGCCAGAAGCCGAACAAGGGCACGGGCCAGCTGATGCTGTTCGTCTTCAAGACGGGCGGTGAACGATTTGTCCTCAACAGCGCCCCGCGCAACGAGGTACAATTGGGTGCGGACGCGCGCCAGTCCCGCAAGCAGGTCGTTGGCAGCCACACGGCCGAGGCTCTCGGCGACGGCAGGATGCGCTACACTTGGGACGAGCCTGAGTCTTCGGCTGATATCGAATTCTACGAGAGCTTCTATACACCGCGCAACTGGCCGTCGGGCAAGAATACAGAGCATTTCGAAGAAGCTACCAATTCCGATGGTCACCTCGAATGCGGCGGCCGCATTCGCGGGAAAGTCCGAATTGGCGACAATGAATATGAAATTGACGCTCTTGCCCATCGCGACCGGTCATGGGGGAAGCGCAGCGACAGCGCGCCCATGATGCATCGATATCGCATGTACACCGGCACCTGTGGTTCCGAACTCAGCTTCGCGGGCTTCTTTCTCGATTTCAACGAAACGACCCCGATGACAATGGGCTTCGTCGATCGCAACGGCAAGCAGGAGGCGATCACCAACCTGCGGGTTGCCGTGACTTTTGATTATGATGGCCTGACTCCGCTCGGGAGCATCGGCATCATGACGCTTGAGTCCGGCGAGCAGCTCAGGATCGAATCCAAGGTCGTTCAGGGGTTCCTCACACCTCTGCCGGCGATGGGCACATTCTCGCAGGACAATATCTCGACCTTTGAATATGGCGGGAAAACAGGGTTCGTCGATCTCGAAATGTGCACGAACCCTGGCCGGGGTTCATATATCCCGAACCAGGCGGACGTCAGTTTTCTTGCGATTGCCGAGGGGCTCAGCAAGGCCGAGGATTATATTATTTGAATCGACGTGGGTTGCCGGCGCCCGGAAAAGGCGCCGGCACGGCGACGCCCAACCGGCAATCGCGTTTGAGAATGCGCGAAAGTGCCGGACCCGATGCTAATGATAGAGGGGCCGCGCAGCTGGCAAGCTGCGCGGCCCCTGTCCATTGTGTTGCTTCTCGGGCCGGGTGCTGTCCGCCATGCCCCGATCCGCGGCGTCAATCGCCGTATATGCGTTTCGCGTTGGCGAGTTCGGCATGAAGGTGGGCGAGATAATAGGTCCAGACCTGTTCGAAGGCTGGCTGGAAGCTCCGCCCCGATAGCAGGATGCACTGCGTCTTGAAGAGAGGAAACAGTTTGAAAAAGTCATAATGTTCCGCCGGAGCGCCGGCCTCTTCCTCGAACCGAGCAAGATATTCTGCCTCGGTCGGTGTCCCGTCGACATGCTTGTCGAGCTGTTTCATCGTCTCGGTGAGGAAGACGATGAGCGCAAGGTCGGCCTCATTATGGCCGAGATAGGCGAGTTCCCAATCGAGCACAGCCGCAAGCCGCCCGTCGCGAAACATCACATTCGCGATCTGGGAATCGCCCTGTACAAGCGTTCCCTCGCGAACGGCTGGCTGGTGCGCGACCATCCAGCGGTGAGCCTCGACGATGGGGTCGAGCTTCGGATCGTCCGGCTCGGAGCTTAGTTTTGCTTCCGCGAGGAACCAGTTGAGTTCGCGTTCGATATCGGTTTCACCGCTGCCGCGCGCGAGCAGATGCGGCAGTTCCTCGCGACCGATCGCCTCGCGGCGCAGGCGACCATGAAAGCCAGCGGCTTCAAGCATCATCGCCTTGCGCGCTTCCGGACTGACGTCGGCGAGCGGCCCCTTGGAGTACATTGCGGACGCGGGAGGCGTGCCCTCGATCCGCGCCATGACGAAGGACGGATAGCCGACAGCCGAACCGTCCGCGTCAAGCCATAGCGGCTCGGGCACGGGCAGACCGCGCTTGTATGCCGCGACGAGAGTCAGGAACTCGTCAGAAAAGCTCTTCTGCTTGATCATGGTCGTGCCAGGCGCGTAACGCGCGACCATGTCTTCCCGGCGACGCTCGCCGCTCCGCCCGAACTCGGCCGTGAACAACAGAATGCCGTTGCTGGCACCGGATGATTGCGGGACAATGAAATTGCTGAGCGTGACGGGGCCTTCGATGCCGGGCTGCGCAGCAATGAAGGCTGCCAGCCGATCTGCGTCAATTTCCGGGTAGCCCGACTTCGCAGCCGCGACCGACTTGTCGTAGAACCCCTGCAATTCTTCAGTTTCCGCACTCATTTCAAATCAACTTTCCGTGTTCAATATTCTTCGGCGACGGGCCGGCCCGCAGGCCGGCCCTGGTGCCTCAGCGGATTTTCAGTGCCAGTTCCACACCATAGGTGCGTGGCGGATTATAGACCCCCGTGACCCCATTGAGCTGCACCACAGTCCCCTGGATATAATTTGTCTTGGTGATGTTCCGGACAAAGCCACGCACGGTGACCAATTCATTGGGTTCGTACGTCACGAATGCATTATACAGTTCATATGCATTCTGCCGCAGCGAGGGATCATTATATTCGCGGAGGCGGTATCCGCTTGTGAAATAGGCCTCGCCGCGAAGCGTGATCTTGCCCGAGCCGACGGGAAATTCGAGTTGCGTGCCGATCGTACCGGACGCACCCGGAGCCTTGTTGAGAGCCCGTCCCGCCAAATCGGTACCATCGGGCTCGCCAAAGATCGCGCCACCCGTCGACAGGAAGCGCTTATATTCGCTGTGTACGAAGCTCGCGTTGCCATCGAAGCTCAGCATATCATTGACCTGCAGCCGCCCGTCGATGTCCAGCCCGTAGATCTCGCTTTTCGGAGCGCCTACGACATTGGTCCCGAATATCGTCGACTGCTCGACCGAGATATTCTTGTAATCATAGTAGAAGGCCGAGAGGTTAAGCGTCGCACGCCTGTCAAGAAACCGCGTCTTGAGTCCCGTCTCGATGGCGTTGACCGTTTCCGGTTTATACTGATTGCCGCAGGTACTGTTGGAAAAGCCGCCGGACTTGTACCCACGCGACAACTGCCCATAGGCCATGACATCGTCCGACAGATCATGCTGCAGGCCTATGCGTCCCGTAGCCGACCAGTCGGTCACGCGCTGAAGCGGTGCGCCCGGACTGCAATCGGTCTGAACGACCGTGCCGCCGGGAAGCTGGAACGTCACCAACAGATCATTTTGCGACCGCTCGTAAAGACCCCGGACGCCACCAAACAGCCGGGTAGCGTCGCTCACGCTGATCGTGGCATCTGCGAATATGGAGGCGCTTTCGCGCTTCGAGCGGCCGTTGGACACACGGATGAGTGCGGACGGGCTGCCAAGCAGCCGTCCGTCGAGGGTAACTGAGCCGGTCGTTCGGTTGATTTCATTATAGTAAAAGGCCCCCACCAGCCAGTCCACCGGCCCACTGTCGCCCTTGAGGTTGAATTCCTGTGAGAAGGTCGAAACCCGGACACCCTGGGCGATCGGAATGGTCAGATTTGCAAAGATCGGGTCATTCGGATTTCCTTGCGCCAACGAGTCCAGCGAATTGTAATTGACGCGCAGGCGAGAAGCGCCGGTGATCGAGACAAGATTTACGTTGCCGCCGAGATCGAACGTGTTTTTCAGCGATGCCAGCGCGATGGACCGATTGCCGTCAAAAATGAGCGGTGAGTTCAACCGGCGAGGGGTGACGATCGTATCCTGGATCGGCAAGGACAGGCGGTTGAGGTCATAGGGCTGACGCACCGGGCCGTTGCTGGCTTCGCGCCGGTAGGTCAGGCGCGCTTCCATATCCCACCCGGGCGACACGTCGGCGTCGATACCGAAACGGCCACCGATGTAGCGCAGATCGTCGAGATCCTGGCCGGTCTGGAGATTCTTGACATAGCCATCGCGTTGGCCACCTTCGATGTAGAGCCGCGCGCGCACTCCGTCGCTAAGCGGGCCGCTGACATAAGCCGAGCCTTTGAGGTCGTCATAATTCCCGTAGCCCGCCGTAACGCCCGCTTCGAACTCGCGGGTAGGCGCCGCCGATATGAAGTTGACGATACCCGCCGTGGAATTCTTGCCGTAAAGTGTCCCTTGCGGGCCACGCAGCACTTCGATCCCGCCAAGGTCGAACTGGCCGAGGCCAGCGCCCTGAGGGCTCGAAAGATAGACGCCGTCGAGATGCAAGGAGACCGAATTTTCGCCCGCGCCGGTCGTGAAGGTGGTGCCGACGCCGCGAATGGAAATGTTGGAGTTGCCGGAAACAGGGTCGAACTTGAGGCCCGCAACCGCCCCCTGAAGCTCTTCAAGACCGCCAATCTGGCGATCCTCGATCATGCCCGCGTCGAGCGCGTTAATTACTGCAGGAACATCTTGGAGATTCTGGGACCGCTTCTGAGCTGTCACAATAATTTCGTTTAGCCCCGTCGAACTTCCATCGGTGTTGGCCGAGGCATCACGGCTTGCTGGCGCCTCGCTTCCCTCGATAGTGTCAGCCGCGCTGGCAGACGTCGATACACCGAGCATGATGCCCGCCATTGCCAACGCGGACACTGTGGCAAGCTGGTTTGATCGATTAATCACTTCAGTCTCTCCCTTCCCATTCGCGCGTCTCGGCGCGCATCCTTATTTTTGCGGGCTGTGATCTTTGAGGCGCAGACATGCAGCGTGCCCAGCGGCTAAGCGGTAGGCGCCGCACACCCGGCTAAAATCTTCAAAAATATATGATTTTCCATCCTCCCGTCGACTAGCTCAAGCCAGCCCCGAAACCCGCATAGTTTCAACTGGTCTGCGCCAGCATTCAGGCATAAATCCCCCAAGTGGTCATAATTGTCAATATAATAACGTTTTCTCCCAGTTTGCTTTTCAATTCGCCCCTTGAGTCGGGCTGATTGATCGGAAAATGAAGTTTGATCGCAACCCCGCAAAGCGCTCGATCCTGATTTGCCGGCAGACTTGTCCGCGCCGGAAACGCAGCATCCGCCACATCAGAAATGGCAACACGCCGCTAAGAGGGACCTGGGCCGGCAAGATCGGGACCTTGGCAAAGCAGTTGTTACGGCTCGACCTGATGCTGCTCGATAAGCTTGGATATCCGCCCTTCAGACGAAGGGAGGGCGCTGCTCCCTCTGATCAGCAAGGCCTATGAGCGCTTCAGTGTGCACATCACTACAAACCCCGCGTTAGCAGACTGGCCCATCATCTTCGGTGATCCCAAGATGACTACGGCGCTGCTCGACCGCGCGATCTCGTCAGGACCGGGGAGGAAAGCCAGCGATGTCAAACGGCGTTCAAAAGGGGCTCTGACTCACTTTTGGTGCAATACAGAGGGATGATCGCGAGGTGGCATCAGCCTCGCCCGCAGCAAATCGAGCTTGGCGCGTCCATACATCTGGCGTTTGACGAGCTTCAACTTCGTGATCTGTCCTTCCGTTTGCCCGTTGGACCAGGGCTCCACGATAGCGGCCTTCACGGCATTCCAGTCGTCGCTCAAGCCATTCGCAAACGAACGAAGCGGAGTTTTCCGGGCTTCGTCGATCCATGTGGCGAGCTCGAAGTCTTTCTGTTGCCTGATGATCCGGTGGAATCGGTCGGCAAGATTTCGAACGACGACGAGCGCCGGCACGGCGGCTTCAATCGTCGCGATAAGCGTGGCTTCTGATTTCGAGAGTTGATCGCGGGCCATCGTCATAAGCCGGGCAATCACACGGGCTGATGGAATGACGCGCGACACGTTGTTCGGAGCTGCCTCGTTGCGCCTCCGCCGCGTCGCCCATTCTGCAACGACACGCAGGCTTCCGTTAAAGCCGATGATTTTGAGCCGCCGCCAGAGTTCGGCACCATTCCGGCAACCGGAACGCCATTCGGCATCGAGCGTCCCGAGCCACGGGTCGAGAGAGCTAAGCCGGGTGCGGAACATATCGGATCGTCCGCCACGAGCGACCTGGCGTACGGTCTTGCGGGCATAGCCGGTCGCGCGAACAACCGCCTTGATGGACGCCCCTTTCCCAAGCAGCGAGCGGATCGTATCATCGGCATCCTGACGCCGCTTGAAGCCTTCGTATTGAAGCCGCTCAGCGCAGGTGAGGAGTTCTGGATCGGGTTCGGCGGATTGAAGTGCCTGGCGAATGGCGCGCATAGATTTACGGACAGCGTCGAGGAACGCCTGGCTGGCATTCTCCATCAAATGCCAGCGATCGGCAATCTGCAGGGCGCCAGGCAAGGCCCGCGCGGCCGCATGGCGGTACCCGCCACCGCGATCACGCGAGATAATGCAGATCTCCGGCCGGGCCTTGAGCCACGCTTCCACGGTGGCGACGCCACGATCGGGGAGGAGGTCGATAATCTGTCGGCGCTCCAGATCACAGACGATCGTGCCATATCGCTGTCCGCGCTTCCACGCCCAGTCGTCGATGCCGATGATCGTCGGCTTCACCTGAGCGCCCTTGAAGCGCCGACGCACAGTTCGAAGCAATGTGTCCTTGCTGACCGGCATCAGAAGGCGGCGCGCCAAGCTGGCCGCCGGACGCCCACCCAGCGCCAGCCCAAGGTGATGTACGATAGAATCCAGGCGGGCCGTACGCCGGGCAAATGTTGCAGCCACATCCGGAGGAAAGCGTTCAACGAAGATACGCGTGGCGCACCGAGATGTGGCGCAACGAAAACGCCGGGCGACAAGAGTAATCCGAACCGGCCGGCCATGAGATGGTAGATCGGCGAGTGTACGGTGATATCGACTGTGGACACGCGCAGATGGGCGGCAGCAGTTCGGGCAGATCGAAACTCGAAATCGGGATCGCCCGGTGATCAGTATCTGATTGGCGGCATACTCGACCTTGTCGATCACCAATCCTATTGGCGCAATGGCTTCGCGAAAACCTCTCCCATGCATGGCGATGTCCTCCTTCGGGGAAACTCGCCACTATCAACGCACTTGCACCAAAAGTGAGTCAGAGCCGAAGAGGGACCCCTTTTTCGGATATGATGCTGGTTAGTTGAGGGTCGCCTTGCGCTGCGTGCGGCGGAGGGCGGGCGTAGCCCGACCGGAGGCGCGCGCAGCGCAAGATAGATTTTTGAAGGCGCCGAAGGTGGCGGTCAGCTGCGGTTTTTGAAGCGCCAGCTGTCGTTGCCCGTCTCGATGATATCGCAGTGGTGGGTGACGCGGTCGAGCAGCGCCGTAGTCATCTTGGGATCACCGAAGACGGTGGGCCACTCGCCGAAGGCGAGGTTGGTGGTGATGATGACGCTGGTGCGCTCATAAAGCTTGCTGATGAGGTGGAACAGCAACTGCCCTCCGGAGCGGGCGAACGGCAGATAACCGAGCTCGTCGAGCACGATCAGGTCGAGCCGCGACAGCTGCGCCGCCAGGGTCCCGCCCTTGCCGATCCGGGTCTCCTCTTCGAGGCGTGTCACCATCGACGCGAGCCTTTGTGCCGTGGGCACGAGGTTTTTACGCCCTAGAATCCGGTGATTGCTGGGTGATTGCTGGTTGGATTACCACTGGGATTATTCCCCATAAAATCTATATTTTACAATATTTTAATTGAATAGGGGCATGAAATCTGGTATTTTCGCTACCGCCGCCGGTAAACGGGCACGATAACCCCGCGCTTCGCAGAAATTTATTAGCATTTTCGGCGTAAGCGGCAGGCGGGGGTGTGGCTTGTATCACGCGCGATTCAATCCCGGCGCCGTCACCGACGCGCCATCGGCGTCCGTCCCGTCCGCGCGCATGGTCGATCTCGCCGGAGCTGGCGATGCCGATTGGCTGGCGGCGGAATGGGAGCGTCTCGAAGCCGGCGGGCGCTGGCCGACGCAGACGCACGCCTTCGCGACCGCGCTCGATCCACTATTGGTCGGCCAGCAGCGCCGCCTGTTCTGCGTCCTGCGCGATTCGGCGATCGCGGCGCTGTTACCGCTCTGCCGCGAGCCGGGCTGGCGGGCGCGCTGGCGCATGGCGGGATCGTGCGAATTGTTCGAACCCGGAGACCTTTTGTGCGAAGAAGCGGACGATGCGGCGGCGCTGACGCTGGCGCTCCGCACCCTCGATCGGCCGCTCTCGCTTGATCGCATTCCTGTCGAATCGCCGCTGCTCGCCGTGCTTCGCGCAGCGATGGCAGGCCACGGCTGGCTCTCGATCCGACCGGGCACACCCTGTCCGATGATCCGGCTCGACGCGGGCTGGCGCGATCCCGAAAGCCGCTTCAACGCCGGGCGCCGGTCCGATTTCCGGCGCGCCGCACGCCGCGCCGCGGCGCTGGGACAGGTGCGCTACGAAACGCTGGCGCCGTCGCTCGCCGAATTCGATGCTCTCTTCGACGAAGCGGTCGGCGTCGAGGCGCGAAGCTGGAAGCGCGAAGCCGGAAGCGCGATCGCGGTCGATCGCCTGCGCGAAACCTTTTTCCGTCGCTTTTTCCGCGCCGCGGCGGCGCGCGGAAACTTTCGCCTCTCGTTCCTGCGCATCGACGGCGAAGCGGTGGCGATGCAGCTCGCGCTGATCTGGTCGGGGCGATATTGGCTGTTCAAGATCGGTCACGACGACCGGTTCGGCAAATGCTCGCCGGGCACCTTGCTAATGCTCCACGCGCTGCGCTGGGCCGCCGAACAGGGGCTCCAAAGCTTCGAGCTGCTGGGCGAGACCGAAACATGGATCACCCGGTTCTGGACGCAGGACCATCACGCCTGCGTGCGCGTGCGCACCTATCCCTGCACCGTCGCGGGCATGGTCGCCTTCGTCTCCGACGGGTGCGTCTGGGCCGTGCAGCGGCTGCGATCACGAAAGCGATGACATCCTCGTCGTTCTGGAACTGGCTGCGCGAGCGCCGCTATGCTCTTCCCCATGCGCTGGGCAATATGCTGCCCGCGCCCGGACCGGCGGACGCCGCCGCGCTGTGCGATCGGCTGCGCCGACAGGGAATCGCGGCGACCGTGGGCTATTTTCAAGGCGACCGCGACACGCCCGACACGATCGTCCAATCCTATCGTGCCCTGCTGGCGACGGGGGCCTGTTCGTACCTGTCGGTCAAGGCGCCCCCGCTCGATTTCAATCCCGGCCACCTGCGCGCGGTCGCCGATGCCGCCACGATGGCGGGGACGGTGCTGATGCTCGATTCCCATGGCCCCGCCGATGCCGAGGCGACGATCGCGGCGAGCGAAGCCTTGCGCGCCGATTTTCCGCAGACGGGTTGCGCGCTGCCAGCGCGCTGGCGGCGCAGCCTTGGCGACGCGGCGCGGCTTCGCGACACGCCGACGCGACTGCGCATCGTCAAGGGCGAGTGGGCCGACCCCGACGGCGATCCGGATGATATCGATGCCGCCTATCTGGCGTTGATCGAACGGCTGGCGGGCCGCACCGCGCCCGTGGCGGTCGCAACGCACGACCCGAGGCTCGTCGGCCGCGCGCTCGACCGGCTGGTCGCCGCCGGGACGCCGTGCGAGCTCGAGCAATTGCGCGGGCTGCCGCGCCGCCGCACGATGGCGGAGGCGCGGCGGCGTGACGTGCCGATTCGTATCTATATTCCCTTTGGCCCCGGCTGGTGGCCCTATGCGATCGACAAGGCGCTCGCGCGCCCGCATCTGCCCCTATGGTGGCTGCGCGACCGCCTCGGCCTGCCCGATCGCGGATAGCGGGAAAATAAAATGGGGCGGCCTCGTTGTGAGTGCCGCCCCAGTTTGAGGGTCCGCCGGGAGAGGGAGAGGGCGGACCGGAGAGGGGTGTCAGGTGCCTAGGCGCCTATTAACGCGATGCCATCCGGCTGTCGGTTTCGACTTCGGCAACGCCGGCAAGCTTGAGCGCGGCGCGGAACTGCTTGGCGGCGGCGCGTTCATTGCCGGCTTCGCAGAGCTTGTTGCCGGTTGCGACGAAGCGCTTCGCGCTGGCCTGCTTGTCGCTGTCGACGCCGTTGGCGGCGGTATAGGCCTGTTCGGCGAGAGCCGAGCAGCGATAATCGCTGCTGCCCGTCTGGGCATAGGCCGGCGACGTCGAGGCGATCAGGCCGGTGAAAGCCAGCGCCGAAGCCGCGACGATCGCGAAGGCAGCGGGAAAGCGGCGGAAAGAGGAGATCTGATTGGCCATGGGAGAGGTTCCTTTCGTTTCGTTGTGCAACTTATCTAGTCGCGCTTGCGCGCATATATAATCCTCTATAATCTGCAAGTGCTTTGAAGCAGGATTTAACAATCCCCCATGGGGCGCTCGACGGGATCGAAGCGTTTCTTCGCGTCGCGGAAAGGCGGAGCTTTTCCGCCGCGGCGGCCGATCTCGGCGTCTCGCCCTCGGCGATCAGCCAGACGGTCAAGGCGCTCGAGGCGCGCGTCGGCGCGCCGCTGTTCATGCGCACCACGCGCAGCGTTGGGCTAACCCAGGCGGGCGAGATGTTCCTCGAACGCGCCGCCCCCGCCTATACCGGGCTGGCCGACGCCTATGAAGCGGCGCGCAACCTTGGCAACCGGCCCGCGGGACGGCTGCGCATCAATCTGATGCGCGGCGCGGTGCAGCCGTTGTTCGAGCCGATCATCGCGGGCTTCGTCGATGCCTATCCCGAGATCGAGCTGGAGATTTACGCCGACGACGCCCTCGCCGACCTGAGCGCCGGGGGCTTCGACGCGGGCGTGCGCATGGGCGAATCGCTCGATGCCGATGTCATCGCAATCCGTCTGACCGGCCCTTTCCGCTTCGTCGCGGCGGCGTCGCCGGCCTATCTCGACCGGTTCGGCCGCCCTGAAACCCCCGAACAATTGAAGGATCATCGCTGCATCCGCTTTCGCCTCGCGACCGGGGCCATGATGCCCTGGACCTTCGCGCGAGGAAATCGCGAGGTCGAGGTCGCGGTTTCGGGGCCGGTCATCGTCAACGACTGGATCGCGGCGCTGGTCGCGATGCGCACCGGGGTCGCCATGGGGATGCTCGCCGAGCCGATGGCCAAGAAGATGGTCGAGACGGGCGAGCTCGAACTGGTGCTGTCCGACTATGCCGATGCGACCAGCGGCCTTTTCCTCTATTATCCCAGCCGCAAGCAGGTGATGCCGAAACTGCGCGCCTTCATCGACTATGTGCGCGAATATCTGCCCGAGAATATCACTGCCGCCGCCGGGTGAAGCCTTGGTTCGGCGCAGAAACAAATCCCTTCATCGCCCGCAGAAAAATTGGGCTGGCGAATCCCCGCAAAAGGCGGCAGCCCGTTCTCAATTAGAACAGTTGGGATGAATATATGACCGAACTTGCGTCCATCGACATCGCGGCGCTTCTGCCTTTCATCCTGATCGGCTTCGCCGCGCAGCTCGTCGACGGCGCGCTCGGCATGGCGTTCGGGGTGATCTGCAACACGCTGCTCGTCGCGGTGATGGGCGTGCCGCCCGCGACCGCGTCGGCCCGCATCCATGTCGTCGAGGTGTTCACGACCGGCGTGTCGGGGATCAGCCACCTGCTTCATCGCAATATCGAATGGCCGCTGTTCTGGAAACTGCTCCTTCCCGGCGTCGTCGGCGGCGTGCTTGGCGCCTATGTGCTGACCTCGCTCCACGCCGATATCGTGAAGCCCTTCGTGCTCGGCTATCTGGTTCTGATAGGCGTCTGGCTGCTCGTGCGCGGCCTTCTTTATCCACCCAAGTTCCAGAAGCCCACGGTGATCGCGCCGCTCGGCCTCGTCGGCGGCTTCCTCGACGCCGCGGGCGGCGGCGGCTGGGGGCCAGTCGTGACTTCGAACCTGCTCGTCCAGGGCGCCGAGCCGCGCAAGGTCGTCGGCACGGTGAACAGCGTCGAATTCTTCCTGACGCTCGCGGTTTCGGCGACCTTCATCTGGAATATCGGTTTTGCCGACGTCGCCGGCGCGACACTCGGCCTGCTCATCGGCGGCGTGCTCGCGGCGCCGCTCGGCGCTTTCATGGCAAAGCGCTTCTCGCCCAAGCTGATGCTGGTGCTCGTCGGGGTGGTGCTGATCCTGACCAGCGCCTTCGGGCTGTACCGGGTGTTGATGTAGTCAGTCGTCATTGCGAGGAGCGTAGCGACGAAGAATGCCATCGCGCCTCAATTCGCCGGCCTGGTCTCGTCGATCTTGTCGATCCATTCGGGAAAGAAGCTCGGCTCGCGCGCCGACCAGCCCGGCGCGGTCGCGGCGGCTTCGCTGATCGACTGGAGCAGGGTCTTGCGCTTGTCGGGGTGGAGATGCGGCAGCGACGCCGCCGCGCAAAAGGCGCCGGGCAGCCACGGCCGGGCATGCGCGCCAAGCAGCCGTTCGTATAGGAAGCGATAGGAAGCGAAACCCGGAAGCCGGTCCTGCCCAAGGTCGAACGCCGACACCGCGACGAGCGGCGCGATGAAGCCTTCGAGCGCGTCGAGCCCGCTGTCGTCGGGAATATGCCCGCGTATCTCGCCGATCCGGCGATAGACCCGCGCCTGAACGCGGATCGCGGTTTCCTCGACCATATCGCGCGACCAGCGCGCGATCGCATCGTCGCGTTCGAGCCCGATGTCGAGCGAGCGGCGGATGTATCGCTGCGTCGCCGCCGGAAAGCCCGCGAATTCCTTGATTTCCGAAATGGACAGGTCGCCGGCCGGTCCCGATCGCGTCGCCATCGTCATGCTCCCGCACGGCGCCCGGGGAGCCATCCCCCCGGAGGCCTGCATCGCACAGTCTGCCACCAAAAGGGTTAGCGGTAGGTTAACCACAATATCGGCGATCATTCACTATGATTGCGAACCGTTGCGCGGCGCCACGCGCGCGCCTAATCAGCGGGACTTGAAACCATAAGATGCCTGAGGGTCCATCATGTCGCACATCCCCCAGCCGGTCCTGTCCGCGACCGGCCTCTTCACCCCCGCCGAGCGCATCACCAACGACGAACTGGTCGCCAGTTTCAACGCCTATGTCGCGCGGCATAATCGCGAAAACGCCGCCGCTATCGCAGCGGGCGAAGTCGCCGAGCTCACCGAATCGAGCGTCGAATTCATCGAAAAGGCGAGCGGCATCGGCTCGCGTTTCGTCGTCGACAAGGCGGGCATCCTCGACCCCGCGCATATGGCCCCGCGCCTGCCCGAACGGAGCAATGACGAATTGTCGATCCTTGCCGAGATCGGCGTCGCGGCGGCAAATGACGCGCTCGCCCGCGCCGGCCGCGACGCGGGTGATGTCGATGCGGTGCTGTGCGCCGCGTCGAACATGCAGCGCGCCTATCCGGCGATGGCGGTCGAGATCCAGGACGCGCTCGGCATCGACGGCTTCGGCTTCGACATGAATGTCGCCTGCTCGTCGGCGACCTTCGGCATCCAGACCGCCGCCGACTATATCCGTGCGGGCCACGCGAAAAGCGTCCTCGTCGTGAACCCCGAAATCTGCTCGGGCCACCTCAACTGGCGCGACCGCGACAGCCATTTCATCTTCGGCGACGTCGCGACCGCGATCCTCGTCGAGGCCAAGGATATGGCGCCCGCGGGGCATTGGGACATTCTCGGCACCAAATTAAAGACCGTCTTCTCGAACAATATCCGCAACAATTTCGGCTTCCTCAATCGCGCTCACGGCGGGATCGACCAGTCGGCGCCGAAGACCGACAAGCTCTTCGTCCAGGAGGGCCGCAAGGTCTTCAAGGAAGTCGTGCCGATGGTCGCGGCGATGATCGTCGAGCAGATGGAAAAGCTCGGCCTGCAAGGCGCCGACATGCGCCGGCTGTGGCTCCATCAGGCGAACACCAACATGAACCGGCTGATCGCCCATCGCGTGCTGGGCCACGAGGCGAGCGAAGACGAGAGCCCGACCGTGCTCGACACCTATGGCAATACCTCGAGCGCCGGATCGATCATCGCCTTCCACCTTCATCACGAGGATATGCGGGCGGGCGACACCGGCCTGATCTGCTCGTTCGGCGCGGGCTATTCGGCGGGAACGGTATTCGTGCGAAAGACCTAAGGCACGAAGGTCGTGAACAGATAGACCGCGAACAGCATCAGATGGATCGCGCCCTGCAGCACCGTGGTGCGGCCGTTCGCGAGCGTCTGAGACGCGACGATCAACGACAGGAACAGGAGAACCGTCGACTTGGCGTCGAGTCCAAGGCTGATCGGCATGTCGACCACAATAGACAGGATGGCGACCGCCGGAATGGTGAGGCCGATCGTCGCGAGCGCTGAACCGAGTGCGAGATTGAGGCTGGTCTGCAAGCGGTCAGCCTTCGCGGCGCGCACCGCGGCGACCCCCTCGGGCGCGAGGATCAACGCCGCGATCAGCACGCCGAGCACCGCGGGCGGCGCGCCGGCCGAGGCCAGTGCCGCGCCGATCGCCGGCGACAGGCTTTTGGCGAGCAGCACCACCGCGAACAGGCAGGCAAGCAGCAGGCCGAGCGACGCGAAGGTGCGCCGCAGGCTCGGCGGATCGGCGTGCACATCGGGTTCGTCCTGCGCCTCGCCCTGCGGCAGGAAATAGTCGCGGTGGCGCACCGTCTGCACCAGCGCGAACGTCGCATAGAGGATCAGCGACACCGCCGCGACGAACCCCAGTTGCGTCTGCGAATAGAAAGGCCCCGGCACGCTCGAGGTGAAATTGGGCAGCACCAGCGTGACCACCGTCAACACCGTAAGCGTCGCAAGCGCCGCGCCCATGCCGGTGCGCTGAAATCTTTGTTCATGGTGGCGGATCGCGCCGCTGAGCAGGCAAAGACCCATCAAGAGGTTTAGGATCACCATCACCGCCGCGAACACCGTATCGCGCGCCAAGGTCTGCGCCTTTTCGGGCTCGGCCTGCATCAGCGTCAGGACCAGCCCGACCTCGATCACCGTCACCGCGAGCGCAAGGATCAGCGTGCCGAACGGCTCGCCGACGCGGTGCGCCACGACCTCGGCATGATGGACCGCTGTCACCACCGACGCAGCGAGGACCAGTCCGGCGAAATAGGGATTGAGCGCCACGCCGAGGCTCGCCAGCGCGACGAGGAAACCGAGAATGGGAAAGATGTCGGGAGCGCTGCGGCGCATTTTGCTTTTCATGCGGCTTTATTGCAGCCGCCTTTTTCGATGGCTACCCTTCACGGGATTTAATTCGGGCTGTGCCCGCCACCTTCGCGGGGGAACAGGGGCTTTCTCTATTGCGCGCGCACCGGCAATCCCGCAGCGGCCAGCCGGGCATGCGCCTCGGCGATCGTCGCTTCGCCGAAATGAAAGATGCTCGCTGCCAGCACCGCGCTCGCGCCGCCGTCGATCACCCCGGCGACGAGATGGTCGAGATTGCCGACCCCGCCGCTCGCGATGACCGGCACCGACACCGCATCGGCGACCGCGCGGACGAGCGCGAGGTCGTAACCATCCTTGGTCCCGTCGCGGTCCATGCTGGTCACGAGCAGTTCGCCCGCGCCCAGTTCGGCGAGCCGCACCGCATGCGCGATCGCATCGATCCCGGTCGCCTGGCGCCCGCCGTGGGTAAAAATCTCCCACCGGCCATCTTCGACCCGCCGCGCGTCGATGCTGCCGACCGCGCACTGGCTGCCGAAACGGTCGGCGATGTCGGCGACCAGTTCGGGCCGCGCCACCGCCGCGCTGTTCACCGCGACCTTGTCGGCGCCCGCGAGCAGCAGCGCGCGCGCATCCTCGGCGCTGCGCACCCCGCCGCCGACGGTGAGCGGCATGAAGCAGACCGCGGCGGTGCGGCTGACCATGTCGAGCAGGGTGCTGCGCCCCTGATGGCTGGCGCTGATGTCGAGGAAGCAAAGCTCGTCGGCGCCCGCGGCGTCATAGGCGCGCGCCGCCTCGACCGGATCGCCGGCGTCGCGCAGATCGACGAAATTGACGCCCTTGACGACGCGCCCGTCGGCGACGTCGAGGCAGGGGATGACGCGGACGCGGACGGTCATCTGCTCCCCTCCCGCTGGCGGGAGGGGTTGGGGGAGGGTCTGTTGCGGGAGTGCGTCATGATCACATGCCCTCCCCTAACCCCTCCCGCCAGCGGGAGGGGAACCAGCGACCGCGATCGCTTCGGCCAGGTCGAGCCGCCCGTCGTAGAGCGCGCGCCCGGTGATCACCCCCTCGATGCCGCTCGCAACGTGCGGCCGCAGCGCGTGGATATCGCCGATGTCGGCGACCCCGCCGCTGGCGATCACCGGGATATTAACCGCCCGCGCCAGCGCCACCGTTGCCTCGACATTGCAGCCTTTCAGCAGCCCGTCGCGCCCGACATCGGTGAACAGCAGCGCCGCGACGCCTGCATCCTCGAAGCGCCGCGCCAGATCCTCGACCCGCACGTCGGACACATCGGCCCATCCCTCGGTCGCGACCATGCCGTCGCGCGCGTCGACCCCGACGACGATCCGTCCGGGAAGGTCGCGCGCGGCGGTTTTGACGAATTCAGGGTCTTTGAGCGCCGCGGTGCCGATGATGACGCGCTCGACGCCGAGCGCCAGCCAGCGATCGACCCCGGCGCGGTCGCGGATGCCGCCGCCGACCTGCACCTTGCCCGAAAAGGTCGCGATGATGCTTTCGACCGCCGCGCCGTTGACGCTTGCCCCCGCGAAAGCACCGTCGAGATCGACGACATGGAGGTGCGTCGCCCCCGCCTCGGCGAACAGTCGCGCCTGCGCCACCGGATCGTCGCCATAGACCGTCGCGCGCGCCATATCGCCCTCGGCGAGCCGCACCACCTGCCCACCCTTGAGGTCGATCGCGGGGAAGATGGTCAAGGCCGCCATGCAAGGAATCTTTCAAGGGTCGCAAGGCCATAGGCCTGGCTTTTTTCGGGATGATATTGGACGCCGACGATATTGTCCTTCGCCACCGCGGCAACGAACGTCGCGCCATGGCTACTCGTTGCCGCGACATCGACGGTATCGGCGAAATGATAGGAGTGAAGATAATAGGCCTCGCCCGCCGCGATCACCGGATGCGCAAAGGCCGGGACAACATCGTTCCAGCCCATGTGCGGGATGCGCAGGCCCGGCGCCGGAGCGAACGCGCGCACCGTGCCGCCGATCCAACCCAGACCGGCGTGCCGCCCATGTTCCTCGCCCGCGTCGGCGAGCAATTGCATGCCGACGCAAATGCCGAGGAAGGGCGCGCCCTCGCCGCGCACCCGCCGCTCCATCGCCTCGACCAACCCCGGAATCGCGGACAGCCCGTTCATGCACGCGGCAAACGCCCCGACACCGGGCAGCACGATGCGATCGGCCTTGGCGACGGCTTCGGGATCGGCGGTAACGGCCACATTGTCCGCGCCCGCCGCGACAAGCGCATTGTGCACCGAGCGAAGATTGCCCGCGCCATAGTCGATCAGGGCAATAGCGCTCAAATCCCCCTCCCGCTTGCGGGAGGGGTTAGGGGAGGGGATGTTCGATTAGTGGCGGCGACCTGGAACAGGCCCTCCCCCGACCCCTCCCGCAAGCGGGAGGGGAGATTCACAGCACCCCCTTCGTGCTCGGGATGGTATCGCCCTTGCGCGGGTCGATCTCGACCCCCTGCCGCAAGGCGCGCGCTAGCGCCTTGTACATGCTTTCGGCAATATGATGGTTGTTCTCACCGTACAGCGTTTCGATGTGCAGCGTGATCCCCGCCGCCTGCGCAAAGCTATGGAACCAGTGCGGAAACATCTCAGTATCCATCTCGCCGAGCCGCGGCTGCGAGAAGGTTGATTTATAAACGCAATGCGGGCGACCCGAAATATCGAGCACGCAGCGAGTCAGCGTTTCATCCATCGGCGCATGGGCTTCGCCGTAGCGCGCGATGCCGCGCTTGTCGCCGAGCGCCTTTGCCACCGCTTCGCCCAACGCGAGCGCGCTGTCCTCGACCGTGTGATGCTGGTCGATATGCAGATCGCCCTTCACCGTCATCGCGATGTCGATCAGCGAATGACGCGACAATTGCTCGACCATATGGTCGAGGAAACCGATGCCGGTGGACACCGAATAATCGCCGCTGCCGTCGAGATTGACGGCGATCGCGATATCCGTTTCCTTGGTCGTGCGCTGGACGGTGGCGGTTCGCATGGCCGACGCCATAGAGCCTATTTTTCGTGTTGCAAGGCGACTCTCCCCGCTCGCCCCCTCTTGACCGCCGCCCGCGCGGCGTTCATCCCCCTCCGCCATGAGCGACGATGTCCACGACAGCCTGATTCCCTACGACGAAATCGTGCAGGATGCGCTGCGCGCCGTGGTCGGCCGCGTGCTGAGCCAGCTCGAAGGGCACGACAGCCTCCCCGGCGCCCATCATTTCTATATCACCTTCAAGACGCAGGCACCGGGGGTCGATATTCCCGCGCATCTGATCGCCAAATTCCCTGACGAGATGACGATCGTCCTCCAGAACCGCTTCTGGGATCTGACGGTCGAGGCGGATCATTTCAGCGTCGGCCTGTCTTTCAACCAGACGCCGTCGATGCTCGTGATTCCCTATGCGGCGATCACCGCCTTCGTCGATCCCTCGGTCGATTTCGGATTGCAATTCCAGGTCAGCGACGATGAGGTCGCCGATCCCGAACCGCATGACGAGGCCGACAACGACCGCCCGGAGGCGACTGGCGAAGACGGGTCCAACGTCGTGACGGTGGATTTCGGCAAGAAACGCTGAGCGATGGGAGCCAATTGGCCTCCCAGCCGCTTCTGGCAATTTTGGGCGCTCGCCGGGATGCTCGTCCTCACCGCCGTTTTCTGGTGGGGGGTCGAGGGCTATGCCTATTATGAGGGCGGCTATGCGCGGGGTCCGATCGCCGACGGCCTGTTGCGCTTCAGCCTCCTGATCCTGACCCCCGCGCTCGCCCTCATGTGGCTGGCGGCCGCCTGGCTGCGCCGCCGGGTCGGCGAAACCGGATATTGGCAGCTGCTCGGCCTGGTCGCGGGAATCTGGGCGGGCGCCGTTTTGGTGACGAGGATGCTTCTGGTATGAGCACGCGCGTTGAAAGCGACAGCATCGGCGACATCGCGGTTCCGGCAGCCTCCTATTGGGGCGCGCAGACCGAACGCAGCCGGCACAATTTCGCCTTTCCGCCGCACGAGCGGATGCCGGTGCCGATCGTCCACGCGCTCGCGCGGATCAAGGGCGCAGCGGCCCAGGTCAATCGCGCCCACGGGCTCGACCCCGTGCTGGCGGACGCGATCGCCGAAGCGGCGGCGGCGGTCGCCGCGGGCCGATATGACGACCAGTTTCCGCTCGCCATCTGGCAGACGGGCAGCGGCACCCAATCGAACATGAATGCGAACGAGGTGATCGCCGGGGTCGCGAACGAGACGCTGGCGGGCCAGCGCGGCGGCAAGTCGCCCGTCCATCCGAACGATCATGTCAACATGGGCCAGTCGTCGAACGACAGCTTTCCGACCGCGCTCCACGTCGCGGTGGCGGTGGAGACGGTGGCACGGCTGCTCCCCGCGCTCGCTCAGCTCACCGATGCGCTCGCCGCCAAGACCGAAGCGTGGGGCGATATCGTCAAGATCGGCCGCACCCATTTGCAGGACGCGACCCCGCTGACGCTCGGCCAGGAGTTTTCGGGATATGTCGCCCAGCTCGCCGCCGCCCGCGCGCGGATCGAAGGCGCGCTCGCGCACGATATCTGCCAGCTCGCGCAGGGCGGCACAGCGGTCGGCACCGGGCTCAACGCGCCCGCGGGCTTCGACGTCGCGATGGCGGCCGAGCTGTCGAAAAGCACCGGCATCGCCTTCGAACCCGCGCCGAACAAGTTCGAGGCGCTCGGATCGAACGATGGTCTCGTCTTCTTCTCGGGGGCGCTGAACAGCCTCGCCGTCGCCTTGACCAAGATTGCCAACGACATCCGCCTGCTCGGCTCGGGCCCGCGCGCCGGGCTCGGCGAACTCGACCTGCCCGCGAACGAGCCGGGCAGCTCGATCATGCCGGGCAAGGTCAATCCGACCCAGTGCGAGATGCTGACGATGGTCGCAGCCCAGGTGATCGGCAATCATCAGGCGGTGACCGTCGGCGGCCTGCAGGGACACCTCGAACTCAATGTCTTCAAGCCGCTGATCGGATCGAACGTGCTGCGCTCGATCGATTTGCTCGCCATCGGCATGGCGGGTTTTACCGAGCATTGCGTCGTCGGGATCGAACCGAACCGCGCGCGGATCGACGAATTGATGAACCGCTCGCTGATGCTCGTCACCGCGCTCGCGCCCGAAATCGGCTATGACAAGGCGGCGAAGATCGCGAAACACGCGCATGAGACCGGGTCGACGCTGCGCGACGCCGCGCTCGAGCTGGGCTATGTCGATGGCGCGACCTTCGACCGGGTGGTCGATCCGCGCACGATGCTCGGCGCGGGTCGCTGACCGGAACCTCGGGCACCGTCCGGGGATTGATGGGGGAGGAAGGAAGATGAAGATGGTGGGACGGATCATCGGCGGTGTCCTCGGCAGCGCCATCGGGCGGCAGAAGAATAACCACCCCGTCGCGGGCGCGATGATCGGCGCGGGCACGCTGTTCGCGGCGCGGCGCCTGTTCCCGCAGCGCTATGCCGTACTCGCCGCGACCGCCGCGGCCGCCTATCTCACCAAGCGATGGGCCGACCGCGCCGAGGCGCGCAAGGCGACCGAAGCGGCGCAGGCGTCCGATCCCGAACAGGCGAACGGCGCCGCGACCGACGGCGAAAGCCTGGGCGAAGCGCTGCCGCCAGCGATTCCGGTTGCGAGCAACGGACGGGCAGCAATTCACTGAGTCATCATTCCCGATTGAAAACCCGTGTTCCCCCGCGATAATGTTTCAATCGATCAGCCATCCGCCTGCCATTGCTTCACCGCCTCGATGGGCGAGACCAGCATGAGAATGTTGAGCGTCAGATTGTCGCGGATCGCCCACAGGGTGAACAGTTCGAAAGCGATCGCGATCAGGACGGTCGTCCACCAGCGCATCCGGCTCGCGGCGAGGAAGCCGAGCATCATGAACGCCGCGTCGGAGACCGAGTTCAGGACCGAATCGCCCGAATAGCCATAGGCCATCGTCACTTCGCGATAGCGGTCGATGATGATGCTCGAATTTTCCAATATCTCCCACGCGCCCTCGATCCCGATCGCGACCGCCAGCGCCGGCCATAAGGGCGCGCGCGGTATCAGCAGCCGCGACAGCCACAAGAAGATGAAGCCGTGGATGATGTGGCTGAAGCTGTACCAGTCCGAGATCTGCTGGCTGTTCTGGTTCGACTGGACGGTGCCGTGCCACAGGCTCACCGTGCCGCACGGACAGATCGGCGGCCGCCCCATCGCGATCAGGATCGCGGCAAGCAGCGCGAGAAGCGCGATGGCGACCAGCCAGCCCGTTCGTGACATTCCCGCCATACGCCCTTCCCGCTTGACCGCTGCCCCTACCCGCGCGAATAGCGCGCATGGCTGAAAGCGTCCACCTGAACCGCCGCGGCGTGTTGTTCGTGCTCTCCTCGCCCTCGGGAGCAGGCAAAACCACCATCTCGAAAAAGATGCTCGCCGCCGACGGCGAGATCGCGCTGTCGATCTCGGCGACGACCCGTCCGCCGCGCCCGGGCGAGCGCGACGGCATCGATTATCATTTCGTCGATGTCGATACCTTCAAGCAGATGGCGGCCGACGGCGAGTTTCTCGAATGGGCGCATGTCTTTGGCCACCGCTACGGCACGCCCCGCGCGCGGGTCGACGAATTGCTCGACACGGGCAAGGACGTGCTGTTCGACATCGACTGGCAGGGCGCGCAGCAACTCTATCAGGAAGCGGGGCCCGACGTCGTGCGGGTCTTCGTGCTGCCGCCGACGATGGAAGAACTCGAGCGCCGCCTGCGGTCGCGGGGCACCGACAGCGACGAGGTGATCGCCGCGCGCATGGAACGCGCCGCGAACGAGATCAGCCACTGGGACGGCTATGATTATGTGCTGATCAACGACGCGGTCGAGGAATGCTATGGCGAGGTGATGGCGATCCTGCGCGCCGAGCGGCTGAAGCGCCGCCGCCAGATCGGTCTGATCGGCTTCGCGCGCGACCTGATCCGCTCGGTGCCCGAAGCCGATACGAAGCTGTAACGCTGATATGAATGAGCCGCGTGTCCCCGCGAAGGCGGGTGATGGACACCCGCCTTCGCGGGGACACGCGGCTTTTCTCTATACCGCCTGCGCCAGTTTCGCTTCCAACTCCGCGACCATCTCCGCGCGCAGCGGCTTGGCCTGCCCGTCGGTTCGGCAGACGACGACCGTATCGCAGGTCGCGATCGCGTGGCCGTTCTGGAACATCGCCTGGACGATCGTCCAGCTCGAGGTGCCGAGCCGGCCGATGCCGGTCGCGATCTGGACCGGATCGGGGAAATTACCCTCGGCGAGATAGTTGATTTCGACCGCCGCGACCATCGTGCGCTCGTTCGCCGGGCGTTCGCTCAACGGACGGACGTCGCGGTTCAGCAGCACCCGGCCGCTCTCGAACAGCGCGGCAAAGGCCACATTGTTGAGGTGGCCGTTGATGTCCATGTCCTGAAAGCGCGTCTGCAACTCGATGCGGACGGGGTAGCTGGCGGCATCGAGCCGCCAGCTTTCCGGTTTCGCCATATCAGCGCGGCGCCATGCGGATGCCGCCGTCGAGGCGGACGTCTTCGCCGTTGAAATAGCCATTCTCGATCATGCACATCGCCAGATTGGCATATTCGACCGGGTTGCCGAGGCGCTTCGGGTTGAGCACCGAGGCGCCGAGCGCGTCGCGGACATTCTGCGGCGCGCCGGCGAGCAGCGGGGTGTCGAAGATGCCGGGCAGGATGGTGTTGACGCGGATATTCTCGTTACCCAGGTCGCGCGCGATGGGGAGCGTCATGCCGACGACGCCGCCCTTCGACGCCGAATAGGCGGCTTGGCCGATCTGGCCGTCCTCGGCCGCGACCGACGCGGTGTTGACGATCGCGCCGCGCTCGCCGTCGGCCATCGGATCGAGCGTCATCATCCCCGCCGCCGACTTGGCGATGCAGCGGAAAGTGCCGACGAGGTTGATCTGGATGATCCAGTTGAAGGCATCGAGCGGGAAATGCTTGATGCTGCCGTCTTCCTTGCTGCGGCTCGCGGTCTTGATCGCATTGCCGGTGCCCGCGCAGTTGACGAGGATGCGCTCTTGCCCGATCGCTTCGCGCGCCTTGGCGAAAGCGGCGTCGACCGATGCGTCGTCGGTGACATTGCATTCGCAAAAGACGCCGCCGAGTTCGGCGGCAATGGCTTTGCCTTTTTCTTCCTGCAAGTCGAAGATCGCGACCTTGACGCCCTTGGCAGCGAGTGCGCGCGCGGTCGCGGCGCCGAGGCCCGAAGCGCCGCCGGTGACGACGGCGGATACGGTGGAATCGAGTTTCATACGGACATCCTTTCCAAAATATAAGCGAGTATTCCGGCGAAAGCCGGGACCCAGGGCGTCAATATGCAGCGTCTGCGCAAGGCCGCCCTAGGCTCCTGCTTTCGCAGGAGCACATGAAGAGTTTAAAGCCGCTCGACGATGGTGACGTTGGCCTGGCCGCCGCCTTCGCACATCGTCTGGAGACCATATTTGCCGCCGGTCGCGTCGAGCACGCCGAGCAGGGTCGCCATCAGCTTGGCGCCGCTAGCGCCGAGCGGGTGGCCGAGCGCGATCGCGCCGCCATGGACGTTGATCCGCGCCGGGTCGGCGCCGAGATATTTGAGCCAGGCGAGCGGCACCGGCGCGAACGCCTCGTTGACTTCATAGGCGTCGATATCGCCGATCGTCATCCCCGCCTTCTTCAGCGCGCGTTCGGTCGCGAACAGCGGCTCCTCAAGCATGATGACCGGATCGCCCGCGGTCACCGACACATGGTGGATGCGCGCGCGCGGGGTCAGGCCATGGTCTTTCAGCGCCTGTTCCGAGCAGATCAGCACCGCCGAGGCGCCGTCGCAAATCTGGCTCGCCGAAGCGGCGGTGATCGAACCGCCTTCCTGGAGCAGCTTGACGCCCGCAATGCCTTCGAGCGTCGCGTCGAAGCGGATGCCCTCGTCGACAAGGTGGATATCCTTGCCCTCGGGGGTTTCGATCTCGATGCCGACGATTTCCTTCTGGAAGCGGCCCGCCTCGGTCGCCACCTTGGCGCGGCGATGGCTTTCGAGCGCGAAGGCGTCGAGGTCGGCCTTGGTGAAGCCGTGCTTCTGGACGATCATCTCGGCGCCCGCGAACTGGCTGAACATGAGGCCGGGATATTTTTCCTCGAGCCGCGGCGACTTATAATTGCCCATGCCTTCCTTCATATAGAGCATCGCGGTCGAGCCCATGGGCACGCGCGACATGCTTTCGATGCCGCTGGCGAGGACGATGTCCTGCGTTCCCGACAAAATGCCCTGCGCCGCGAATTGCATCGCCTGCTGCGACGAACCGCATTGGCGGTCGATCGTAACCGCGGGGATGCTGTCGGGCAGTTTCGAGGCGAGGACGGCATAGCGCCCCAGATCCCCCGTCTGCTGGCCGCCCTGCGACACGCAGCCAGTGATCACGTCGTCGATCTTCGAGGTGTCGAAATCATTGCGCTCCGCAATCGCGTCGAACACCGCGGCGCCGAGGTCGACGGGGTGGACGCCGGCGAGCCGGCCGCCGCGCTTGCCGCCAGCGGTGCGGACGGCATCGACGATATAAGCAGTAGCCATGGGGAGTTCCTTTCCGAGTAATCGTCGCCCCCGCGAAGGCGGGGGCCGTTGGAGGCGCCAGGCAACGCCGAATTAGGACGCCAGCGGCCCCCGCCTTCGCGGGGGCGACGGGCTTAAAGTTTCCGCCCGATCAGTTCCTTCATGATCTCGTTCGTGCCGCCGAAGATGCGCGTCACGCGCGCCGCGCGCCAGGCACGGGCGATCGGATATTCGTTCATATAGCCTGCGCCGCCGTGAAGCTGGAGGCATTTGTCCATCATTTCCCACTGAAGCTCGGTGTGCCACAGCTTCGCCGCGGCGCCCTCTTCGGGGGTCAGCTCCTTTTTCAGGTGGCGGGCGAGCGCCCAGTCGAGATGCGCCCAGCCGACCTGCAGCTTGGTCTTGAGGTCGGCGAGGACGAAGCGCGTGTTCTGGAAATCGAGGATCGGCTTGCCGAACGCCTTGCGGTCGCGGGTGAATTCGACCGTGTCGTCGAACGCGCGCTGCGCCGACGCCTGCGCCGACACCGCGATCGACAGCCGTTCCTGCGGCAGCTCGCTCATCAGATAGATGAAGCCCTGCCCCTCTTCGCCAAGACAGTTGGTGATCGGCACACGGACGTCCTCGAAGAACATCTCCGACGTATCGGCCTCATCCTGCCCGATCTTGTCGAGGTTGCGGCCGCGCTTGTAACCTTCGCGATCGGCCTCGACGAGCACGATCGACACGCCCTTCCACGCCGGCTGGACCTCGGTATCGGTCTTGACGCACACTAGGATCAGGTCGGCGTTCTGGCCGTTGGTGATATAGGTTTTCGACCCGTTGATGACATAGTGATTGCCATCCTTCTTCGCGGTCGTGCGCATCCCCTGAAGATCGCTGCCAGTGCCCGGTTCGGTCATCGCGATCGCGGTGATCACCTCGCCCGCGACCATCTTGGGCAGCCAGTGCTTCTTCTGCTCTTCGCTGCCATATTTGACGATATAGCTGGTGACGATGTCGGACTGGAGCGAAAAGCCCGTCGTCACGCGGCCGTAATAGGCGCTTTCCTCATCGACGATCGCATTATAGCCGAAATCGAGGCCGAGGCCGCCATAGGCTTCGGGAACCGTCGGGCAGAGCATGCCGAGTTCGCCCGCCTTGGGCCAGATCGACTTGGGAACGATCCCGTCCTCGGCCCATTGCGCCTGGTGGGGCGCGACTTCCTTTTCGAGGAACTGGCGCACCGTGGCGCGAAACGCCTCATGATCGTCGGTGTAGGCCGAGCGCGAGAGATTATCGAGCGACATCATCTTCCTTTCGTGACGGCGGCCGGACGCAATCGGGGAGCCGGACGCGCGAGCGGTCGCGCCTCGCGGCACGGCCTTCGCCGCCACTGGACCTTACGTTTACGTCCACGTCAAGCAGAAATGCCGTTACGGCAGGAAGTTCCTTCATCGCTGTCCACCTTTCCTCGTCATCCCGGACTTGATCCGGGATCCATGAATTCGGCACAGCGGGAATGGACGCCGGATCAAGTCCGGGGTGACGAAGGGAAAACGGGGTGGCGGCGGGCGAGTCGAGCTCCATCACGCGCCGACGAAGACGAATAGGTTTGCGGCCGCTGGGCAGCGACTGCGCCGCGCGCTAAGCCCTCACCCATGGCCCAACTTTTCCTCGACGCCGGCGCGATGCTCGGCGAATCGCCGCGCTGGCACGCCGCCGAAGCGCGCCTCTATTGGGTCGACATCGACGCGCAGCGCATCCACCGCACCGACCCGGCGACGGGGGATACCGAGACGATGCAACTCGGCTGCCCGGTCGGCTGCGTCGCGCCGCGCGCCGGCGGCGGGCTGGTCATGGGGCTCAAGGACGGTTGCGCGCTGACCGACGCCTGGGGCGAGGAACCGCGTGCCTTTGGTCCGCAGATGCTGGCGGGCATCCCCGAACAGCGCTTCAACGACGGATGCGTCGATGCCGCGGGCCGTTTCTGGGTCGGCAGCGTGACGAGCGACAAATCCAACCCGGGCGCCATGCTTTTCCGCCTCGACCCCGACGGATCGCTGACACCGATGATCGGCGGGCTGCTCACCAGCAACGGCGCCGCCTTCAGCCCCGATGGCGACACCTTCTATCACGCCGACACGCCGACCCACGCGATCAACGCCTATGCCGTCGATCCTGCGACCGGCCTGCTCGGCGAAGGGCGGCTGTTCCACCGGTTCGAGCAGGGCAAGGGCCGCCCCGACGGCGGCACCGTCGATGCCGAGGGATGTTATTGGTCGGCGCTGTGGGACGGCTGGCGCGTCGTGCGCCTGTCGCCCGCGGGCGAGCTGCTCCAGACCGTCGAACTGCCGGTCCAGCGCCCCTCGATGATCGCGATCGGCGGGGCGGACATGCGGACCGCTTTCGTCACCAGCGCGGGCAAGACTCTGACCGACGAAGAACGCGCGCGCCAGCCGCACGCGGGCGGACTCTTCACCTTCCGCGTCGATGTGCCGGGGCTCGTGCAGCCGGGGTTCGGGGGCTGACAAGCCCCACTCTTGCACCTTGCGCCCACCTCGGGTTATGGCCGCTCCATATGGTTTCGCTCGAAACCAGTCTTCCGGGGAGATACGATGATGCCGCGCCGCGCGCAGCCTTTTGTCCGTTTGTCGGTCCTGCTTGCATCGACCGCCATGTTGATGGGTTATAGTCCGATGACCATTGCCGCCGAAACCGCCCCAACGCCCGCCGCGACCGCGGATGCGAACCCGATGCTCCAGCCGTGGACCGGCCCCTATGAGGGGGTGCCGCCGTGGGACAAGCTCGACCCCGAACTCTTCCCCGACGCCTTCCAGAAGGGCATGGCCGAAGTGAAGGCCGAGGTGCAGGCGGTGATCGACAATCCCGCCGAACCGACATTCGAAAATACCCACGTCCCGATGCAACTCGCGGGCGAGACGATGGACCGGGTCTTCGCGCTGTGGGGCGTCCAGACCTCGAACAAGTCGAACGACCGTGTCGAGGACATCGACGCCGAATGGAGCCCCAAGCTCACCACATTCTATACCGAGCTGTTCCTCGAACCCAAGCTTTTCGCCCGCCACAAGGCGGTCTATGACAAGCGCCTGACCAGCGGCCTCAACGCCCAGCAGATCCGCATCGTCGAGCGCAGCTATGACGAGATGGTGCGCGACGGCGCGAACCTGTCGCCCGCGAACAAGGCGAAGCTCGTCGATTTGAACGCGAAGCTCGAAGGCCTGTTCTCGACCTTTTCGTCGAAGCTGCTCGGCGACGAAAAGCTCTATACCTATGTGACCGACAAGACCGAGCTCGACGGGCTAGCGCCGGGTTTCATCGCTTCGCTCGCCGACGCCGCCGAAGCGCAGGGCAAGCCCGGCCAGTGGGCGATCAAGAACACCCGTTCGTCGGCGCAGCCGGTGCTGCAAAGCGCGGCGAACCGCGCGCTGCGCGAGAAGGTGTGGCGCGCGTTCGTCAATCGCGGCGACAATGGCGACGCGAACGACACCAACGCGACGATCGCCGACATATTGAAACTGCGCCAGGAGCGCGCGGTGCTGCTCGGTTTCGCGACCCACGCGAACTACCGCATGGCCGACACGATGGCGAAGACCCCCGAAAACGCCATGGGCCTGATGATGAAGGTGTGGCCCGCCGCGGTCGCGCGCGTCCATGAGGAGGTCGCCGACATGCAGGCGATCGCCGACGCCGAGGCGAAGGCCGGCAAGGGACCGAAGGTCACGATCGAGCCGTGGGACTATCGCTATTATGCGGAGAAGGTCCGCAAGGCGAAATACGACCTCGATGAAAGCGAGGTGAAACCCTATCTCCAGCTCGACAAGCTGCGCGACGCGATGTTCTGGGAGGCGGGGCAACTCTATGACCTCGGCTTCCGCGAAAACACCGGCACGATCCCCGTCTTCGATCCCAAGGTGAAGACGTTCGAGGTCTACAACCTCAAGACGAACGCCAATGTCGGCGTCCTCTATCTCGACAATTTCGCGCGCGACGGGAAGCGCTCGGGCGCGTGGATGACGACCTATCGCAGCGAACAGGGGCTCGGCGGCGAACGCAATGTTCTGGCGTCGAACAACAATAATTTCACCGAGGGCTCGAAGGGCGAGCCGACGCTGGTCAGCCTCGACGATGCGACCACCCTGTTTCACGAATTCGGGCACGGCATCCATTATCTGCTGCAGCACGTCTATTACCCCGCGCTCGCCGGGGTGCCGCGCGACTTCGTCGAATATCCGAGCCAGGTGAACGAGAATTGGCTGATGACGCCCGAGGTGCTGTCGAAATTCGCGACACACTATCAGACCGGCGAGCCGATGCCGCAAGCGCTGGTCGACAAGATTCTCGCCTCGAACAAGTTCAACCAGGGGTTCGAGACGGTCGAATATCTGGCGAGCGCGATCCTCGACATGAAGCTCCACGACCGCAAGGTGCCGGTGACCGATATCGACAAGTTCGAGCGCGAGACGCTTGCCGAAATCGGCATGCCGAAGGAAATCGTCATGCGGCACCGCCTGCCGCAATTCGGCCACCTGTTCAGCAGCGACGCCTATTCGGCGGGCTATTATAGCTATCTCTGGTCCGAAACGATGGACGCCGACACCTGGGCGGCGTTCCAGGAGGCCGGCGGGCCATGGGACCGCAAGGTCGCCGACAGGTTCCGCACCATATTGCTGATGACGGGCAACGAGACCGACCGCGCCGAAGCCTATCGCGCCTTCCGCGGGCGCGATCCCGACGTCAAGGCCTTGCTCAGAAAGCGCGGTTTTCCGACCGAATAGAGGCGATGGGACAAAGGGAGCTTCGGCTCCCTTTGTTTTGGGCGGAAGTTGGTGAAAGTGTCGCGCAGCGTGGGTTGACGTCCCTCCAAAACGATATAAATATGATATCATCATTATATCGAATGATTCGGAGGGAAAGATGGTCGATACGGGAACACCCGCGCTGAACCGCAGTCGCGAGACGCGCGCAAACACGCAGAGCGGTTATCTGATGCTGCTCATCTGGCTGGTGCTGCTTGGCGTCGCCATCTGGGCGGGGGCCTCCAATATCGGGAGCGACGGGGCCGATTGGAATTGGACATGGGCGCTGGTCGTCGTGAGCGCGGTCGCCGGGACGATCATCCTGTGCGGTTTCTACCTGATCAATCCCAACGAGGCGGCGGCGATCCAGTTGTTCGGCGCCTATAAGGGCACCGACCGCGAAAGCGGGCTGCGCTGGGTTCTGCCCTGGCTGTCGCGCAAGAAGATCGCGGTGCGCGCGAACAATGTCATTTCGGACAAGATCAAGGTCAACGACCTGCGCGGCAATCCGATCGAAATGGCGGCGCAGGTCGTATGGCGCGTCACCGACACCGCGCAGGCGCTGTTCGACGTCGACGATTACAAGGAATTCGTGATGGCGCAGATGGAGGCCGCGGTGCGCTCGATCGGATCGCGCTATCCCTATGACGATATCGAGCATCAGGAAATCACGCTGCGCGGCAACCATGACGAGGTCGGAGTCGAACTGCGCAAGGCGCTGATCGAACGGCTGAGCGTCGCGGGCATCACCGTCGACGAATGCGGTCTGACGCATTTGGCCTATGCGCAGGAAATCGCGGGCGCGATGCTCCGCCGCCAGCAGGCCGAAGCGGTGATCGCGGCGCGCAAGAAGCTGGTCGAAGGCGCGGTGACGATGGTCGAGATGGCGCTGACCCAACTCAGTGAGAAGAATGTCGTCGAACTCGACGACGAGCGCAAGGCGGCGATGGTGTCGAACCTGATGGTCGTCCTGTGCGGCGAGCGCGACACCCAGCCCGTCGTCAACGCCGGCTCGCTCTATTGATCCAGATATTCCGTTCGTGTCGAGCGACGTCGAGACGTCCCATGGGGGCACACGGCCGCCCGACATCTCGACGTCGCTCGATGCGAACGGGAAGTGAGGTTTAGCCCGATGCCCGCGCCAGCCAAGAAAGCCTTTGCCCTCCGCCTCGATCCGGCACTCTTCGCCGCGATCGAGCGGCTGGCCTCGGTCGAACTGCGCAGCGCCAATGCCGAGATCGAAATCCTGCTGCGCGAAGCGCTGGCCCGCCGCGGCGTGAGCGTGAAACAGTCGGACGCGCCGAAACGCGGCCGCCCGCCCGGAAAGGAAAGCTGAGATGCTGCACCTGATATTCGACGGCCGCCCCTGGTTCCGCCCGAAGAATCGCGGCTATGGCTCGGGCCTGCCAGTCGCATGGCAGGGCTGGGCCCTGTTGGCGGCGCATGTCGCGCTGATCGCCGGAGTCTCGATGCTGTTGCAGGGTCGGCCGGCGGTGATGAGCATCTTCGTCATCCTGGCGGCCGTCGCGCCGCTGCCGCTCTATCGCGCCAAGACCGAGGGCGGCTGGCGCTGGCGGTGATGATTCGGCGATGATGGCGTTTGTCCCCTGGCATCCTGCTCTGGCTGCGTTCCCCCGCGAAGGCGGGGGAACACGGCCTGTGTGCAGGCTCAGCCATAGCACCCTTGTGGAGAGGGGCACCCGCCTTCGCGGGGGCTCGGCGGTTTTAATGCAAGATGGGTGTGGATAGCGCCCCGCCCCCGCTTGCCCCCCACGCGACAGATGGTTAAGGCCGGTCCCCATGACCGCCGCCCCGTCCTCCGTCCGCATCGCCCCCTCGATCCTCAGCGCCGATTTCGCGCGGCTGGGCGAGGAAGTGCGCGCGATCGAGGCGGCGGGGGCCGACTGGGTGCATATCGACGTGATGGACGGCCATTTCGTGCCGAATCTGACGATCGGCCCGATGGTCGTGAAGGCGCTGCGCCCGCATTCGGCGCTGCCCTTTGACGTCCATCTGATGATTTCGCCGGTGGACGGCTTCCTCGACGCTTTCGCCGCCGCGGGCGCCGACATCATCACCGTCCATCCCGAGGCGGGGCCGCATATCCACCGCAGCATCCAGCACATCAAGTCGCTCGGCAAGCAGGCGGGCGTCTCGCTCAACCCCGCGACTCCGGCGAAGATGCTCGACTATCTGATCGACGACATCGACCTTGTCCTGATCATGAGCGTCAATCCGGGTTTCGGCGGCCAGAGCTTCATCTCCAGCCAGCTTCGCAAGATCGAAGCAGTGCGGAAGATGATCGAGAAATCGGGCCGCGACATCCGGCTGGAAGTCGATGGCGGCATCGACGCAGGCACCGCGCCGCTCGCCATCGCGGCGGGCGCCGACGTCCTCGTCGCCGGGACCGCGACCTTCAAGGGCGGGCCCGACGCTTACGCCAACAATATCCGGCGCCTGCGCGGCGCCTGATCGGTGGAGGGGAGACCGCCCATCTCTGCCCCATCCAGCCCGATTCCCGATCCGGGCGACGACGCCGCGCCGATCGACGACAGCATCGAGCCGGGCAAGCGGCTGATCCGCCTGCCCGCCGACAAGGGGCTGTCGCTCGGCGATCGCCTCGCCAACCAGATCACCCGCCTGACCTGGCGCACGCCGCTCCACGCCTTTCGCCTGAAAGGGCGCTTTCCGCTGAAGCTGCTCGGCGTGCCGGCCGATCCCGTGCCCGGCGACATGCGCGCGGGCACCGCGATCCGCGCCGGTCATTTCCTGCATCGCGGGCTGAAGCTGCCGCTCGGCAAGCTCGATTTCGCCGCGCTCACCGTCGCGCCGGCCTTTGCCGACTATCTCCACAGCTTCGCCTGGCTGCGCGACCTTGCCGCGACCGGCACCCGCGCCGACGGCGCCCCGATCGCCGAGGCGGTCGTCCGCCAGTGGCTCGCCGCGCATGGCGAGATGGTCGGCGAACCCGCATGGAAAGCCGACAACACCGGCTGGCGCATCCTGTTCTGGGCCGCGCATGCGCCGCTGATCCTGTCGTCGAGCGACCTTATCTATCGCTCGGCGGTGCTCAACCATCTCGCCCGCGCCGCGCGGCATCTCGACCGCGTCGCCGACAAGACGCGCCCCGGCACCGGCCAGCTCGTCGCGTGGATCGGCATCGTCGCCGCGTCGCTGTTGATGCCCGGCGGCGAGCCGCGCCAGATTTTCGGCGAAGCCGGCCTCCGCAAGGTCATCGAGACGAGCTTCTATGCCGACGGCGGCAATATCGCGCGCTCGCCGCAGGCGCAGCTCGACGCCGTGATGGCGCTGGCGATGCTCGCGCGCGTCTATGACATGCGCCGCATCGAGGTGCCGCCCTTCGTGCAGGAGGTGCTGGCGCGCGCCGTTCCCGCGCTGCTCGGCCTCGCCCACAGCGACGGCGGCATGGGCAATTGGCAGGGCAGCGGCGCGACGTCCGCGCTGCATATCCAATATGTCGTCGCCGCGAGCGGCGTGCGGACCCGCCCGCTCAAACAGGCCCGCGACTGGGGCTATCAGCGGGTCGTCGCGAACAAGGTCGTGCTGCTCGCCGACGCCGCGCCGCCGCCGATCGCGCGAGTGACCGAAGCGGGCTGCGCCTCGACCCTCGCGTTCGAACTGTCGGACGGCGACGAGCGCATCGTCGTCAATTGCGGCGGCGCGGCGCTGACCGGCGCGACGATCCCCGCCGATCTGGCGCGCGGTCTCCGCACCACCGCCGCCCATTCGACGCTGACCATTGCCGACAGCAACTCGACCGCGATCCTGCCGAGCGGCGCGCTCGGCCGCGGGGTCACCGAGGTCGAGCTCGACCGGCGCGAGACGCCGCAGGGCAGCCGCGTCGAGATGAGCCACGACGGCTATGCCCGCCGCCACGGCTTCATCCACCGCCGCCTGCTGATCCTGGCCCCCAACGGCCGCGAGCTGCGCGGCGAGGACATGCTGCTCCCCGCCCCGCGCAGCCGCCGCAAGGGCGACAAGCGTTTCACGCTGCGCTTTCACCTGGGCCGCAACCTGTCGGCGAGCCTGACCGCCGACAGACTGGGCGCGTTGCTGCGTATCGCGGGCGGACCGCTGTGGCAGTTCCGCACCTCCGAAGGCGCGCTCGACATCGAGGAAAGCCTGTGGGTCGACGGCGACGGCCGCCCGCACCCGACCGAACAGCTCGTCGTTACCGGCACCGCGCCGGCCGGCGGCGCCAGCATCGGCTGGATTTTCAAGCATATCGGCTGACAGCATCAAGCAAATCGCCGCCCTTTCCCCTCCCCCGTCATGCTGAACTCGTTTCAGCATCCATGGCCCGCGCTCTCGTAAAGCGCGGCGCCCTATTCGAGGACAGGCCATGGACCCTGAAACAAGTTCAGGGTGACGATGGAATGAGACGTGAAACGCCATCGCGTGAACCTTGGCCTCCCTCTCTGCGATCCCTGCCGCCTCCACATGAATTTCCTTCTCCGCGCCTCGGCTGACCCTTCCAAAACCTTGCCCAACGGCGATCAGCGGCCTAGGGCGGCGGCGACTCCTTCCATCGCCAGCCGAGGCCCCCTCCCCATGACCGATCTCGTCCCCGTCCGCCGCGCCCTTCTGTCCGTCAGCGACAAGGCTGGCCTCGCCGAGCTTGCCGCCGCGCTCACGCGCCACGGCGTCGAGCTGGTGTCGACCGGCGGCACCGCGAAGGCGCTGCGCGAGGCGGGGCACGACGTTCTCGACGTCGCCGACCTCACCGGCTTTCCCGAGATGATGGACGGCCGCGTCAAGACGCTGCACCCGACCGTCCATGGCGGCATCCTCGCGGTGCGCGACGATGCCGCGCATGTCGCCGCGATGGAGGCGCACGGCATCGGCGCGATCGACCTGGTCGTCGTCAACCTCTACCCCTTCGCCGCCACGGTCGCGAAGGGCGCGGCGCGCGACGAGATCATCGAGAATATCGACATCGGCGGCCCCGCGATGGTGCGCTCGGCGGCCAAGAACCACGCCTTCGTAAACATCGTCACCGAGCCCGAGGATTATGCCGCGGTGATGGCGGAGATGGACGCCAACGGCGGCGCGACGACGCTCGCCTTGCGGAGGCGCCTCGCCGCGACGGCCTTTGCCCACACCGCGACCTATGACGGGATGATCGCGAGCTGGTTCGCCTTTGCCGACCAGGGCAAGCTGTTCCCCGACACACTGCCGCTGACCGCCAAGCTGTCCACCGAGCTGCGCTATGGCGAGAATCCGCACCAGCAGGCCGCGCTCTACCTGCCCGCCGGTCCTGCATCGCGCGGCATCGCGCAGGCGCAGCAGGTCCAGGGCAAGGAACTCAGCTATAATAATATCAACGACGCCGACGCTGCGCTCGAACTGGTCGCCGAATTTCGCGAAGCCGGCCCGACCTGCGTCATCGTCAAGCACGCCAACCCGTGCGGCGTCGCGAGCGCGGCGACGATCGCCGAGGCCTATGACGCGGCGCTGGCATGCGACGATGTCTCGGCGTTCGGCGGGATCATCGCGGTCAACCGGCCGCTCGACGGCGCGACCGCCGAAGCGATCAGCGGCATTTTCACCGAAGTCGTCTGCGCCCCCGATGCCGACGCCGACGCGCGCGCGGTGTTCGCGAAGAAGAAGAATCTGCGCCTGCTGCTCACCGGCGAACTGCCCGACCCGGCGCGCGGCGGACTGGTGATGAAGACGATCGCGGGTGGCTGGCTCGCGCAGGCCCGCGACAATGGCCGCATCACCCGCGCCGACCTGAAAGTCGTCACCGAGCGCGCGCCGACCGAGGAGGAACTCGCCGACGCGCTGTTCGCCTGGACGATCGCCAAGCATGTGAAATCGAACGCCATCGTCTATGCCAAGGGCGGATCGACCGCGGGCATCGGCGCCGGGCAGATGAACCGCCGCGACAGCGCGCGCATCGCGGCGGTGAAGGCGCGCGAGGCGGCCGAGACGCACGGCTGGGCGCAGCCGCGCACCGTCGGCAGCGCGGTCGCGAGCGACGCCTTCTTCCCCTTCGCCGACGGGCTGCTCGCGGCGGTCGAGGCGGGCGCGACGTGCGTGATCCAGCCGGGCGGATCGATCCGCGACGACGAGGTGATCGCGGCGGCGAACGAAGCCGGACTGGCGATGCTGTTCACCGGGATGCGGCATTTCCGGCATTGATGAGATTGCGCCCTCCCCTGAAGGAGAGGGGCTTTAAGCCGTCTCGACTTCGCTCGACACGAACGGCATAGGGTGGCTGCGTCTCTCGCCAACCAAGGACCAGCATGACCGCCACCACCGCCCGCCCGTCCTTCATCCAGCGCATGTACAATTGGACGATGGAGAAATCGGCGCATCCGCACGCCGAGCTGTGGCTGGCGCTGGTGGCGTTCGTCGAGGCGAGCTTTTTCCCGATTCCGCCGCATCCGCTGCTCGGGCTGATGTGCCTCGCCAATCCGAAGAAGGCGGTGCGTTATGCGCTGATCTGCACGCTCGCGTCGGTCGCGGGCGGGATGCTCGGCTATTCGATCGGCTATTTTCTTTATGAAAGCGTCGGGCTGTGGCTGCTCGGGGTGCTCGGGCTGACCGACGCCTTTCCGCCCGCCGCCTGTTACCTGCGCGATTATGGCGCCGAGATCATATTGATCAAGGGCGCGACGCCGATCCCGTTCAAGCTGCTGACGATCACCGCCGGCTTCATCCACATGAATTTCTGGACCTTTCTGTGGGCGAGCGTCGCGAGCCGGGCCTTTTCCTTCATGCTCGTCGGCATCCTGTTCCGGCTGTTCGGGGCGCCGATCAAGGCGTTCATCGACAAATATCTGGTCTGGGTCGCGGGCGGCTTCCTCGTCGCGGTGGTCGCGGGTTTCCTCGTCATCGGCGCGCTGTCGGGCGACGGCAAGGCGAAGGAAGCCGACAAATGCAGCGGCGCGACGCTGGCGAGCATGGGGCTGGAGCGGAGGTAAGTAACTGGGCGTGAAAACCCAGCGTGTCCCCGCGAAGGCGGGGATCCATCTCCCGCCGATTCGAAATGGCACCATCCGGTGATGGACCCCCGCCTTCGCGGGGGCACACCCCTTATATGCCGCGACGTTTTACTCGTTCGCTGCCTGGTGCAGCCAGTCCGCATGGCGCGGCGCTTTCTTGGTCTGGCTCCATTCGTCGAGCATCAACGGCGCGACGCGGGCGAGTTCGGCATATTGCTCCGCCGTCCCGATATCGCAGGCCAGTTCGATGCGATGCCCATTGGGGTCGAAGAAATAGATCGACTTGAAAATGCCGTGGTGCGTCGGGCCGAGGACATCGACGCCGTTCGCCTCCAGATGCGCTTTCGCCTGGACCAGTTCGTCAAAGCTGCCGACCTTGAACGCCAGATGCTGCACCCACGCCGGGGTGTTGGTGTCGCGCCCCATGTCGGGCTGGTTGGGCAGTTCGAAAAACGCCAATATGTTGCCGTTCCCCACGTCGAGAAAGACGTGCATATAGGGGTCATACTCGCCGGTCGACGGCACATGATCCTCGGCAAAAGCGGTGGTGTAGGTCATGCCGAGCATGGCCTCGTACCAATCGACCGTTTCCTTCGCATCCTTGCAGCGATAGGCGGCGTGGTGGACGCCGCCCAATTTGACCGGGCTTTTGATCGGGCTCGTCATTCGGCGGGCTCCTTTTCGACCTCGAGCGCGCCGCGGCGAATCTGGTCGAGTTCCATCGACTTGAACAGCGCGGTGAAATTGCCCTCGCCGAAGCCTTCGTCCTTCTTGCGCTGGATGAATTCAAAGAAAACAGGACCGATCACCGTCTGCCCAAAGATCTGGAGCAGCAGCCGCGGGTCGCCTTCGGTGGTCGAGCCGTCGAGCAATATGCCGCGCGACTTCAAGGCGTCGACCGGCTCGCCATGGCCGGGCAGGCGTTCGGCGAGCAGTTCGTAATAGGTTTCGGGCGGCGACGGCGCGAAGGGATTGCCGAGCGCTTTCAGCCGATCCCACGAATCGTAAAGATCGTCGCAGGCAAAGGCGATGTGCTGGATACCCTCGCCATTATAGGCGCGCAGATATTCCTCGATCTGGCCGCCGCCGCCCGCGCCTTCTTCGTTGAGCGGGATGCGGATCTTGCCGTCGGGGGCGGTCATCGCCTTCGACGTCAGCCCGGTATATTCGCCCTTGATGTCGAAATAGCGGATCTCGCGGAAGCCCGCGATACGCTCGTAAAAAGCCGCCCAATGCGCCATCCGGCCGCCGTAGACATTGTGGGTCAGGTGATCGATGATCTTGAGTCCCGCGCCGACCGGATTGCGGTCGACGCCATCCTCATAAACGAAGTCGATGTCATAGATCGACAGATCGCCGCCCCCATTTTTCCCTTCATAGCGGTCGATCAGATAGATGATCGAGCCGCCGATGCCGCGGATCGCGGGAAGCCGCAGCTCCATCGGGCCGGTCTTGACGTCGACCGGTTCGGCGCCGCGCGCGATCGCCTCGGCATAGGCCTTCGCCGCGTCGCGGACGCGCCAGCCCATGCCGCATGCCGATGGGCCATGTTCGGCGGCGAAATAGGCCGCGGGCGATCTGGCCTCGTAATTGGCGATCAGGTTGATCCCGCCCTGGCGCCACAGCGCGACATCCTTCGAGCGGTGATGCGCGATCCGGGTAAAGCCCATCGCCTGAAACACCGGTTCGAGCATGCCCTTTTCGGGCGCCGAAAATTCGACGAACTCGAAGCCGTCGAGACCCAGCGGATTGTCGAACAGGTCGGCCATGGTCAGTCCCTCATATGGTTTCAATTGAAACTAATATGAGGAATTAGGGCGGAGGAGTCAATGCACGCCAACCGCCCCCCCCCTTCAGGGAAGGGAACTATATACATACGTGACCCACGAAAATAATTCTCACACCATGTTTGTCTGAGTTTCCAACCGCTTGAGGAAAACGCCATTCCTCAGAGTGGGTTAGCGATTTGACAATCATATTCATACAGGCTGAGAGGCGGGTCAAGGAGACACGCTATGCCAAGAGTTTCACTCATTCAGGCTGATTGCCTCACCGCCATGAAGGCGATTCCGAACGCCAGCGTCAATATGATACTCTGCGATCTGCCATACGGCACCACGCAGAATAGCTGGGACAGCGTCATTCCTCTGGACGCCCTCTGGAAACAGTATGAGCGCATCCTGGCACCGCAGGGTGCGGTGGTGCTCACCGCGCAAGGACCGTTTACAGCACGCCTGATGCTCTCAAATGAGGCGTGGTTCAAATACAAGCTGGTCTGGGAAAAATCCAAGCCGACTAACTTCCTGAACGCTAAAAGGCAGCCGCTTCGCAAGCATGAGGATGTGTGCGTTTTCTATCCGCGCCAACCCAAATATCAGCCGCAGATGGGCGACGGCGCTGCCTACGACAAGGGTGTCCGCAAGAACCAACTGACCGGCTCCTATGGCGAGTTCCGGCCCGCCCATATCAAGAGCGAAGGCGGGCGCTATCCAACGGACGTGATCTATCACAAGACAGCCGAGAGCGAGGGGCCAGTCTATCACGCCACCCAAAAGCCCGTAGGCTTGGGCCGCTATTTGATCCGCACCTACACCGAGCCGGGCGATGTCATTCTCGACAACGCATTTGGCTCGGGGAGCTTCTTGGTTGCAGCCGCCCTTGAAGGGCGCAACGCGATCGGCATCGAACTGAATGAGGATGTCGAGCTATTCCGCAACGGCACGCTTGACCTAATCGATGTTGCAGAAAGCCGCTTGCAAGTGGTGTCAGACTGCAAAATTAAGACTTGCCCTACCAGCCCCGCGCTCGAATACCGCAAGGCTGTCGAGTGGGCGCTGGCGGGGCAATTGGTTCACTGAATTTCGAGAGTGAACAACCCTGTGTCGTCGCGGGTCAGGACAACCGGACGCCCAGAGAAATCGTTGTTATGGAGAATGCTCTCCATCTGGCTGGGCCAATGCAGCCACGTGTTGGGGGCGTTGTTGCTATTCTGGCGGGTGTCATCGTGCGTGACGCGGAAGGCGATTGTGCCGATGTTGAGTCCCTGCACGATCACGGTGAACGGGACATAAGCCTCCTCGACGGGCTTCTTGCCAAACTGGCCCGCTTGCCACGCCACTGCCCCGAACATCTCGTTGCGGAACCATGTTTGGAAATCTCCGACCGCTAGCGAACCGCTGGTGAGGCGCAGATAGGGCACGAGGCCGCCCGACGTTTCCTGCTGCGCATCCGTTGCGGAGAGGTTCTTTTGCCAAGTATGCACTGACGGGGGCATCCTTTCGATTTGTTGGAATCGTGCTGGTGCCGCAGGATTCAGATCCTTTGGGTCAACGCGAGCAAATCGCAGTAACGCCTCGTCAAATGGAATGTCGAGTCCAAATGGCGGATTGCGCTTCTCGCCGGTCATGCAATTAATTCCTTATATGTGAGACGACCAGAAACCTGATTAAGCAAAGCGTTGACGCGCTCGCCTTCGCCGAAACCTCTGCGATTGAAACGCCACGTCATTTCGCTGACATAGCGGTTAAGATGCTTGGGCGACAAATAGTGGTGAGTGCCAGTGATCTGACGCTTTAGCAGCGCCCAAAAACCTTCAATTCCGTTGGTGTGATGCACGCCGTTTACATATTCGCCCGCGCTATGGCGCACCACCCCGTGCGGGAAGCTGCGGCCAAGGTGGCGGTATCCAGCGTGTTCGTCGGTTGAGACGAGGGCAACCGACGGAGATAGAACGGCGTGTGCAAATCCGTCCAAAGTCTCTGTGTCCGTGCGAGCGATCACTGTTGCAATGGTATCCCCGCCGCGCTCAAACGCTCCAATGACCGCCGTTTTCCCTGACGTGCCGGGGCCGTTTTTGGGGTCGCCCTTATGACGGTTAGCCGCCTTTCCGCCCACATAGGTTTCGTCAATCTCGACTTCGCCGTCCAACGGGCGATGGAATGACTGGGTGTCGGCAGCATGACGAAGGCGCTGCGTCATAAACCAAGCGGTTTTCTGGGTAACGCCAATATCTTTAGCGAGCTGGGTGCTGGCAATGCCTTTCTTATATGAAGTCAGCAGCCAAATTGCCATGAACCACTTGCGCAGCTCGATCTTGCTGTCCTCAAAAATGGTGCCGACCTTGATGCTGAACCGCTTGCGGCAATCGCCGCATTTGTGAGTGCGCTGGTCGGAAAAGTGATAGACCTTCACGGAGCCACAGTGAGGGCAGAACGCGCCGTCCTTCCAGCGAATAGCGGTCAGATGGTCAATCGCCGACTGCTCGTCAGGGAATGCCGCCATCATTTGCATGAGATTATCGAATTGCTTAATCACGTGACACGCTCCGTTTCCGTGCCACTCTTATAGGTGATACTGTGACCCAATGTCAATGGGTCACGTATGTATATAGTTCCCTTCAGGGAAGGGGTTTATCAGGCCGCCACCGCTCCAAACGCCTCCAGCGCTTCGCTCGCCGCGATCCAGCGCGCTTCGGCGGCTTCCTGCGCGGCGACGATCTTGCCGCGGCGCTGCGACAATTCGCTCATGGTCAGGCCCTTATATTCGTTCGCGGCGCCCTGCGGGTCGAACATCGCGCGGTCGATCGCCGACAAGATGACCTCATATTTCGCGAGATCGGCTTCGGCGTCCGACACGTCCTTGCGAATCCTTGCCGCCGCCTCGCGCGCCGCAGCGGCGGCCTTGCGGTCTTCCTTCTTGTCGGCCTTCGACACCCGCTCCTTCGTCGGCCCCTTGCCGAGGATCATATCGACATAATCGTCCATGCTGCCGTCATATTCGCGCGCGGTCCCGTCATCGACCAGAACCAGCCGGTCGGCGGTAAGTTCGAGCATGTGGCGGTCATGGCTGACGAGCACGACCGCGCCGTCGAAGCTGTTCAGCGCCTGCACCAGCGCCTCGCGCGCGTCGACGTCGAGGTGGTTGGTCGGCTCGTCGAGGATCAGCAGGTGCGGCGCGTCGCGGGTGATCAATGCCAGCGCCAGCCGCGCGCGCTCGCCGCCCGACAGCTTGGCGACCTGGGTCGTCGCCTTGTTGCCCGAAAAGCCGAACCGGCCGAGCTGCGCGCGGACCGCGCCCTGCGTCTTGCCCTCCATCACGCGCGTCATATGCGCGAGGGGGGTGTCGCTGCCGTCGAGTTCCTCGACCTGATATTGGGTGAAATAGCCGACCCGCATCTTGCCCGACGCCGCCATCGCGCCCGCCATCGGCGCGAGCTGCGCCGCGAGCAGCCGCGCGAGCGTCGTCTTGCCATTGCCGTTGCGGCCGAGCAGCGCGATCCGGTCGTCGGGGTCGATCCGCAGGTTCAGGCGCGAGAGCACCGGCCGGTCGGCATAGCCGACGCTCGCAAGGTCGAGCGTGATCAGCGGCGGCTTCAATTCGTCGGGGCTCGGGAAATCGAAGCTGAGCGTCTGGTCCTCGGCAAGGGCGGCGATCGGCTGCATCTTGGCGAGCAGTTTTGCGCGCGATTGCGCCTGCTTCGCGGTCGACGCGCGGGCGCTGTTGCGCGCGACAAAGTCCTGCAGCTTCGCGCGCTGGGCATCCTGCGCGGCCTTCGCCGCGGCAAGCTGCGCCGCGCGTTCGGCGCGCTGGCGCTCGAACGCATCATAGCCGCCGGCGTAGAGCGTCACCTTGCCGCCTTCGAGGTGGAGAATATTGTCGACGACATTGTTGAGCAGGTCGCGTTCATGGCTGATGACGACAAGCTGCCCCGGATAGGCGCGCAGGAAATTTTCGAGCCACAGCGTGGCTTCGAGATCGAGGTGGTTCGACGGTTCGTCGAGCAGCAGCAGATCGGGCTCCGAAAACAGCAAGGCCGCCAGCGCGACGCGCATCTTCCACCCGCCCGAAAAACTGTCGAGCGGCTGGCCCTGCATCTCTTCGTCGAAACCGAGCCCGATGAGGATGCGCGCGGCGCGCGCGGGCGCGGTATAGGCGTCGATCGCGATCAGCCGTTCGTGGATGTCGCCGAGCCTGTCCGGGTCCTGCTCGACTTCCGATGCCATCAGCAATTCGGCACGCTCGGTGTCGGCAGCGAGCACGGTGTCGAACGGCGTTGCCGTCCCGCTCGGCGCTTCCTGCGCGATATAGCCGACCCGCGTCTTGCGCGGCATGTCGATGCTGCCCTCGTCGGCCTCAAGCTGGCCGATCATCACTTTCATCAGCGTCGATTTGCCCGCGCCATTGCGTCCGATCAGCCCGACGCGGCTTTTCGCCGGCAAGCTTGCGGTGGCGCGTTCGAGGATGGCGCGCCCGCCAAGGCGTACAGTGATAGCGTTGATTGTCAGCATGCGCGCGCGCCTAGCATGTTCGGCGCGCCAGCCCAAGCCCAGGCTGGCATTCGGGTGGCAAGATCGGCAAGACCGGCCGATGTCCGGTATCGCCTTCGGCGTCGAACCGCACACGCGCTTTGCCGGCCAGCCGGGCGAGCATAAGCGAACGCGCTGTTAGGGTCAGGACGCTAGTGCGACCCGCCCATCGAAATCTGCTTCGGCCGCGGCGCGATCCAGACCGCGATCGCGGCGATCACGAAGATCACCCCCGAGGCGAGGAAGAGGTGGGACACCCCCAGGGTCGCCGCCTGCGCCTCGACCAGCCGGTCGAGCACGCCGCGCGCCTGGTCGGCGGTCAGTCCCGCGCTTTCCATCGAGGACAAGGCTGCCGCGGGATTGTTGAGCGCCGATACCAGTTCGGATCGCGAAACGCGGCTCGCGTCGTCCCACGCGGTCGTCGCGATCGCGGTGCCGACCGCGCCGCTCAGCGTCCGCAGGAAGCTCATCAGTCCGGCGGCCGAGGTCTGATCCTTCATCGGGACCGAACTCAGCGCCAGCGCGGTCAGCCCGACGAAGAAGAAGGGCATTCCCATGCCTTGCAGCAGGTGCGGCAGCGCGAGCGACCAATAATCGACCTCGGTGCTCCATCCGGCGCGCAGGACCGACACGAACGCCATCCACATGATGCCCGCGCAGATCGAGATGCGGATGTCCGCCTTGCCGATCAGTCCCGCCGCGACCGGCGACAGCAGCACCGCGAACACCCCGATCCAGGCGACGACGAACCCCGTCTCGGTCGCGGTATAGCCGACGACCTGTTGCAGCCAGAGCGGCGTCAGCACGACCTGCGCAAAAAAGGCGCCAAAGCCCATCGATATGGCGAGAGTCGCGAAACTGAACCCCCGGAAACGGAAGATGCGAAGGTCGACGACCGGATTGGCGTCGGTCAGCTCCCAGATGACGAAGGCGATGAAGCTGATCGCCGCGACGATCGCGAGCATCACGATCCACGCCGATCCGAACCAGTCATGTTCGCGGCCGGTGTCGAGCATGATCTGGAAAGCGCCGACCGACACGACGAGCAGGACCAGGCCGACGACGTCGATCCGCACTTTGGCGCGCTTTGTCTCGAACGTGCCGAGCATGCTCGCGACGCCGAACGCGCAGAGCGCGACGACGGGCAGGTTGATGAAGAAGATCCACGGCCAGCTCCAATTGTCGCTGATCAGTCCGCCGAGGATCGGGCCGAGAATCGGCGCGGTCGTGGTCGTCATCGCCCAGATCGCCAGCCCCATGCCCGCCCGTTCCTTGGGAAAGATGCGCAGCAGCAAAATCTGCGACAGCGGCATCAGCGGGCCGCCCGACAGCCCCTGCAGGACGCGAAACAGGATCAGCGCGTCGAGCGTGCGCGAAATGCCGCACAGGAAGGAAAAAAAGCCGAAACCGATGATCGAGATGATGAACCAGCGCACCGTCCCGAACCGCGCCGCGAGCCAGCCGGTGAGCGGCACGCTGATCGCATCGGCGACCGCATAGCTGGTGATCACCCACGTCCCCTGCGTCGGCGACACCGCGAGCCCGCCCGCGATGTGCGGAACCGAGACATTGGCGATCGTCGAGTCGAGCACGACGACGAAGTTCGCGAGCGCGAGCGCAAAGGCGGCGACGATCAGCTTTGCGCCGGTCAGCGGTTGCGGTTCGGCCGGGCTGATGGTGGCGGCGATGCTGGCCATGTCAGGCCTCCGTTTCGCCAACTAACCTCGTCATTGCGAGCGGAGCGAAGCCATCCAGAGCGGTGTCGCGCCGCCCCTGGATTGCCGCGGCGCCCCGGATCAAGTCCGGGACTTCTCGCAATGCCGAACGTGGGGAACCGGACATCAGTCGTTTCCGCGCGTGTCGATCGTCGCTTCCATCGACAGGCCGACGCGCAGCGGGTGCGCGCGCAGATCCTTGGGATCGAGCGCGATGCGCACCGGCAGGCGCTGGACGACCTTGACCCAATTGCCCGTCGCATTCTGCGCGGGGATCAGCGAAAAGGCCGCGCCGGTGCCCCCGGCGATGCCGATCACCTTGCCGCGATAGACGACGTCGCCGCCATAATAGTCGGAGGTCAGTTCGACCGGCTGGCCGATGCGGATGCGCTTGAACTGGCTTTCCTTGAAATTGGCGTCGACATAGGCGGTGTCGACGGGAACGATGATCATGATCGGCGCCCCCGCGGCGATGCGCTGGCCGACCTGCACCTGCCGGTTGGTCACCACGCCATCGACCGGCGCGCGGATGACCGTGCGTTCGAGGTCGAGCCGCGCCTTGTCGAGCCGCGCCTGCGCCGCCGCGACATCGGGGGCGGTATCGATCGTCGTGCCGCGCACGACGGCTTCGGCGGCGCCAAGATCACCGCTCGCCGATCCGCGCGTCGCCTCGGCCGAAGCGATGCCCGCCGCCGCGAGATCGCGCGCCGCGCTTGCCGAGGCGAGCGTCGTGCGCGCCGCGGTCAGCTCTTCGGCCGACACCGCGCCGGTGCCCGCGATGCTTTCCCGCCGCGCCAGCTCGGCGCGCGCCTTGGCGACCAGCGCATCGGCATCGCGCAGCCGCGCCCGCGCCTGCGCGATCTCGGCACCGCGCGCGCTGACACGCGCCCGCGCCGCGTCGGCGTTCGCGCTCGATTGCCCATAATGCTGGCGCGCCTGGCGCAGCGCCGCTTCGGCATCGGCGACCGCGATGCGCTGGTCGGTCTCGTCGAGGATGACGAGGACGTCGCCCTTTTTGACCATTTGGGTGCCGCTGACCCGCACCGCCTTGACCGGGCCCGAGACGAGCGCGGTCACCGTCGCCGAATCGGCGCCGACATAGGCGTTGTCGGTCGACACGCGGCCCGCCTGGGTCAGGACATACCAGAGGCCCCAGATCACCGCGATCGACACGACGGCGATGGCGAGAAGGCGCAGCAGCTTCCTGCGCTTCGCCATCGCGGCGCCATTTTCAGGGGGAGCCTCGATGTTTGCCGCAGCCGTATCTTCGGCCATCGTCATTCTCCTGTCTTGGTCTGGTAGCCGCCGCCGAGCGCGCGGATCAGCGCGATATCGAGCGAGAGCCTGCGCGCTTCGAGGTCGGCGACCTGACGCGCGAGCTGGGTCATGCTGTCCTCGGCGACGAGCTGCGCGAGCTGGTTCGAGAGGCCGGCGCGATAGCGGAGGCCGGCAAGCTGCGCCGCGTCGGTCGCGGCCTTCAGCGCATCCTGCCGGTCGGCAAGCTGGCGCGCCGTCGCGGCGCGGCTGGCGACGATGTCGGCGACGTCGCGCAGCGCCGCGATCAGCGTGCGGTCGTAATAGGCGACGGCGGTGTCGAAATCGGCGCGAGCGCCGCGATAACGGCCCTGCAATCGCCCACCGTCGAAGATCGGCAGGCTGATCGCAACGCCGCCATTGCCATAGTCGGACCCCGCCTTGAACAGGTTCGACAGCCCGAGCGACTGGAGGCCGACGAGCGCCGACAGGTTGATGTTCGGATAGAAATCGGCGCGCGCGACGTCGATGCGCTTTGCCGCCGCATCGGCGCGCAGCCGCGCCGCGACGATGTCGGGGCGGCGGCCGATCAGGTCGATCCCCGCCTGCGGCGGCAGGCCGATGCCGGGCGACGCGAGCGTCGGGGGTACGATCGACAGGCCGCGATCGGGGCCGGCGCCGACGAGCGCGGCGAGCCGGTTGCGCGTCGTCGCGATCGCTTCTTCGAGCGCGGTCACGTCGGCGCGCGCCGAGGCGGCGCGGCTTGCCGCCTGGCGCTCGGCCGACTGATTCTCGATTCCTGCCGCAGCGCGCTTGCCCGAGATATCGGCGCTCGCGCCGCGCACCCGAACCGCATCCTGCGCGACGGCGAGCGCCCGGTAATAGCCCGCAAGGTCGGCATAGGCCGAGGCGATTCCGGTGGTCAGCATCAGCCGCGCCTGCGCCGCATCGACGCGCGCCGCCTCGGCCTCCGAGGTCGCGGCGGCGAGCGCGGCGCGGTTCCGGCCCCACAGGTCGAGATCGAAGCCGAAGGTCGTGGCGACATGGCCGGTGTCCTGAATACCGTCGGGCACGAAGGTCGGCGGGATGCCCATATTCTGGCTTTGCTGGACGCCGCCGGCGCTGCCCTCGGCACCGACGCGCGGCAACAGCGCCGCGCCCGCCTGCTGCGCCATCCCCTCGGCGGCGCGGACGCGCGCGGCGGCGACGCGGATATCGGGCGAACCCTTCAGTCCCTCGGCGATCAGCGCGCCAAGCTGCACGTCGCCAAAGCCCTGCCACCAGCCCTCGACGGGCCAGGCGGCGGTAGAAGCGAGGACGGCGGAATCGGCGAAGCTCGCCGACGATTCGAACGATTCGGCGGGCGCTGGAATCGGCTTCGGGCCCAGGTCGGGAACGCTCGCGCAGCCCGCGAGCAAGCCGAGGGCCGCGCCGGACGCCAGGGAGGAGAGAAAAATTGAGCGGGGCATGGCTTCCAACGATACTAGCTGGTATCATGCGTCCTTGGCCCTCGGAGGATGCGTTGTCAATCGAAATGATACCAGACAGTACGGTTGCTCTCGACGCCGCCGCCGCCGCGCGCCGCAAGGCGTTCGTCGACGCGGCGCGCGAGGGGTTTTTCACGAACGGCTATGCCGGGACGACGATGTCGTCGATCGCCAGCAAGGTCGGCGGGTCGAAAACCACGCTGTGGAGCTATTTCCCGTCGAAGGAGGATTTGTTCGAAGCGGTGGTCGACGACATCGTCGAACAATATGGCGACGCGCTCGCGGTCGACCTGCCGCTCGACGAGCCGGTTCCCGAGGTGCTGCGCCGCTTCGGCAACCTACTGATGACCAAGCTCACCGCGACGCCGATCCTGTCGCTTTTCCGCCTCGTCGTCGGCGAGGCCGAGCGTTTTCCGCACCTCGCCAAGACGTTCTATGACCGCGGCCCGCGCCGCGGCAAGGCGCGCGCCGCCGAATGGGCGGCCGAGAAGATGGCGCGCGGCGAGCTGCGCATGGGAAATCCGCTTCGCGCGGTGCAGCATTTCACCGGCCTCTGCCAATCGGGCCTCTACCAGTTCGCGGTGCTGGGCCTGTCCGAAGGCCGCGACTTGAGTCGGCTCGCCGCCGAGATCGACGATGCGGTCGACATCTTTTACCGCGCGTGGAAGCCCGACGCCTGATCCGCTTTCGCGCGAAAGCCGGTTGCCAAATGCGCGCGCTGCGCTATGGGCGGCGGCGCGGGGCGATGTCCCGCATGATCGCACCGGTGCCCCGCAAGGGGCTTAAAAGGGAACGCGGTGAGAAGGCCGAGCCTTCGAATCCGCGGCTGTCCCTGCAACTGTAAGCGGCGAGCGCGACGCACCGCCCCGGACCCGTCCGGGGCAGCCACTGGGGCCTATCCCGGGAAGGCGTGCATCAAGCGATGACCCGCGAGCCAGGAGACCTGCCGGCGTGGGTCGCTTATGCCTCGGTCCAGGGAAAGGCCAGGGCACGGAGAATTCCGTCGAGCGACGACCAGGTGGCCGGGGCCGCCTTGGTGCGGGGGTCGGGCGCTTACGCCCGCCGCGGCCCGTGCACCGGTCGGTCGCGTCCGCGCTCGACAGGCCCCAGCCTCGCTCACGGCGTGCGGGGGATTCCCATGTTGAAGACCATTTCCATTTCCATGCTCGCCCTGGCGGCGGCAACACCGGCCTTTGCCGAAACGGCCGTCGACGCCAACGCCGTCGCCGAGCGGCCGGGGGACGCGATCATCGTCTCGGCCTCGCGCTCGGGCGAGGGTATCGCGGCCGACAAGCTCGGCGCGTCGGTCACCGTGATCGACGCGCAGACGCTCGAGGACCGCCAGACGCGCATCATCTCCGACGTGCTGCGCGATATTCCGGGGGTCGCGGTCAGCCGCGCCGGGGCGATCGGCGGCAAGACCGACATTCGCATCCGCGGCAGCGAATCGAACCATGTCCTCGTCCTGATCGACGGCATCGAGGTCGCCGACCCGTTCCAGGGCGAATATGATTTCGCCGCGCTGACCGCCGACCCCGCCGCGCGGATCGAGGTGCTGCGCGGCCAGCAATCGTCGCTCTATGGCTCCGACGCGATCGGCGGCGTCATCAACTATATCACCCTGTCGGGCCGCGAGGCGCCCGGTTATCGCGCGCGGATCGAGGGCGGCAGCTTCGGCACGATCGGCGGCGCCGCGCGCGCCGCGGGCGCATCGGGCGATTTCGATTATGCGCTGTCGGGGTCCTATTATGGCACCAGCGGCTATCCGACCGCGCGCGGCGGCACCCGCGATGTCGGATCGGACAGCACGGGCGCGAGCGCGAAGATCAACTGGACGCCCGGCGACGCCGTCAAGCTGACCGGCGTGCTGCGCTACAGCCATATCGACGCCGATACCAACAACAGCGACTTTGACATGACGAGCCCGCTGTTCGGCTATATCGTCGACAGCCCCGGCGTGCGCTATACCAACAAGGCGCTTTATGGCCTGCTCTCGGCGCAGGTAACGGCGCTCGACGGGCGCTGGGTCAACACGCTTTCGGGCCAGTTCGCCGACACCGTCCGCAAGGGCTATGCAAGCTATGGCTTCGACTATGGCGACAAGGGCCGCCGGTATAAGGGCAGCTTCACCTCCAGCCTGTCGCTCGGCACCGAAGCATTGACCCACCGGCTCACCGCCGCGGTCGACCTTGAACGCGAGACCTTCCAGAACCTCACCAATTTCGCGTTTCAGGGCAAGCGCCACACCGACAATATCGGCCTTGTCGGCCAATATGAGCTGATCGGCGACGCCTTTTCGTTCGGCGCGTCGGTGCGCCACGACGACAATGACCGTTTCGACGACACGACGACGTGGCGCGTGCAGGGCAGCTATCGCCTGCCGACCGGCACCCGGTTCCGCGCCGCCTATGGCACCGGGGTCAAGAACCCCGGCTATTTCGACCTCTATGGCTATATCGACGGCCAATATATCGGCAATCCGGGGCTGAAGCCCGAAAAGTCGAAGGGCTGGGAGGCCGGGATCGAGCAGAGCTTCGGCGCGGATAATTGGGCGACGGTCGGCGCGACCTGGTTCGATTCGAAGCTGACGGACGAGATTTTCATCGACTATCCGCCGCCGACCTTCGCCGCCACGCCCGCGAACCGCTCCACCGACAGCAAGCAGCACGGCATCGAGGCTTTCGCCAGCGCGCAGCCGATCGCGCAGCTTCGCTTCGACCTCGCCTATACCTGGCTCAAATCGCGCGAAAACGGCGTCGCCGAAGTCCGGCGCCCGAAGCATATCGCGAGCTTCAACACCGTGGTGACGAGCGCCGACCAGCGCCTCGCCGCGACGCTGACGCTTCGCTACAACGGCCGGGCCACCGACAATGCCTATATCCGCACCGATTATGTGCCGGTGAGCGTATCGTTGAAGGATTATGTGCTGGTGAACCTGGCGCTCGACTACAAGGTCAGCGACACCATCGCGGTCTTTGGTCGCGTCGAGAATCTGCTGGGGGAGGATTATGAGGAGATCTTCAGCTTCGTCGGCTCGGGCCGCGCCGCCTATGGCGGCGTCCGGTTGAGCTTCTGACCATGAAGGCACCCGGTTGATGCGCGCGCGCGCGGCCCTCGCGGCGACGCTGGTGCTGGTCGGCACCGGCGCGCTGTGGGCGGCTGCGCCCGCACGCGCGCCGGGGGCGCCGCCCGCGACGCCCGCGCGCATCGTCTCGACCAATCTGTGCACCGACCAGCTCATCCTCGCGCTCGCCGATCGCGGCCAGATCGCCGGGCTGACGATCAACGCGGCCGATCCGCAAATGTCGGCCGAAGCGGAGCGGGCGCGCGGCCTGCCGCGGCTCAGCCATTCGGCCGAGCAGATATTGGCGATCGACCCCGACCTGATCGTCGGCATGCCGGCGAGCGGCAGCGGCGCGCTCGCCGCGCTGCCCGATCCGCATTATCCGCTGCTCGACCTCGACCCGGCGAACAGCCTCGACCAGATTTATGCCTCGATCCACCAGACCGCGGCGGCGGTCGGCCATCCGCGCCGCGGCGCGGCGCTGATCGCGCGCATGCGGCAGCAGCTTGCCGGGCTTGGCAAGCCCGGTCGCGGACGCATCGCGGCCTATTACCAGCGGCGCGGCTATATGACCGGCACCGGCACGCTGATCGACGAGATGATGGGGCGCGTCGGGCTGGTCAATCTCGCCAGGACGCTCGGCAAGCCGCCCCTCGCGCAGCTCAGTCTTGAGGAAATGGTCGCCGCGAAGCCCGATTTCCTGATCGTCGAAAGCGCGACCAACACAGTGACCGACCAGGGCAGCGAAATGCTCCACCACCCGGCTCTCGCCGATATTCCGCGCATCAGCGTGCCGGAGGCGTGGACCGTCTGCGGCAGCCCCGCTTATGCCGACGCGGCGCGCAGCATCGCGCGCCAGATCGAACGGATCGACGGAGGCGGTCGATGATGCGGCGCGGGATGCTGATCGCCGCGCTCGCGGCGCTGACGCTCGTCGCGGCGGTCGCCTCGCTGCGCTTCGGCCCCGTCGACCTTTCGATCGCCCGGCTCGCCGCCGCCGCGACCGGGCATGGCGACCGCGTCGCGGCGATCATCCTGTTCGACCTCCGCCTGCCGCGCACGTTGCTCGCGCTCGCGGTCGGCGCGATCCTCGGCCTTGCGGGGGCGGCGCTGCAGGGCTTTCTGCGCAACCCGCTCGCCGAGCCGTCGGTGCTCGGCACCTCGAACGCCGCCGCGCTCGGCGGAGTCGCCGCGCTCTATTTCGGCTTTGCGCAGGCGCACCCCGCCGCGCTGCCCTTGCTGTCGATCGGCGCGGCGCTGCTGTCGCTCGTGCTGCTCTTCGCGCTGGCGGGGCGTTCGGAAAGCCCGCTGACGCTGATTCTCGCGGGTATCGCGGTGGGCACGCTCGCGGTCGCGGGGACCAGCCTCGCGCTCAACCTGTCGCCCAACCCCTTCGCGGCGATGGAGATCATGAGCTGGCTGCTCGGCAGTCTCGAAAACCGATCGTTCCAGCATGTCTGGATCGCGCTGCCCTGCGTTGCCCTCGGCACCGCGATGCTGCTGTGGAACGGCCGCGCGCTCGACGCGCTGACGCTCGGCGAGGAGGCGGCGCAGGCGCTCGGCGTCGATATCGGGCGGACGCGGCTGCGGCTGCTTGCCGGCACCGCGATCGGGGTCGGCGGCGCAGTCGCGGTGTCGGGAGCGATCGGCTTCGTCGGCCTCATCGTCCCGCACCTCATCCGTCCGCTCACCGACCGCAGCCCGTCGGCGATCCTCCTTCCCTCCGCCATCGGCGGCGCGGCGCTGCTGACGCTTGCCGACCTTGGCGTGCGGATCATCCCGACGACCAATGAGCTGAAGCTCGGCGTCGTCACCGCCTTCCTCGGCGTGCCGGTCTTCCTCATCCACCTGATGCGGGAGAAACGCCTGTGGTGACGATCGCGCTCGAACGGGTCGGCGTCGCGCTCGGCCGCCGCGCCGTCGTCCGCGATGTCGACGCGACGTTCGCGCCGGGGACGCTGACCGCCATCGTCGGCCCCAATGGCGCGGGCAAGTCGACGCTCGCGCGCGCGATGCTCGCGCTTGTCCCCGCGACCGGGACGGTGCGGATCGACGGCGCCGACGCCGCGACGATGCCGCGTCCCGACCTCGCCCGCCGCATCGCCTATCTGCCGCAAGGGCAGGTGCTGCACTGGCCGCTGACCGTCGAGCGGCTCGTCGGGCTCGGCCGCCTGCCGCACCTTGCCCCGATGTCGCGCCTCACCGATGCCGATGCCGCCGCGATCGAACGCGCGATGGACCGCGCCGCGGTGCGGACGCTGCGCGACCGGATCGCGACCGAATTGTCGGGCGGCGAGCGCGCGCGCGTCCTTTTCGCCCGCGCGCTCGCGGTCGAGGCGCCGGCGCTGATCGCTGACGAGCCGCTCGCCAGCCTCGACCCCGGCCACCAGATCGACGTGATGACCCTGCTACGCGGCGAAGCCGATGCCGGCGGGCTCGTCATCGCGGTGCTCCACGACCTGACCATGGCGGCGCGCTATTGCGACCGGCTGATGATCGTCGATGGCGGCCGCATCGTCGCCGACGGACGTCCGGGCGAGGTGCTGACCCCCGGCTTGCTGCGCGCGGTTTATGGCATCGATGCCCGCGTCGAGAGCGGCGGCGACTGGCCGACGGTGACGACGCTCGGCCGCGTGCGTGGAAGCGATTGAGTCCGCCATGGGCGCGTTGATGCTGCAAGGCACCGGGTCCGATGTCGGCAAGTCGGTGCTTGTCGCGGGCCTCTGCCGCGCGCTGACCAATCGCGGCCTGTCGGTCCGCCCGTTCAAGCCGCAGAATATGTCGAACAATGCCGCAGTCACCGTCGACGGCGGCGAAATCGGGCGCGCGCAGGCGTTGCAGGCGCTCGCCTGCCGGGTCGCACCGCACAGCGACATGAACCCGGTGCTGCTGAAACCGCAGGCCGACCGCACCTCGCAGCTCATCGTCCACGGCCGCGTGCGCGGCACGCTCGGCGCCGCGAATTTCCGCGAAGCGCGCGGGCCGCTGCTCGCCGAGGTCCTGGAAAGCTATGCCCGGCTCCGCGCCGCATGCGACCTGGTGATCGTCGAGGGCGCGGGATCGCCCGCCGAGATCAACCTGCGCCGCGGCGACATCGCCAACATGGGCTTCGCGCGCGCGGCGAACGTCCCGGTCCTGCTCGTCGGCGACATCGACCGCGGCGGCGTCATCGCGTCGATCGTCGGGACGAAGGCGGTCATCGATCCGGGCGATGCCGCGATGATCCGGGGCTTTCTGATCAACAAGTTTCGCGGCGATCCCGCGCTGTTCGACGACGGCTATCGCGAAATCGAGCGGCGCAGCGGATGGCGCGGTTTCGGGGTGGTTCCCTGGATCGACGCGGTCAAATATCTGCCGAGCGAGGATGCGGTGGTCCTCGATCGCAGGGCGGCGGCACCCGACGGCGCGATGATCGTCGCTTGCCCGATCCTGCCGCGCATCGCCAATTTCGACGATCTCGATCCGCTGAAGCTCGAACCCGGCGTGCGGCTGGTGATGGTGCCGCCGGGCCAGCCGATTCCCGCCGAAGCGGCGCTGATCGTCCTGCCGGGGTCGAAGGCGACCCGCGCCGACCTCGCCGCGCTGCGCGCCGAAGGATGGGACGTCGACATAAGCGCCCATGTCCGCCGCGGCGGACATGTGCTGGGGCTGTGCGGCGGCTATCAGATGCTCGGCCGCCGGATTGCCGACGCCGAAGGGATCGAGGGCGCGCCGGGGTGCGCCGACGGTCTCGGCCTGCTCGACGTCGAAACGCGCCTGGCACCCACGAAAACCCTTCGCGCCGTGACGGGCAGCGCGCTCGGCGCCCCGATCACCGGCTATGAAATACATATGGGGGAAACGACGGGGGCCGGAACCGCGCGCGCCTTCGCGGCGATCGCGGGGCAGCCGGAGGGCGCGATCAGCGCCGACGGCCGCGTGATGGGCAGCTATGTCCATGGTCTGCTGGCGAGCGCCGACCTCCGCCGCGCCTTGCTTACGCGACTGGGCGCCGTCGGCGGCGGGCAGGATCATGACGCCGCGGTGGACAGCGCGCTCGACGCGGTCGCCGCCGAACTCGAACGCCATGTCGCGATCGACGAGCTGATCGCCATCGCGCGGCAGGAAAGCGGGTCGGGATTGCGGGGCGAACGCGCCTGATCGCGGCGGCGCGCGCAGGGGCGCTGGCGGCGATCCTTAAACCCGACACCTGCGCCGGACGCAAAAAAGCCCGCCGATCCAGTGGAAAGGCGGGCCTTTTATTGGTTGCGGGAGTAGGATTTGAACCTACGACCTTCAGGTTATGAGCCTGACGAGCTACCGGGCTGCTCCATCCCGCGTCAACCGATATGCAGCACTCCTTTCGGGAGCGCCGGAACAGCAAAAGGCCGGCATTTCTGCCGGCCTTTAACTTTGTGAATGGGTTTCCGTTTCGACCTTACGTCGGCTGCAATGCCTGGCGACGTCCTACTCTTCCAGGGCTTGAGCCATAGTACCATCGGCGCTGTCAGGTTTCACGTCCGAGTTCGAGATGGGATCGGGTGGGTCACTGACGCCATGGTCACCAAGCAATGAAGCCGGCGTAGGTCAAAAGGGGGTTCAATCGATGCCCGTGCAATATGGACTGCTTTACAATCATCCACACATGCGGACAAACCGATCAGGCTTGTCGTTGATGGTGGGACTCTTAAGTGCGAATAGAGCAATTAGTATCGGTTAGCTCCACGCGTTACCACGCTTCTACATCCGATCTATCAACGTGGTGGTCTTCCACGGCTCTAAGAAATCTTATCTTGAGGGAGGCTTCCCGCTTAGATGCTTTCAGCGGTTATCCCGTCCATACATAGCTACCCTGCTGCGCGGCTGGCGCCACGACAGGTACACCAGAGGTATGTTCAACCCGGTCCTCTCGTACTAGGGTCAACTCCTCTCAAATTTCGACGCCCACGGCAGATAGGGACCAAACTGTCTCACGACGTTCTGAACCCAGCTCACGTACCACTTTAATTGGCGAACAGCCAAACCCTTGGGACCTGCTCCAGCCCCAGGATGTGATGAGCCGACATCGAGGTGCCAAACGATTCCGTCGATATGAGCTCTTGGGAATCATCAGCCTGTTATCCCCGGCGTACCTTTTATCCGTTGAGCGATGGCCCTTCCACTCGGGACCACCGGATCACTATGACCGACTTTCGTCTCTGCTCGACTCGTCAGTCTCGCAGTCAGGCAGGCTTATGCCATTGCACTCTAACAGACGGTTTCCAACCGTCCTGAGCCTACCATCGCGCGCCTCCGTTACTCTTTAGGAGGCGACCGCCCCAGTCAAACTACCCGCCACAGAGGGTCCCTGATCCAGTTTCATGGATCGAGGTTAGACATCAGAAAACAACAGGGTGGTATTTCACATTATGGCTCCACACCGGCTGGCGCCAGTGCTTCAAAGCCTCCCACCTATTCTACACAGTTCTTTCCTAATGCCACTCTGAAGCTGCAGTAAAGGTGCACGGGGTCTTTCCGTCTAACCGCGGGTACTCCGCATCTTCACGGAGAATTCAATTTCGCTGAGCATCTCCTGGAGACAGTGGGGAAGTCGTTACGCCATTCGTGCAGGTCGGAACTTACCCGACAAGGAATTTCGCTACCTTAGGACCGTTATAGTTACGGCCGCCGTTTACCTGGGCTTCATTTCGGAGCTTGCACCCCTCCACTTAACCTTCAGGCACCGGGCAGGCGTCAGGCCCTATACGTCGTCTTGAAGCCGACTTAGCAGAGCCCTGTGTTTTTGCTAAACAGTCGCTACCCCCTGGCCTGTGCCCCCCACAACTGGTTGCCCAATTGTGGGGCCTCCTTCTTCCGAAGGTACGGAGGCAATTTGCCGAGTTCCTTCAGGAGACTTCTCTCAAGCGCCTTGGTATACTCTACCATCCCACCTGTGTCGGTTTAGGGTACGGTCTATAATGGAGGGGCTATTTCCTGGAACCTCTTCAAAGCCTGACCAATCCAATAAGGTCAGACAATTTACGAGATCCGTCACACACCTCCAGGCCCACGAATATTAACGTGGTTCCCATCGACTACCCCCTTCGGGCTCGTCTTAGGGGCCGGCTTACCCTGCTCAGATTAGCTTTAAGCAGGAACCCTTGGGATTTCGGCGAGAGGGCATCTCACCCTCTTTATCGCTACTCATGTCAGCATTCGCACTTCCGATACCTCCACGACCCATTACCAGATCGCTTCATCAGCCTACGGAACGCTCCGCTACCGCGTGTCTTGCGACACACCCTAAGCTTCGGTGCACGTCTTGAGCCCCGTTACATTTTCGCCGCAGGAACCCTTATTTAGACCAGTGAGCTGTTACGCTTTCTTTAAAGGATGGCTGCTTCTAAGCCAACCTCCTGGTTGTTTTGGGATTCCCACATGCTTTACCACTTAGACGTGACTTGGGGACCTTAGCTGTAGGTCAGGGCTGTTTCCCTTTTGACGACGGACCTTAGCACCCGCCGTCTGTCTGCCGGATATTACTCATGGGTATTCGGAGTTTGGTTAGAATTGGTAGATCTCGCGACCCCCGCATCCATCCAGTGCTCTACCCCCCATGGTATTCATCCGACGCTCTACCTCAATAGATTTCGCGGAGAACCAGCTATTTCCCGGTTTGATTGGCCTTTCACCCCTAAACACAACTCATCCGACAATTTTTCAACATTGAACGGTTCGGTCCTCCAGTGCGTGTTACCGCAC